>NZ_DHXT01000102.1:50850-55707 GCF_002413825.1 Rhodoferax sp. UBA5149
ATTTTCAAAGCCGAACTCCTTCTGCAAGCGCTACGGCGTGGATGGGTAAACGCATGAGGTTGGGGGCCTGGACCAACACATCGACTTTTCGGCCATATATGGATCTTGACACCCGGGCTGCAAGCCGTGCGGAGAGCTGGGCGGGCTCTGCTACAGGCTCATTCAGTTCCAGCAAGAGGTCGATATCGCCTCCACGCGCGTCATCACGTACCCGTGAGCCAAACAGCCACACCCGCGCCGCATCTCCCGCTATCAGGGATACATCTCTGCGTATAGCTGCAACTTGTTCGATAGATAGGCGCATCGGCAAATTTTAAGGCGTAGCGACCAACTTGAGGCTTTCAGTGAGCTTGCGTGCCGCACTATTGATTGCAGGTCTGTCTCGCAATTTAGGTCTTTTAGCCTTCTAGCACCCCGAAAAACCAGGGTGAAACACTAGACACCGTGGGGCTGTCCACATGGACTCCTGAGTTCCCGGTCAACTTAGAAATTCCNNGAGCAAGACATCGTCAGCGCCAAGATCTATTACATGGAAGGCTACCTCGCCGCGTCGCCCACCGGCCTGCAGGCGGCCCTGCAAGGGCGCCAAATTGCCAGAGAAGCCGGCGTTGCCCTGGCCACCACCTTGAGCGATGTGAGCATGATCAACTTCTGCCGGCCCGGCCTGGACGCCATCATCGGCCAGGGGCTGGACTACCTGTTCTGCAACGAGGAAGAAGCCCAGGTTTGGTGCGGCTCGCAAGACCTGCAGCTGATCTGCCAGCAATTCAGCCAATTGGCGCGCACCGTTTGCCTCACGCGTGGCGCCCAAGGCTGCGTGGTGCTGGAAGGTGGCCAGCAAACCGCGGTGCCCGCCGCCAGCGTGAAAGCGCTCGACACCAACGGCGCAGGTGATATGTTTGCCGGTGCTTTTCTCTACGCCGTAACGCATGGCCACAGCCACACCCAAGCAGCCTGGCTGGCTAATCAGGCCGCAGGGCGTGTGGTCAGCCAATACGGCAACCGGCTCACGCCTGAAACCATGGGTGGCATCAAGACGCGCTTCGAGAAGTATGTGGCCGGTTGAATAAGGATTCCCGGTCAACTTAGAAATTCCAATTCATTGGCCAGGAGACCTCCCCGCGCCTGCGACCGCTGCGCCAAATGCACCCAATCCACCACCTCGCCATCAGGTTGGTAGCCGGGCACCAGTTCTTTGAGCAGGGTGCGGATAGCGGGTACGTCATTGGCATTCAGTGCCGCGACCAACACTTGCAAGCGTACTGTCAACTCCGCCCATGGCACAAAATCTTCATGCGCTTTCATGATGCGCGGGTGCTGGGTCGGCAAAGGGTTGTCGCCAATCAGCAACTCTTCATAGAGTTTCTCGCCAGGACGCAGGCCTGTGATCTGGATTGCAATATCGCCATCGGGTTTAGCCTCATCACGCACCGTCAGGCCCGACAGCTCCACCATGCGGCGCGCCAGATCAATGATGCGCACGGGCTCGCCCATGTCCAGCACAAACACATCCCCCCCGCTGGTCATGGCGCCGGCCTGAATGACCAGCTGCGCCGCCTCAGGAATAGTCATGAAATAGCGGGTAATGTCAGCGTGCGTCAGGGTGATGGGGCCGTTGTCCTTGATCTGTTTGCGAAACAGCGGCACCACCGAGCCCGAAGAACCCAGCACATTGCCAAAGCGCACCATGCCAAAGCGGGTGCTCCAACCCTGCTCGATTGAAGCGGCCGCCAGCGCCTGCAGCACCATTTCGGCCAGGCGCTTGCTGGTGCCCATGATGTTGGTGGGCCGCACGGCCTTGTCGGTGCTGATGAGCACAAAGTCGCTCACGCCGTGCTCGGCCGCCACCTTGGCCGTGGTCCAGGTGCCCAGCACGTTGTTCTTGACGCCTTCGGTCGGGTTGTGCTCCACCATCGGTACATGTTTGTAGGCGGCTGCGTGGTACACCGTGTGCGGCTGCCAAGTCAACATGATTTCACGCATGCGGTCTTCGTCGCGCACAGACGCCAACAGCGGCAGCAATTGCACATCTGGGGTATCTTCATCAGACAGTAACTTCATCAAGTCCTGGTGCACGGCGTAGAGAGCGAACTCGCTCAGCTCCACCAACAGCAGCTTGGTCGGTGCGGCCTTGATGATTTGGCGGCACAGTTCACTGCCAATCGAGCCGCCCGCGCCCGTGACCAGTACCACTTTGCCATGAATGTTTTTACCAAACAGCGCCGCATCGGGCGGCACGGCATCGCGGCCCAGCAGATCTTCAATATCGAGTTCGCGCAGGTCGCTGGCTTGCACATGGCCCTGGGCCAAGTCCATCAATCCAGGTAATGTGCGCACCGCCACATGGGCTTGGCGCGTCAGCTCCAGAATTTCGTTGCGCCGCACGCGGCTGGTCGAGGGAATGGCCAGCAACACATCACTCACCTCCAGCTTCTGCACCAAATCATGCAGCTGAGCAGGGTTGTAAATGTACAAACCGTTCAGCACGTGGCCGTGCAAACGGGCGTCATCGTCCAGAAAACCGACGGCCCGCATCTCATTGCTATTAGCCATGGCTGCTGCCAGTTGGTTCCCAGCGGAGCCGGCTCCATAAATCAACACTTTGGGCAAGGCATTGCGCTTGATCTGGCTTAAATAGCCGCCACTAAGCCAATATCGCGCCAATGCCCGCGAGGCCCCCACCGCCAGCAGCAGCAACGGCGGCTGCAGCAATCCGAGGGTGCGCGGCACCCCCGGCAATGCCAGCACTGCCAGCGAGGTGGCATAGAGCAAGCCGTAGATGATGATTGCCTTCGTCACCGCCATCAGGGCCGCCATGCCTGCGTATCTGAAAATGGCCCGATACAAGCCCGAGACCACAAACACCGGCAAGGCCAGCACCAGAGACAAACCCATCGCCAGCCACTCATTGCGCGTCAACACCACCCAGCCGTCCAGCCGCAGGCACAAGGCTAGCCACACGGTCAGAACGCACAAAAACGCGTCAACGCCCAGCGCCAACAAACGCTTGGCTGGGCGCGGCAAGGTCAGCAAAGGATCTGCAATTTGGTTGATCATGTAATTTTTATGTCCCTGACAACGCCGTACCGGCTTGAAATACCACCCCATCGGCCACCTTGACGCCATAGCTCCGCCGGACCACAGTGCCCACTGTGGCCCCAGCCATTATGGCGCCATCTGTCCACCTAACCGATCGAGATGATTCCATTCAACTCTTCACATGCCGACTCAAATACGGTCGGTGACCCTTGCTTCCAAGGGTGAGGTCGCGCGCCCCTCTTGCGCCAGTCAAACGATTTCGGCTGGTGCGCAAGGACATAACCGATCTCGCCCTTGGATGTTGAGAACCTAACGGCAAATGGATTGGTTTCATTCGCCGCCGCATGCGTCATGGGCAAACCGATCACGATACCCGTGCGTTCGTTGAACGCCTTGGTCGAGAGCACCAGCATGGGGTGTTCGTCCTTCATTTCGCCTCCAACCTGGGGGTTGAAGTCAATCCAGATCATGTCTCGCCGTTCCGGCACCCACGATTTGCGCGTGGTCATCAGAACACTTCGGCGCCAACACGCCCATCCGCCATCACCTCACCGCCATGAATGGCCGGATCGAACGCTTTGAGCTTCTGCGCAAGTGTCAATTTTGGCTTGCCAACAGGCCGCAAGAAAACGCCGCCTTCGACAACTTCCACCTTGATCGGAAGCCCAAGCGCGAAACGTGCCGCTCTGGCTACCGGTGCCGTGATACGCACAGCAAGGCCGTTGCCCCACTCCTGAACCGTTTGCTCCGCCGTTACCTTTACCGTTGGATTCATAATACCTCCTTGTTTAAAATGTTGATACAAGTTTATACGCCATCACGACCAATGACAACCCGACAGCTGCCGCGCCTTCCTGATATCTACTTGCAAACATCCAAAAATTAACACCATACTTTTCAAAAACAATAGCTGCTCACGCGGTGTTTACGGGGGCTACAGCCCTAAAAGGTATAAATTAATTGGAATCTGACCCCAATTACTCACCAATTACTCAGACCAATCAAATCGTGCTGGTTGAACAGGACTTACTTCCTCACACCCCAGACACTTCAACACATGCCTGTCCATGATTCAACAAGGCTTCTTCGATCATCAACTGATTATCCAAAAGGATCTTGAGCGTGGTTGCGCGAGACTGGTTTCTGGTCTTGAGCCAAATCACCTTGGGAGGCTGGCCCAGACCAATGAAAGCTCTTCAAAGTCGGCGTCACGCGTGACGATGACAAAACCCTGGTCTTTCGCTGCTTGCCAGACCTCGGCGTCTGATGCTGATTCCATCCCGAGCAGCACCACTTGAGAACTACCGGGATAGTCATGCTAAAGAAACGGGACTAGACGCCGTGACAGGTTTTCGTCCAACAACAGCTTCATTGAACAGCCAGCGAATAGACCTTATGCTCACGGTCCGCAGCAAAGGCCAGCACCGCCAAAACATCCTCTGACTCCAGTTCCGTAAAGTCCTCCAAAATTTCCTGCTGCGTCATGCCGCTGGACAACATAGACAACACGTCATACACGGTGATGCGCAAGCCGCGTATGCATGGCCGACCGCCCCGTTTTCCTGGCTCCAGGGTAATCCTGTTCATGTTTGCTCCCATCTTTGATCAGACAACGATTTTGCATCACTTCCCGTGAACTTGGACATGGTTCAGAAGTCACTGTTTGCCGCCCTGGAGTTGACACCACCGACGTCCGCAGACATGGTAAAACCCGTTTTGTAGTCTGCGCTAGACAAACGCCTCTGCCTCACCCAAACTTTTACCCGCCGCGTCCTTGGCCGCCAGCTGTGGCAGACCCTGAATCGGCCACTGCACGCC
>NZ_DHXT01000102.1:55965-56255 GCF_002413825.1 Rhodoferax sp. UBA5149
TTGTACAAAAACTCGGCGGTGTCACTGGTCACCACGAAGCCGTGGGCAAAGCCCGGGGGAATCCACAGCTGGCGATGGTTGTCGGCTGACAGCACCACACCCACCCATTTCCCAAAGTTCGGCGAGCTGCGGCGCATGTCCACCGCCACGTCAAACACCTCGCCTTGCGTCACGCGCACCAGCTTGCCCTGGGGGTGCTGAATCTGGTAATGCAAGCCACGCAACACGCCCTTGACGGAGCGACTGTGGTTGTCTTGCACAAACTGAACGTCCAGCCCCGTGACTTGGGC
>NZ_DHXT01000140.1:0-8110 GCF_002413825.1 Rhodoferax sp. UBA5149
TTGCCGCCAGCTGGCGCGCCTGATGGCGCCCTTGCTCATTGATCGGCACGTCGAACCAGCCCTGCAAAATGCCACGCATGTTCCAGTCGGTTTCGCCGTGGCGGGCGACGCAGATATGAGCGGTGTTCATGCGGCTTAATGAATACCTGCGGAGGCTATAGGCTGAAGGAGTGCCTCTATCTGCGCATCCTTTTCCAGCCACATCCGATGCACCCATTTCTGATAGGCCTCACGCACCGCCGGGTCACCCGAATAATCGCCTTGCACCAGGTCCTGGGGCACCGGAAACGGCCGCACCCGAACGATGACGCGATGGAGTTTGCCGGTCAGGAATTGCCAGAAATCCGGGGCACCGTTCGGGTAAACAATGGTCACATCGAGGATGGCCTGGAACTTGTCGCCCATGGCGTTGAGCGCCAGCGCAATGCCGCCGGCCTTGGGCTTGAGCAAATGCTTGTAAGGCGATTGCTGCCGCTGGTGCTTGGCGGGCCGAAAGCGCGTGCCTTCCAGAAAATTCATCACACTGGTCGGAATTAGTGCAAATTTTTCACAGGCCTTGCGTGTGGTTGCCTGGTCTTTGCCACGCATTTCGGGGTGTTTTTTCAGGAACTCTTCGCTATGGCGGCGCATGAACGGAAAATCCAGCGCCCACCAGGCCAGCCCCATGACGGGCACCCAGATCAGCTGCTGTTTGAGGAAAAACTTGAGCAGCGGAATGCGCCGGTTGAACAGATGCTGCAGCACCAGAATGTCCACCCAGGACTGGTGATTGCAGTTCACCAGGTACCAACTGCGGTAGCTCAGACCTTCAATGCCCTGCACATCCCAGGTGATGCGCTGGGTGAGCCGCATCCAGCCACTGTTGCCCGAAATCCAGGCTTCCGCGATGTGCAACAGGATCGGATCAATCGCCAATCGCATTTTTTGGACCGGGATGATCAGTTTGAGGAGGGCAAAGAGCAACAGTATGGGCACCCAGAACAGCGCGTTGAGCGCCATCAGCAGTGTCGCTATCAGGCCCACCCATAAAGGGGGCAAGAAATTAAGCATGGATCGACCTCTCAGTCATTGTCTTTTCGGCTCTTTTCCATTTGTCGAATCAGCTCCCGGGCCTCATCGCCTTCAGGAATGGGCTGACCGCTGTCGCGCCACTGGACCGCCGCCTTGAACCCTTCCTGCTGGGCATAACGGCGAAACCACATGCCTTCGGGGTTGTGGCGGGTAATGCCATCAAAGACGGTGGCCATCATCTGGGTCTGCTCCAGGCCCATGGTCAGCATCACCTGGTTCACCACCATCTTGTGCATGGCCAGGTGCGAGTTTGGCACACCTGCAATGCGGCGGGCGAGCGCCAGGGTTGCGGCTTCGAGCTGGTCGGCGGGTACGCTCTCGTTGGCCAAGCCCCATTCAGCGGCTTTTTTGCCGTCGATGGTGTCGCCAGTAAACATCAATTGCTTGGCGCGGGTGGCGCCCAGGCGGTACGTCCACATGGCCGTCGTGGGACAGCCCCACACCCGGGTGGGCATGTAGCCGATGCGCGCGTCGTCGGCCATCACCAGCAAGTCGCAGCACAGGGCGATGTCGCTGCCGCCGGCGGCGGCGTAGCCGTGCACCTTGGCAATGGTCGGTTTGGGGCTGCGCCACAGGCTCATGAAATCTTCGGTGTTGCGCTTCATATAGCGGTAGTCAGCCATCGGATCCCAGGGTGTTTTTTCCTGCTGGCAAGGATGCTCCATCTGGCCTTCGCCAAACTGAGTCAGGTCGTAACCGCCGCAAAACCCTTTTCCGGCCCCTTCCACAATGATGACGTGCACCTCCTCCTCGGCGGCCGCCCAGTCGATGGCGGCGCGGATCTCGCGCGGCATCTCTTCATTGATGGCATTGAGCCGCTCGGGCCGGTTGAGCAGCAGGCGGGCGATGCGGGGATGGTCGGCGTCTTTGTCGATGCGCAGGGTGCTGAAGGAGGGCATGGGACGTGTTTCCGCTAGATTGTTGTTCTGGGCAGATGATCATAGATTCCTTTTTCCCGGCGCCCATTCAGTTTTTCAGCCTGCGTTTGACGCACAGGTGAATATCTTTTATCATGGTAAGTAATCAAATACTTACCAAATAATGATTGCCAAATGAAACCGAGCTCCATACAAGTTCCTGTCGCCCGTTTGCCCACCGAAGCCCGCCAGGCAGAAATCGTGGCCGCCGCACTGCACTTGGCTCAGGACCGCAGTCCTGGGACCATCACTACCACTGATCTGGCCGGCGCCCTGGGTCTGAGCCAGGGGGCGTTGTTCAAGCACTTCCCATCCAAGGAATCCATCTGGCTGGCCGCCATGGCATGGGTAACGGAGAACCTGCTGCGCTCACTCAATGAGGCGGCGCAGCAGGCCGCCACACCACTCGAAGCCCTGCACCGCGTGTTCGATGCGCATGTGGCTTTTGTAGTGACCTTTCCCGGCGTGCCGCGTGTGATCTTTCACGAACTGCAGCAGCCGGAGGATTCGCCTCTCAAGCAGCAGGTACGTAGTCTCATGCAGGGCTACCGCCAGTTGCTGTTGCGCCTGCTGAAGGCGGCGGTGCAGCGCGGCGACGCAGCGGCTGACCTGGATGTGCCTGCCGCCGCCACACTTTTCGTCGGCATCGTGCAAGGCCTGGTCATGCAGTCCATGCTGAGCGGGCAGATTTCCTCCATGCGTGCGCAAGCGCCGCCCGTCTTTCACCTTTACCTGTGCGGTATCCGCAGCCCATCATGATGAAGCTCAAAGCCCCTACCTCCAAAGTGCTCGTGCTCGGTCTGCTTGGCGCGCTGCTGTTGGTTGCCATCGTGTTTGTCATCCGGCGTGCCGGGCCGCTGGCCCCCGTGCGGGTGACGGTGGTGCAGGCGACCGAAGGATCACTCACGCCCGCTCTCTTTGGCATTGGCACGGTGGAAGCGCGCCGCAGCTACCTGATTGGGCCCACCGCCGCCGGCCGCGTGCTGCGCGTGCTGGTGGATGCGGGTGACACGGTCAAGGCGGGCCAGCTGCTCGCCGAGATGGATCCCGTCGACCTGGATAACCGCCTTGCGGCGCTGGACGCCTCCATGGCGCGGGCTGGCAGCGGCATTGCGGCTGCCGATGCGCAAACGGCCGATGCGGCAGCACGCCGGGAGCTGGCCGCCATCAATGCGCGCCGTTATGTCGAGTTAGGTCGACAAAACTTTGTGAGTCCCGGTGCGGTGGAGGCGAAAGTGCAGGAGCAGACGTCGGCCGATGCCGGTACCCGCGCAGCGCAGGCCAACCTGCTCGCTGCACAACAGGACCTTTCACGGCTCAAAGCCGAACGTGCCGGTCTGATGCAACAGCGTCAGAACGCACGCCTGGTGGCCGCGCAGGACGGCGTGGTCCTGTCGCGCGACGCCGAGCCAGGCTCCACCGTGGTGGCAGGGCAGTCGGTTCTCAAGCTGGTGGATCCCGCCAGCCTGTGGGTGAAAGCACGCTTTGACCAGGGCCGCTCGGGCGGTCTGGCGCCTGGTTTGGCCGCCGATATCGTGCTGCGCTCCAGCGCCGCCGCCACGCAGCGCGGCAAGGTGGTCCGCGTGGAACTGCAGGGCGACAGCGTGACGGAGGAGCGCGTGGCACAGATTGCATTTGACGCCCAGCCAGCGGGCGTTTCGGTCGGCGAACTGGCCGAGGTCACACTCAAGTTGCCCGCTACGCCGCGTTCCCTGTTGCTGCCCAATGCCGCCATCAAGCGGCACGCCGGACAGTCTGGCGTCTGGGTGCAGGATGATGGCGGCCTGCGCTTCGCGCCGCTGCGTCTGGGCCAGGTGAGCCTGGACGGACAGGTGCAGGTGCTGGATGGTTTGAAGACCGACAACCGGGTTGTGGTCTACAGCGAGAAGGAAATCGATGCGCGCAGCCGCATCCAGGTAGTGCAAAGCCTCGCACCGGGCAAGCCATGATCAGCCTGGCCGGCCGCGACATCCTGCATTCATGGAGCAAGTTCGTGCTCACGGGCATTGGTTTGGGCTTGTTGATCGGCGTCACGCTGACGATGGCCGGTGTCTACCGTGGCATGGTGGACGATGCGCTCATGCTGCTGAACAACAGTGGCGCCAACCTTTGGGTGGTACAGAAAGACACCCAGGGTCCGTACGCTGAAGCATCCAGCCTGCGCGATGACGTGTACCGTTCACTTTTGGGCATGCCAGGCGTGGCGCGCGCGGCCAATGTGACCTACCTCACGATGCAGGTGCGCCGCGAGGCTGCCGACGTGCGTGCCATGGTGGTGGGCGCGGAGCCCGGCCAGCCCGGCGAGCCGGGCTACCTGATCGCGGGCCGCCACATCACGCGCAATCACTATGAGGCGGTGGCCGACGTGAAAACGGGCTTCTCGGTCGGCGACGTCATCAAGATTCGCCGGCATGACTACAGCGTGGTCGGCCTCACGCAACGCATGGTGTCTTCCGGCGGCGACCCCATGGTCTTCATTCCGTTGGCCGACGCGCAGGAAGCGCAGTTCCTGAAAGACAACGACGCTATTCAAAATGACCGTGCCCGCACCGCCGCCAACCCCGCACTGAACCGCCCGGGCGTGCCCGGCTTGCTGGAGGCCGTTCAGGCCTCGCAAAGCAGCAACCACAATGTCAACGCGGTACTGGTGCAGATCGAGCCCGGCTTTGAGGCCGAGCAAGTGGCCGAGCCGATCCGCCGCTGGAAGCACCTGCAGGTGTTCACGCGCGAGCAGATGGAGGACATTTTGGTGGCCAAGCTGATTGCCACCTCCGCGAAGCAGATCGGCATGTTCCTCGTGATCCTGGCCATCGTGAGCGCGGCCATCGTGGCCTTCATCATCTACACCATGACCCTGGGCAAGCTGCGCGAGATTGCGGTGCTCAAGCTCATCGGAACACGCAATCGCACGATAGCCAGCATGATCCTGCAGCAGGCGCTGGGCCTCGGGTTGATCGGCTTCATCGTTGGCAAGGTCGCTGCCACCATCTGGGCGCCCATCTTCCCCAAGTACGTCTTGCTGGAGACGGGAGACGCACTGCGCGGCTTTGTCGCGGTCATGATCATCTGTGCGTTGGCCAGCACGCTCGCCATCCGTGTGGCGCTGCGCGTCGATCCGGCGGCGGCTATTGGATAAGGATGCCCCATGAGTGAACTCGGTATCCGCATCGAAGGTTTGAGCAAGCGCTATGGCGAGGGCGATGCTGCCGTGGACGCGCTCAAGGACGTGAACATGAGCGTCGCCCCGGGCGAGGTGGTCGGCCTGATCGGCCCTTCGGGTTCGGGCAAGAGCACGCTCCTCAAATGCCTGGGCGCCGTCATCGAGCCGACGTCGGGGCGCATGACGCTGGGCAGCGAGACGATCTATGAGAACGGCTGGAAGATCGCCGATTTACGCACCCTGCGGCGCGACAGCATCGGTTTTGTGTTCCAGGCGCCCTATCTGATTCCGTTTCTGGACGTAACCGACAACGTGGCCCTGCTGCCCATGCTGGCGGGCCAGCCCAACGCGCGTGCGCGGGCGCGCGCCCGTGAGTTGCTGGAGGCGCTCGATGTCGGCCACCGCGCCAGGGCGGAGCCCTCGCAGCTCTCCGGCGGCGAACAGCAGCGCGTGGCGATTGCGCGGGCGCTGGCCAACCAGCCGCCCGTGATCCTGGCTGACGAGCCCACGGCCCCGCTGGACAGCGAACGCGCGCTCGGTGTGATGCGCATCCTGAATCAGATGGCGCAGCAGTACCGCACCGCCATCATCGTGGTCACGCACGACGAGAAGATCATCCCGACCTTCAAACGCATTTATCACATCCGCGACGGACGCACGTTCGAGGAAGCCGGCCAAGGCCTGAGCCTGTAGCGCAAAGTCCTGCTTGTCGTGGGGCCGCGCAGATTAAAGCCAGCAAGAATTTTGGTGCCCTCCTAAAATGCTTTTCATGGACTGGCTTCGAAAACTGCCCGGATTTCAGCGCACCCCGTACGGGTTTGAATGGCGGCTGCTGCGCCTGATGCCGACAGTTTGCCTGGCGGGCACGCTTTTGCCAGCGCTGATGTCACTTGCAGCCCGTTTCTTGATCACCGGGGGCAGTGCTGCCGAGTTGGCTCGGCATATTCAATTGTTTGATTTTGTGATGATCGGCCTGGTGATTTTCATCTGGAGTCTGGTTGTGACTGTGACGATTGGCTGTGTCATCGTGTGGCTGATGAAAGGCCCCGCCTACGTGGCCGATGGCTTCGAGGTATCGCACAGTGACACGCCAGGGCGTTGATCCTGCCACCAAGCCAATGCACTGCATCCTTTAATCATTCTGCGAACCGGCATAGTGCAATAGCCGGGTTTGTCAGGCAGGGACGGTGCTACCTGACTCAGACAAGAGTGTGACAATGTCGTCGAGTTGCGGCACCACGACGACCGGTGAAAAGCCGCCGCCCGGTGTGCGGAAATTGGTGGTTTGGCCCTGGTAGGTGCGCGCCGCCAGCAGTTGAATCTGGCCGGCATAGGTGTAGGCGCGGACATCGAACTTCAGATCGGTCTGCACGCCGTCCACCACCACCATGCGCTGGCCCGGTGGTACCAGCGCCTGGGCGATGAAATCGCCCGCCAGAATCTCGTCCCACACCTTGCGCGTCAGCTTGTCACCGCGGTAAACCGCCTTGGCCCCGTAGCCCGCCACCGGCTTAAAAAAGAGCTGGCGGCGCCGGGCCCACAGCTCGTCCGCGCCTTGCGGCGTGACCCGTTGCGTCGCTGGCACGGCTGCAGCCAACAGCTGGCGGTCAGTCGCGCCAACGCCCCAGGCCGCGAGCAGTTCAGCGTCGCTCAGTGTGACGAGGTTGCGTTTGTCGGCCAGCAAGGCATGGGCGCGCGGGTGCGGCGTCACCACGGTCGCGCCAGCGGTGTAGGCATCGCGCAACGCCTGGTGAGCGGGTTCAGCGAGATAAAAATCGGTCAACCGGTTGTAGACCATGTCGACCATCACCTGGCCGTGCCACAGGCTGCCGTCGCGCCATTCCAGTTCTCGCGGGTCGGCAATTGAAGCGCTTAGCCCGCGCTGCAAAAACATGTGGCGGCACAACTCGAACTCGGGTGCCAGGTATTGCGCCTGCGGGTCATCGTCCACGATCACCAATGAGCGCAGCGGCAGTTCACCGCGCTGGGCACGCCACTCCGCCTTGAACATGTCAAAGAAGGTTTGCTCAACAGCGCCCAGCGCAGCGTGCAGCGGTGTGTAGGCCGCAAGCGCCTGGCTCATCGATTCGCAGCATGATTTCTGCGCCCGCGCCAATGCCGCGTTGAGCAGCGCGCCCCCGGCGTTGGTGTTGATCTCTATCAGTTGCGGTCCGTCGGCATTGACATGGAAGTCATACCCCATGAAGACCCCGGCCGGGCCGAACGGGTGCTGTGCGATGGCGGGTGCCCGTGCCAGCGCAGTGGCCTGGTAGCCGGGCGTGGACACAACGCGCTCAATGGCCGCCACGGTCGCCGCGATGGTCTCAAAAGTGCTGCTGGAGAGGAACACGGCCGTGGCAGAAAACAGGTGGGGGCGGGTCTGGGCGATGCTGTGCGCCAGCCCGGTCAGACCCGGATCGCTTTCCAGTTGCTCACGCAGACGCTGTTCGTCCAGGGTGCGGCAGATGCAACCCCGGTTCAGGGTGTTGGCGAAGTTTGTTGTCATGTTTCAAATTCCAGGTCATCGATTCTGCAAAAAGGCCTCAAATTGTTCGGGCCGCCAGAGTTCGTCAGCGTAGCCCTGAATTCGTTGCAGTCTATCAACATGGTTGCCTTGGCCGTGTGTTTGCCGTCGCCCGGGGGCGCGCTGTCACGCAAATGCCATGAAGTTGCCACGGCGCCGTCACAGAAGACCAGCACCATCCAGTGAAGCGGAAAAAAAGAGCGTAACCATGTCAAAAGACTTCGCGCGAATGTGTGCCAATTTGTGCTTGCCAGACCCTCAACAGGAGAAAGAAATGAAAGAACTTCCTAACCCCACCTTCGCTTTTTCGCCGCTGTCCCTGCCCAGAGGCTTACTTCACCGGTCTCATTCACATCTCCACGGCGCGAATCACTCACCCGTCCCCCAAATTGAGCGCGGCGGTCTGGCGGTTTCGTGGGCCAAACACGCTGACGAAGT
>NZ_DHXT01000140.1:8321-23255 GCF_002413825.1 Rhodoferax sp. UBA5149
GCCCGGGCATGACGTTGATTTGTTCGATAACTACTGCGAGCATCTGTTGGTGCGCGATCAGGTCACGAAGGAAGTGGTCGGGACGTACCGGCTTCTCACGCCAGCGCAAGCCAGGCGCGTGGGCAGTACCTACAGCGATATCGAGTTTGACCTCACGCGTCTGCGTGGCCTGCGTGAGCGCATGGTTGAACTGGGGCGCAGCTGTGTACACCGGGACTATCGCCACGGCGGGGTGATCATGGCCTTGTGGGGCGCGCTGGCTGAGTTTATGGTGCGCAACAAGCTCGACACCATGATCGGCTGCGCCAGCATTCCCATGCTGCACAACGGCATCGTCAGCGGTGATGTGGCGGCCAGTATCTGGCAGCAGCTCAAGGCCAGCCACCTGGCGCCCATAGAACACCATGTGCACCCGCGCCTGCCGCTGCCAGTGGATCGATTGGACTGCAGCTTGACCGTGGACCCACCGGCACTGATCAAAGGCTACTTGCGTCTGGGCGCCAAGGTTCTGGGGGCACCGGCCTGGGACCCGGATTTCAACACGGCTGACCTTCCCATGATGATGCGCATCCATGATTTGCCGCCCCGGTACCGCAAACATTTCCTGGGTATGTGAGGCGAACAGGTCAAACCCAACGATCCCCGGTCTTGAAAGAGAACTCGAATTACACGTGGAGCAAGGTTCGCTCCCCGACGGCTTGTCGCAGACGATGCGCGAGGGTGCGGGAAATGGCGGTGATCAGCAAAAAGGCCAGTCTTTTGTGGTCTTCGGCCAACTGGTTGAACTGTTCAAGCGACAGCACGTACAAGTCGATATCGGTGTGCGCGATTGCGTTGTCGCTGCGCGCGCGATCATCAAGAAAAGCCAGGCCACCGAAAAAATCACCGCGCCCGAAGGTGGCGATATGGTGCAACTGTCGGCTACCGCTAATCGGCGCCATGATGCGAGCGGCGCCGCGCCGGATCAGATAGAGCTCCCGTTCTTGATCGCCGATCGAGTAAATGGGTTCACCGGCCTTGACCGTGCGCTGCTTCATGCGTCCTTCCAGATCGGCGATGGTCGCATCCTTGCGCCCTTGAAATAAATCCATTTCCTGCAAATTCAGGGGGACCTCTTCGTTCGCGGGTTGCGCGATATCGCCGATCAGACGATCCTCGATCCATTCAATCGCTGCCTCGATGGTCGGAAAAACCCGCACCGCATCACTGGCGTCGATCAGTCCGGTCTGTTTGAAAAACGCCAGCAGATTGCGACCATTGGGCAGCTGCTCGCGCACATTGCTCATCAGCAGGGGCACGCCGCGCTCGCGCAGCATGTCGCGTACCTGATTGAGCATGTGCGCGGCCGTGATGTCCACCGATTGCACCCGGCGCAGATCAAGCAAAATGTAATCGCGGGTCTTGATTTCCGGTTCAAGCGCGGCGTAAAGTTCATACGTGGTGCCGAAGAAAAGACTGCCTTGCAGTTCGAAAATGATGGCCTGGTCCCCTTTCTGGGCGAGGAGGCGCATCTCGGCTTCGGGCCGATACCAGGTCGACGAGCGCTGGTTGACAAAGGTCTTGTGCCGCACCACCGAACCACCGACTTGTTCGCGCACGAACAGCAGGATGGACATGGCAACACCGGCCGCCGACGCGGCGATCAGACCGACCGTCAATGCCACCGCAATGACCACGGCCACGACGGCAAAATCGAACACCGTGGCGCGCGACTCCAGAAAGCGCAGCGGTTTGGTGTCGATCATGCGCAGGCCTATGACGATCAGGATACCCGCCAGCGTGGCAATCGGAATCCAGGCGATAAAGGTATTCAATAACAGCGCAGCCACCAGCACCAGCACACCTTCAACGATGCCTGAGACACGGGTTTGCGCGCCGCTGGAGAGGTTCACCATGGTCGCGCCCATGGTACCGGCGCCTGGAATGCCACCGATCGCGGACGAGACGATATTCGCCAGGCCCTGCGCAAACAGTTCACGATTGGGTTCATGGCGCGTGCGCGTCATCTGGTCGATGACGACGCAAGTCTTCAGCGTATCGATCGACAGCAAGGCCGCCAGGGTCAACGCGCTGCCGAAGAGTCGGGCGATCTGGGTGAGTTTCAATTCGCCGATTTCAGACCAGCGCCCGGTAATGGTGCCGACATAACCCGCGCCGGACGCACCGAGGGTACCCAGTACCAGCTTGTTGCCGGCGAGCGTCATCATGGTCGCGTCGCTGCTGGCGAGACCAAAGTACACCAGAACCCCGGCGACGATGCCAAGAATGGTGCTGGGAACCGCCTTGGTTAATTTTGGTGCCAGCAATGCGACCAGCACAGTTGCCACGCCAACCGCAAGGCTGCGCAGGTCCCATATTTCCGGTGAGAGCGCTGCTTTCCACCATACCGTATTGGGGGAGACGCCGACAAACCCGGGAATCTGGCTGCCAATGATGATGAGGCCGACGCCGCTCAAATAACCACTCACCACGGTATAGGGAATGTATTTGATCATCCGGCCCAGGCCTAGAAAGCCGATAAACATCTGGATCAGGCCGGTCAAAATGCCGAGCACCGTCAGTAGCAGGACGATGCTCGACGGCGTGACACCCTGTTTCACCAGTTCGATGGCGAACGCCGAGAGCACGGCCGCGGCGGGCGCGCACGGTGCGCTGATCAGGCGGTCGGTGCCGCCAAAGGTAGGTGCAATCAAGCCCAGCGCTGCGGCGCCGAGGATGCCGGCCAGTGCCCCAAAAACTGCATACTGCGGGCTGATCGCCGAATAAACCGTGACGCCGAAGGCCACTGCGGTCGGCAAGGCGACCAACATGGATGCCAGCCCGCCCCAGAAATCTCCGGGCGCCTTAAATTTGTTGGACAGTGTCGACTTGGAAATCATGTTTATTTGAACTCAAAAAACAGTTGAAACACTCAGTCGCCGGATCAGCACAGGCGGCGTTGCTATCGGTAATTGGAACAAGCACGAGCGTAATTCATCTACTGTGGCGCACGGGTGTGTTCTGTCACACGATTGTCATCAAACCGGTCAACAATCAGTCATCAATTTGTAATAAACAGATTCGGACGTCATGAATTCTCTTTTTCGACAGTCGAAGTCGACGCAAACCTCGCCAAGTGTGGCACTTCTTGATCGCGATCACAGCATTCTTGCCTTCAACGAGCGGGTGCTGGATTGGGCCAATCGCAAGGACGTTCCTCTGCTGGAGCGGCTTCGCTACCTGTGTATTGTGTCTTCCAATCTGGATGAGTTTTTCGAAGTTCGCGCCGAACCGCATTTGGCCGCGAACCAGAGCAAAGACGAAAAAGGACTCTACACGGTCGAGTCGTTCAACCGACTGGCGGACGCGGCGCACACCTTGGTGGCGCGCCAGTATGCGCTGTACAACGACGACTTGATGCCCACGCTTGAAAAGCAGGGCATCAGGATCGTGTCCCACGGCGACCGCGACAGCGCGCAGCGGCGCTGGGTCAAGCAATATTTCGAGCGTGAAGTTCGTCCCTTGTTGATTCCGGTGGGGCTGGATCCCTCCCATCCGTTTCCGCAAGTGGCCAACAAATCGCTCAATTTCATTGTTCGCCTGGGCGGACGCGATGCGTTCGGGCGTGAAAACGATATTGCCATCGTCAAAGTGCCGCGCGTTCTGCCGCGAATGATCCGCATGCCGGACAAAATTTCTGGCGGAAGTAACTCTTTTGTATCCTTGTCCAGTGTGATTCGGGGGCATCTGACGGAGTTGTTTCCGGGTCGCGAGGTCGGGCAATTTTCACAGTTTCGGGTAACCCGCCACTCGGACCTTGCGGTGGACGAAGACGACGTCAAGAATTTGCGAACGGCATTGCGCCAAGGCCTTGAGCACCGTCATTTTGGTCAGGCGGTGCGGCTTGAGGTATCGGCCGGTTGTTCTGAGTATCTGTCCGCTTTTTTGCTCAAACAGTTCGAGTTGCCGGAGCTGGCTCTGTACCGTGTCCCGGGTCCGGTCAACCTGGTTCGATTGACTCAATTGGTCGATCTGATGGATGCGCCGCAGCTGTGCTTTCCTTTCTACAAGTCGTGTTATCCGACGCAGCTGACGCCGGGTGTTTCGTTCTTTGATCAACTCAAACTGGGCGATGTCTTGATGCACCAGCCGTTTGAGAGTTTTGATGGTGTATTGGCATTTTTGCGTGAAGCGGTGAATGACCCGCAGGTGCTGGCGATCAAGCAAACCATCTACCGCACCGGTAGTGACTCCGTGCTGATGGATCTGCTGCGCGAGGCGGTGCGTCGCGGCAAGGAAGTGACCGTGGTGGTGGAGTTGAAGGCCCGGTTTGACGAGGAAGCCAACATCAACTGGGCCGAGATGCTGGAGTCGATTGGGGCTCAGGTCTTGTACGGGGTGGTCGGGCTCAAGACCCACGCCAAGATGATGCTCATTACCCGCAGCGAAGGCAAACAGCTCACGCGCTACGCCCACCTGTCCACCGGCAATTACAACCCCAGCACCGCGCGTTTGTACACTGACTGGAGCCACCTGACCGCGGACGTGGCACTCACCACCGATGTGGAAAATGTGTTCGTTCATTTGGCCAGTCACAGCCGCTTGCCCAAGCTGAACCGGGTGCTGTTGGCGCCGTTTTATCTGCACACCAAGCTGATCGAAAAGATCGATGGCCTGGCCGCCGCAGCCGCTTCCGGCGGGTCGGGTCGTATCGTTGCCAAGATGAATGCGTTGACGGATGAGGCACTCATTCACGCGCTGATCCGTGCCGGACAAAAAGGCGTCAAAATTGACCTCATCGTGCGCGGTGCCTGCATGTTGCCAGCCCAGATTCCGGGCGTCACCGACAACATCCGTGTTCGTTCGGTGATTGGCCGTTTTCTGGAGCACTCGCGGGTTTTCTACTTTTGCCAAGACGATGTGCCAGAGCTGTACCTGTCCAGCGCGGACTGGATGAACCGCAACATGATGCGCCGGGTAGAACTCGCTTGGCCGGTGACTGACCCGGTGCAGCGCCAGCGCATTGTCGATGAGTGCCTGGTGGCCTATTTGCATGACGGCGTGGACGCGTGGGATTTGTTGCCGGATGGCACCTACGCCCGTGTCAAGCCTGAAGGCCGTCGATTGGCCCATGGTGCGCAAGCCGCCTTGATGGCCCGTTACGCCGGACAAGTTGACGCAAGGAGCAATTGATATGGACCTCGTCTTGTGGCGTCACGCAGAGGCGCAGGAGTGGGTTGAAGGCTGCGACGACATGGCGCGCGCGCTCACCTCGCGTGGAGAAAAGCAGGCCGCGCGGATGGCGAGCTGGCTGGACCGGCAGTTGCCCGAAAGTACGCGCATCTTGGTGAGCCCCTCGCGCCGTACCGAACAAACCGCGATGGCGCTGGGTCGCAAATACAAGCTTAGATCGGCGCTGGCGCCTGATGGCGATGTGGCCCAGTTGCTTGAGCTGGTGCAATGGCCGGGGGCGAAGGGTACGGTGCTGGTGCTGGGCCATCAGCCCACCTTGGGGCGGACCATCGCCCAGTTGCTGGGCTTGAGCGCCCCCGAATGCGCGGTAAAAAAGGGCGCCGTCTGGTGGTTGCGAAATCGGCAGCACGAAGCGCTCTCCCAAACCGTGGTGGTCGCGGTGCAGTCGCCAGAAATGCTCTAGCCAATATATATTGCCGGAGCACTTCCGGGTGCGTTTTGGGGGGATCAGTCTTTTGAAGGGCGTCCGGTCTTGATGGCTGGAACGGCCTTCAAAGCGGCCAGAAACGCCATGTCGGACATCGCGGCCAAAGCCTTGACACCGGCACGAATCAACTCGCTCTTTTTGGCCGGACTGGCCAGTTTGCCGGCGCGTTGTTTGAGCTCATCCAGTACCGTGTATTCAGCCTTGGGGATGGTAAAGCTGTCACGCACCAGTTTCGGTTTTTTCGCCTTGACTGGTTTTTCGGCTTTTGGCTTGGCTAAGGGCTTCACCAACGGTTTTGCCGGCGGTTGGATGGATGCCTTGGTGGCGGCTCTTGCCGGTGCTTTGACCTTGGCTTTAACGATCGAAGCTGATTTCTTGGTAACGGGTTTCGCGGTTACTTTGGACGCCGCCTTGACCACCGCCACCGGCGCCGGCGCCGCTGGTGGCGTGGCAAGCGTGGCCGGAACGGGGGTGGCTGCGACGGATTTCAGTGTTTTGGTCGTTGCGATTTTCTGTTCGGTGGCAGTCATGCTGGGTTTCCTTTAAATAAACGATTTATACAGTTTATATCGTTTTTTGGAAAATCGTCAAGCGGGTGCACGCCAGCTGTCACACCCATGTCATTCGGTATTTCTAAACTGGTGCCATCTAATTCTTGACCCTTGATATCCAATGAGCATTGTTCGACTGGCCGCCACAACAGCACTACCTGCGATGGCGTCTTATCATCCGACTGATCTGGAACGAAGACATGGCGCACGGGCCAGGTCGATGCCAATAGCCATGCGCTCCAATGCGGTGCGACGAGGGCGCGGGCCATTGGCTGGCTTGATGCGCAACAACCGACTCTACCCCGTGTTTCAGCCGATCGTGTCGCTGCGCGATGGGTCTGTCTATTCTCATGAAGCCTTGATCAGGGGGCCGCAGGACACGTCGTTTCATGCGCCGGATGCGTTGCTGGTGGCAGCGGGACATGAGAGCTTAAATTTTGAGTTCGAGAACTTCTGTGTCAGCGTCGCGCTTGATCGCTGGGGCTCGCTCCTTGAATCAGGGCGTCTGTTTGTGAATATCAGCGCCGAGGTGCTGGTGCAGGTTCTGAAACGCTGCGGACGCGACGCCCTGATGGAGCTGGTCAGTGGTTTTGGTGTTTTGCCACGCATGCTGGTGCTCGAAATCACCGAGTATGAGCGGGTCACCGACATGGACTACCTGGCGAGTGTGGTGCGCGAAATCCGCTCAGCCGGCGTGTCACTTGCGCTGGACGATTTTGGCGATGGCCGGTCAAGCCTTCGGTTGTGGTCGCAACTCAAGCCTGAGTTTGTGAAGATCGACAAGTACTTCACCAAGGACATCAGCCAGCACGCAGACAAGCTCAAGACGATTCAGGCCTTGCAGCAAATTGCCGCGATTTTTGACACTTCGCTGGTGGCGGAAGGCATTGAGACGGAAGACGACTTGCGTGTCTTGCGTGACCTCGGTATCACGTACGGACAGGGCTATTTCCTGGGACACCCGGCACTGCTGCCGCGTGAGCAGATTGAGGCGACGGCACTGGATGTGATGCGGGACCGCAGGGTTGCCGTGTTCCCCGAGCTGCGGCGGGCGTCCCATGCCGGGTCGCTCAGCCGTATTGCGGTGCTTGAAGCGCCAGCGGTCGGCTTGTCCACCACCAACAATGAATTGGCGAACCTGTTCTTGACTCACACCAAGCTGCATGCAGTGGCCGTCATTGACGGCACCCGGCCGGTGGGGATCATCAACCGCGCGCATTTCATGGACGAATACAGCAAGCTCTATTACCGCGAGGTATGGGGCCGAAAGCCCTGCATGGTGCATGCCAACCTCGAGCCCCGATTGATCGAACGTGACCACAATGTTGACGAGTTGATCGGCATTCTCACCTCGGACGACCAGCGCTACCTGGCAGATGGTTTTATTGTGACGGACAACGGCCGTTATGAAGGCTTGGGGACGGGCGAACAGCTGGTCCGCTCAGTCACGGAAACCCGCATCGAGGCGGCGCGCCACGCCAACCCATTGACCTTTCTACCTGGCAATATTCCGATCAGCCAGCATATCGAGCGACTCTTGAACAGCGGTGTTGAATTTGTCGCCTGCTATGCCGATTTGAATAATTTCAAACCATTCAATGACCAGTACGGCTATTGGCGCGGGGACGAAATGATTCGTCTGGTGGCCAGGCTCGCCTTGGCACACTGTGATCCGCAGCGTGATTTTGTAGGCCATGTGGGCGGCGATGATTTCATTATTCTGTACCAGAGTGCCAACTGGGAGTTGCAATGCCAGAGATTCGTGGCCGAATTTGCGGACCTCGCCATTGAGTTGTTTGACGCGTCGGCCCGCGAGGCGGGTGGCATCCATGCGGAAGACCGGCATGGCGTTTCAAGATTTTTCCCTTTGACCACGATATCGATCGGCGCGGTCAAAATTCACCGCGATGAATTTTCCAGTGCCGAACAGGTGGCGTCTGTCGCCGCGCGGGCCAAGCACGATGCCAAGATCTATGGTGAGGGTTTGCTGATACGGGACAATGCGGATTTCAGCACCCACTGAGCGCCAGTGACCAGGGGGTCTTCTGCCATGCCAGCACCTCTTCGCGCAACAGGTGGGCCGATTGGGGGAAGGCTTGGGCCCAACCGGCACGGCAGCCGAGGACAAAGCGGTTGGCATTTTCCAGATCACGCGTCAACACCAGGCCATTCAAGTCAGGGTCGCGCCGGGCGTGACACAAAATAACGGCTAGGCGCAAGGTGAGCAACTGTTGCACGAAGATTTCGTCTTCAAAGTCCACTTCCAGCTTGCGCAGTTTTCCGCGGTGCCCCAGTACCAGCAGACTGAGCTTGTGCAACTCGGACAAAGAGAAGCCCATGGCATCGGCATTGTCCAGAATATAGGCGCCATGCTTGTGGTAATCGCTGTGCGAGATATGGCTGCCTATATCATGCAGTTGGGCAGCCCAGTTCAGTTTCCGGTTCATCCGTTCATCGGTCAGGTTCGCGGGTGGGTTATCTGGCGTTGCTGTTTCGGTCTGGAGCTGAGCAAACAAATAGTTGGCGACCTTGCCGACGCGCAGGCCATGAACCGGGTCGGCGCCGAATTTAACGACAAGCCGTTGGACCGACTTGGAACGCACATCGGTCTGGTCCTTGGTGCTGCCAATCAAGTCAAATATGAGTCCGTGCCGCAGGCCGCCGGTGGCCTGTTGCATTTGATCGACTTGCAGCAGGTCGAAAACCGCCCGCAAAATGCTTAAGCCCCCGCCAATGATGGAACGCCGGTCATCCCGCATGCCAGCCAGGCGCAGGCGGTCGGCGCTTTGCGCGTTGAGCAGCTTGTCCTGCAGCCAGTCCAGGCCTTCCCGACTGACCGAGCCTGTGGGCCAACCTGCGGCGGCCAATACATCGCCGACCGCACCCACGGTGCCAGCCGAGCCGTAAGCGATGTCCCAGGCGTCGCGCCGGTACGCATTGAGTGCTTCGTCCAACACCGCCTTGGCCGCAATTTCGGCCATTTGAAAAGCGTGTTTTGAGAACTGGCCGTCCGGGAAGTAGCGCGTGGACCATGCCGTGCTGCCGACCCGGTAGGATTCCATCACTTTTGGCTCAAAACCCTGACCCAAAATGAGCTCGGTAGAGCGCCCGCCAATGTCAATTACCAGACGGCGCTCGTTCCCTTGCGGGAGTGCGTGGGCCACCCCCTGGTAAATCAGTCGCGCTTCTTCACGACCGGAGATGACGTCGATGGGGAAACCCAGCACGTCATTGGCGCGAACCAAAAATTCGTCACGGTTACGTGCTTCACGCAAGGTCTGTGTTGCCACGGCGCGCACTTCGGCGCTGTTGAAACCGGCCAGACGCTCGCCAAAACGTGCCAGACAATCCCAACCCCGCTGCATGGCTTCGGGCGTCAGATTGCGATCGTCGTCCAGACCGTTGCCCTGGCGAACCGTTTCCTTCAAGTACTCAGTGCGGAAAAACTGACCGTGATCAATACGGCCAATTTCAAGGCGAAAGCTGTTGGATCCCAAATCTACGGCGGCCAGGCGAGTTCCATCTTGCATCAGTCATGTTTCCTGTTTTTTCAGTGCCCAGCATAGCATTGGCGATCCCGTCCAGCGGCGAGTTCACATTTTCAAGGGCCTTACTCCCGCAAAATCATCTGTCCCCGAATTTCCCCGCCGGGGTGGGCTGTGGTGTGAATGTTGACGTACCATTTTCCAGCCAACAGGTCCGCCGCCTGTGCCGGGGTCAACGTTGCCTGACCTTCCAGGGGGCTGGTGACCGGGCCTTTGAAGGGCAGGGCGACGCTCGCGTTGCTGCCGATAGCGGCCGGGCCATGAAAGTGGCCGGCCGTGGCCGGGCCACTCAGGCCGGTAAACGACAGCTTCCAGCGGAACAGCCGGGTGTTTTTGTCCAACACGGCGTCGACCCGGCCGGTAGCCGGGGTGCTCGCGCGCGGCACCTCGTTCAGGCCCGTCATCTGGGTACTGAATGCCGCCAGATGGGCGTCGGGCCGCAGTACGCTGCAGCCGGCCAGGGCAAAGGTAATGGCGGTGGTGGCGAGCACGGATCGCATGGCAAGGTAAAAACGCATTGTGAACGTCTTCCGAATATTTGGAATGATCGAAATTTCGGTCCGAGTGTAGGGGCCAAGGCGCCTGGCCGTCCGTTTTTTCTGCCGTTTATTTGTAACAAAATATGCCATTAGCCCTCGTCATTACTGCGAAAGCAGCTATTATTTTTATAGCAATAGTCTTGCCAGTCGGAGGAACTGAAATCATGAAGGCGGTGTAATGGAGGCTGTGCAGATCAAATTAATGAAACAAAACAATGGGTATGTCTCTTGAGCGCTGACGCGCTGGCCAACTTGTCGCTGGCCGCCTTTGACCAGATGGTGGATGCGACCTCGGGCTTTCGCTCGCGCCCGGGCCAGCGTGAAATGGCGCAACGCATTGCCAGTGCCTTGTCGGGTGTGACGCTGGGCGAACACCCCGACCCCGGCAAAGCCATCACCGTCATCCAGGCTGGCACCGGTGTCGGCAAGTCGGCGGCCTACCTGTCCACCACCGTGGCCATGGCGCTTTCGCTCAAGACCCGGGTCGTCATCTCGACCGCCACGGTGGCCCTGCAGGAGCAGCTGATGACCAAAGACCTGCCGGCCCTGGCCGCCGTGCTGGAGACGCCCTTTGTTTTTGCGCTGGCCAAGGGGCGGGGCCGCTACGTGTGCAAGCTCAAGCTGGAGCGGCTGGCGGGTGCCGGCGAGGCCGGGGACGATTTGTTTGAGGCCGATGAAGACCTGCCGCCGCCGCGCGGTGCGTTTGCCAAACAGTTGCAGGGTGAGGACCCCGAGGAGCGCCGCATGAAGCTCTATGAATCACTGGCCGTGGCCCTGGCCAGCGGCAAATGGGACGGCGACCGCGACAAGCTGGCCGAGCAACCTGAGCCCCGGGACTGGTCTGCCGTGGCCGCTGAGCGTCACACCTGCACCGCTCGCCATTGCCCGCGTTTCAGGGAGTGCAGTTACTACGACGCCCGCACCAAACTGGCCGAGGCCCAGGTCATCGTGGCCAACCACGATCTGGTGCTGGCATCGCTCGGCATGAAGGCGCTACCCGAGCTGGACAAATGCCTGGTGGTGTTTGACGAGGGGCATCACCTGCCCGCCGTGGCGCTGGACCAGTTCGCCAGCAGCATGGATTTGTCCAGCCTGCGTTGGCTCGACAAATTGCCCAAGACCTTGCAGGAGGTGGGCGAAAAAATACACGTGGAACTCGCGCAAGACGTCAGCACGCTGGCGCAGCAACTCAAAGCCGCGCTGTTTGACGTGGGCCGGATGGTGATGGACTTGCTCAAGGTCACCAGCAGTGGCTATGACGGCGTCCATCGTTTCAAAATGGGCGTGCTGCCCGAGGCCTGGCGCGACCCCATGACCCTGATTCAGGGCCACGCAACCGGCCTGTCCAAAGCGCTGGAGGCGCTCGGTGCCGAGGTGAAACTGCTGGCCAAGGAAGACCCGTCGCAAGCGGTGAGCTGTTCGCTGATGTACGCCAAATTGGGGCAATTGGCGCCCAAGCTGGGCAGCGTGGTGGAAACCAGCAGCCTGCTGCTGGCGCACGGCCCGCAACCGCTGGCCAAGTGGCTCCAATCCGATACCAGTTCGGGTCTGGTCTTTTTGACCGCCCACGCGTGCCCGATCGTGCCGGGCGACCTGCTGCGTCAATCGCTGTGGAGCCAGGTGCGCGGGGCTGTCATCACCTCGGCCTCACTCACCAGTTGCGGCAGTTTTGACTATTTTTTACAGGAAGCCGGGCTGGTCAAGCTCCCGCATGTATCAACCCTGGAAGTCGAGAGTCCTTTCAACTATCAAACCCAGGGCGAACTCATTGTGGTGGAGACCGCCGCCGACCCGAAGAACGCCGAGGCCTACACGCTGGAGATGGTGGGGGAGCTGCTGTCCGATTTGAGCCAGGTCGCGCATGGCGCTCTGGTGCTGTTCACCTCGCGCGTGCAGATGAAGGCGGCGGTGGATGCGCTGGGCGCCGCTTTGCAGGAAGTGGTGCTGGTGCAGGGCCAAATGGCGCGGGGCCGCCTGTTGGCAACGCATCAGGCGCGGATCGAGGCCGGGCTGCCGTCGGTGATTTTCGGCTTGCAGTCGTTTGGCGAAGGCCTGGATTTGCCGGGCAAGCTGTGCGAGACGGTGTTCATCGCCAAGTTGCCGTTCAGTCCGCCGTCCGACCCGGTGGAGGAAGCCCGTTCCGAGTGGCTCAAGAGCGTCGGGCGTGATCCGTTTTCCGAGCTGGTGGTGCCGGCCACCGGCATCAAGCTGCTGCAATGGACGGGCCGGGCGATTCGCACCGAGGACGACCACGCCACCGTGATTTGTTATGACCGGCGCCTGCTGCGGATGGCGTTCGGGCGGCGCATGCTGCAGGGCTTGCCGCCGTATGCGGTGTCGCGCCGGGTCGGCGGCGTGGCCTTGGCGGTTTGATCGGTCTTGCATTTTGCGTGATGGGCCACAGTTGTGTTGTCAGTGAAGGAGTTCCATGTTGAACCAGATGGTGAGAACGGTTTTTGGCTTGATTTTTCGGGTGGTGTTTTTGCTGGCGGGGCTGGTTTTTCTGGCCAGTATGCTCACGGTCGCGTTGCTGGTGCTGGCGGTCTGGCTGCTTCGGGCGCTCTGGGCCCGTTTGACGGGCCAACCGGTGGGTCCCTGGACGTTTCAGATCAATCGTCAGGCGGTGTGGAACCGCTTTTACCGTGCGCCGGGGCAAGGTCACTCGCCCCAGCGCAATGACGCCGATGTGATTGATGCGGAAATCAAGGAAGTTATTGAAATCAAGGAAATCAAACAGCCGGAGCGCTAGGCTGGTCGGGCTGTGTTGGCTTTGACCCGGCGCGAGTGGGGCGGATGCCGGGCGCTCCAAGTCCTTCGGACTTTTTGATGTCGCGCCCGACATCCGCCCCACTCGCGCCTCATGTTGCTTGTGTGTATGCTATTTAATTGATAGCTGCTTGCGCATATCCTACGGGGGCTGGGGGCCTATTTTACTTATATGTCGATGACGATGTCATTGGAAAACAGCTCAATCGCCGTGTTCGCCACCTGGCTGGTATCAAAGTACGCGTAGGCGCCGACACCCACGGCGCCGATCAGCGGTATGAAGCGCGAAACGCTCTTGCCGATGATGTTTCTCGTGACTTTGACACCCAGCGTGCGCGCCGCAGACTGGATAAAAGCCAGCGAGGCGGCCTTGACCACATAACGCTCACCCACACGCACCACGACATCGCGAAAAAGCTGTGCTGACACATGCTTGAACAGGCAGTAAATCATTTGCTCACGGCCCAGCGCGGCGCTCTTGCCATAGACCGAGGCGATGTCCGACACCATTTGCGCCTGCAGCTTCCACACCCCCACCAGTTCGGGCAGTATCGTCAGCCAGCCCAAAAAACCCGGTGGCAAGGCGAGCGACGCGGCCATCAGGCTGGCTTGCCGGGCGGCGCTGCGGCCAAGAGCCCGGGCCCGCTCCTCGGGTTGCGCAAGTTTGCTTTCGCTGGACGCGGGCACGCGCAACACCAGATCCAGAATGGCGTCGCCCACTTTGTGGCTCGGGTCTGGGTGTGATGCAAGGGTGGTAACCGCGTTTTTCGGCATGGTGGGCAATTATCTCGCGCTTGGGCGTGCGTCGGCCCAGGTCCGGGTTGGTGTCGGGCCCGCAGCGCTGAATCAGCGCCCTGTTAATTCAAGTAAAGTAGTCCAAGTGCTTGCGCGCGCCGAATCGGCGCGAGGAATTAATTTCGGAGAACATTGACATGCAAATGGGTAAGCCAATTGAACTACATGGGACGCCGCTGGGCGGTGGAAAATTCCCACTCGTCTGCACCCCGCTGGTCGGGCGCACGCGGGACAAAATTCTGTCCGAAGTGCAACTGGTGCTCGCCAAGAAGCCCGACATCCTGGAGTGGCGTGTCGATTTTTTTGAAAACATTGGCAAGCCCGCTGAAGTGATCAGCGTGGCGGCCAGCATCCGGCAGGCCGCCGGCGGCATTCCTCTGGTGTTCACCCGGCGCTCGGTCAAAGAGGGCGGCGAAAAAATTGCTTTGTCTGAAGATGAGGTTGTGGCGCTCTATCAGGCCGTGTGCGAGAGCCGCTGTGCCGATATCGTCGATTTCGAAATGAGCAACGATGCAGCGCATGTCCGGCGCGTGCGTGAAGTCTCGAAGGTGAATGACACGAAGTTGATTCTGTCATTTCATAATTTTTCATTTACACCGGGACTGGAATTGCTCAATCAGCGATTTCTTGAGGCCGAGCAACTCGGGGCCGACATCGCGAAAGTGGCGGTCGTGCCACGCAATCTGGAGGATGTACTGACGCTTTTGACGGCGACCTTGAAGTCCAGCCAAAAGCTGAAAATCCCGTTGATCAGCATGTCGATGGGCGGCTACGGCTCACTGACGCGCCTGTTCGGCGGGGCCTTCGGCTCGGCCTTGACGTTCGCGGTCGGCGCCAGCAGTTCAGCACCCGGCCAGGTGCCGATCGAAGACCTCAATACCGTGCTCGGTATTCTCCAGAAGTCGATGGCGGGAACGTAGTCGCTGTTGATGCGACGCGTGGGGCGCGCTGGTAGCAGGCAGCATGGGGCACACACCGGGGCTAGCAAAACATCAGTGCCAACCAGGCGGGGTCATCCATGACGTTGATCAGCAGATAGCCGCCGATGCGGTAGAGCCATAGCTCGGCGTGAACTTTCA
>NZ_DHXT01000036.1 GCF_002413825.1 Rhodoferax sp. UBA5149
CGTGAACTGTCGAACTCGGGGGGCCGTGCCTTGCTTGGGGCGGCCCGGCGCTGCGGCGGCCTTACTTCCCCGCCTTGAAATTGCTGAAGGTGCGGGTCTGCACCCGGCGCAGGTCTTGCGGCAAGGCGTCCGGCGCAATCATGGTCTTGGCGGCGGCGGCGTCCAGGAAGATGGATTTGTTGTCTGCCACTTCTTTTTTCACAAACTTGATGGAGGCGGCGTTGGGGTTGGCGTAGAACACCTTGTTGGTTAGCGAGGCATGCACTTCCGGGCGCAGGATGTAGTTGATGAACAGGTGGGCGTTCGCCACGTTCGGCGCATCCTTGGGGATGGCCATGGTGTCGAAGAACAGCGTGGCGCCGGTTTTGGGCACCAGCGCTTCAATCACCACCGGTGGCTTGGCCTTGGCGTCGGCGGCGCGGCGGCGCGCGATGTTGATATCGCCTGAAAAACCCATCACCAGGCAGGTCGCGCCGCTGGCCATTTCCTCGATGTAACCGGACGACGAAAAACGGGTGATGTAGGGGCGAATGCTTTTGAGCAGCTTGGCGGCCTCGGCATAGTCCGCCGCATTTCGGCTATAGGCCGGTTTGCCCACGTACATCAGGGCCGCCGGCAGCACCTCGGAGGCCGAGTCCAGCACGCTCACGCCGCAGCTTTTGAGCTTGCTGACGTATTTCGGATCAAACAGCAGGCTCCAGGCGTTGTCGGGCAGGGGCATGCCGCCCAGAGCGGCCTTGACCTTGTTGACGTTGATGCCTACCGTGACATAGCCCCATAGCCAGTCCACCAGGTAGGCGTTGCCGGGATCGAGCTTGGCCAGTTGCGCCAGCAGGCCTTTGTCGAGGTTGCCCCAGTTGCTGAGCTTGCTGCGGTCCAGTTTTTGCAGCAGGCCGCCTTCAATCTGGGTTTTGGCAAAGTGGGAGCCGGGCACGACGATGTCGTAGCCGGTCTGGCCCGCCACCAGTTTGGCGTGCAGGATTTCGTTGTTGTCGTAAGTGTCGTAGCGGACCTTGATGCCGGTCTCTTTTTCGAAGTTCTGGATCGTGTCTTCGGCGATGTAGTCGGACCAGTTGTAGATATTCAGAACCTGGAGGTCCGCCGCGCGGGCCGCCCCGGCGCACAGCAGGGCGCTCGCGGCCAATGCCAGTCCAAAATGTTTCAAGTTTATAGCCATGGTGATCGAGCCTCTCAGATGGGGCCAAAATCATAGCAAAGGTGAAAACAAATCCACTCGGTCGGTGATGATGCCCTCAAGACCCAGGTCGATCAGGCGTTGCGCGGCCCATTCATCGTTCACGGTGTAGCTCAAGCATCGAACCCCCGCGCTTTTGGCCTGCGTGACGCTGGAGCGGTCCCACAAGGCCTGGTTGCAGACGATGGCCACGCAGTCCAGCGTGAGGGCGGTTTCCAGCCAGCCTGGTCCCAGTGTGTCCAGCAGCAGGCCGCGTGGCAGCTGGGGCTGTGCGTCGCGGGCCGCTGCCAGCGCTTCGTGGTCGAAGGAGGTCAGCAGCGGTGGTACAGCGGCGCCGTGCCAGAGTCGTGCCACGTGCTGCGCCACCACTTCGCCGGTCTGGCGCTCCAGTCCCGGCGTGGGCTTGATTTCAAGGTTCAAGAAGTAGCCGTTGTGCAGGCAGTAACGGGCAATGTTCTCCAGGCTGGGCAGCGGTTCGCCCGCAAAAGCGCGGGAATGCCAGCTGCCGGCGTCGAGTTGCGACAGGGCGCGCCAGGGGTGATCGCCGGCTACGGCACTGGTTCCGGCACCCAGATGTTCAAGGGCATTGGTGGTGCGCTGCAGCGTGGCGTCGTGCAGCAGGAACGGCACACCGTCGGCGCTGAGTTTGACGTCGCACTCAAACATGCGGTAGCCGTGGGCGGCACCGGCACGAAATGCGGCCAGGGTGTTTTCAGGCGCCAGTTTGCCGGCGCCCCGGTGCGCCAGCCAGCGCGGGTAGGGCCAGTGGTCGAACGCGATAGGCCGGGGAATGGGGGTGGGAACGGGCATGGTTTAAAGGCGTTTGCTGGTGGTGGCGTCAAACCAGTGCAGGCGGTCGGCCTGCGGGGTGGCGTGAAGGGTGGCGCCCAAGGTCGGCACCGCATGGCCCTCGTTGGTGCGGATGATGATGATCTCGTCGTTTGCGGCGTGCTGCAGGCGGCCATAGACCAGGCGCTCCGCGCCCAGCATTTCCACGGCTTCAACGCGTAACGGCCAGCTGTCTGATGAGGCCTGCGGCGCGATCAGCAAATGCTCGGGGCGGACACCCAAAATGGTGCCGGGCTTGCCGCCGGGCGCCGCCTTCAAAAGGTTCATCGGCGGCGAGCCCATGAAGCTCGCCACAAAGGTGGTGGCGGGGCGCGTGTACACCTCTTCCGGTGTCCCAAACTGCTCGACCACGCCGGCGTTCATGACGATCATGCGTTGCGCCAGGGTCATGGCTTCGACCTGGTCGTGGGTGACAAAGAGCGAGGTGATGCCCAGTTCGCGGTGCAGTTTCTGGATTTCGAGCCGGGTCTGCGCGCGCAGCTTGGCGTCCAGATTGCTGAGGGGCTCGTCAAACAGAAATACCTGCGGCTGGCGCACGATGGCCCGGCCCATCGCCACGCGCTGGCGCTGGCCGCCGGAGAGCTCACGCGGCTTGCGCTGCAGAAAAGGGCCAATTTCCAGAATCTTGGCGGCCTTGTCGACGCGGGTCTTGATTTCGTCTACCGGCACCTTGGCGATCTTGAGTCCGTAGGCCATGTTGTCGAACACACTCATGTGCGGGTACAGCGCATAGTTCTGGAACACCATGGCGATGTCGCGCTCGGACGGCTCCAGGTCGTTGACCACACGGTTGCCGATGGATATCTCACCGCCGCTGACCTCTTCCAGCCCGGCGACCATGCGCAGTAGCGTGGACTTGCCGCAACCCGAGGGGCCGACGATCACGACGAACTCGCCGTCAAGAATGTCGGCAGTCACACCGTGGATAACCTGGTTGGCGGACTTGCCGACGCCGTAGCGCTTGATGACGTTTTTTAGTGTGATTGAAGACATGTTCTTGATTAGTTGGCGACAAAGCTCCGCTGCGTTTCGATCTGTCCCGCAAAGGCGCTACTTCTCCGTATCCACCAGCCCCTTGACAAACCATTTCTGCATCAGCATGACGACGATGGCGGGTGGCAGCATGGCCAATAGCGCCGTGGCCATCACCACGTTCCACTCGTTCTGCGCATCACCCCCCGCCACCATCATCTTGATGCCGACGACCACCGGGTACATGTCTTCTGACGTGGTGGCCAGCAGGGGCCACAGGTACTGGTTCCAGCCATAGATGAACTGGATCACAAACAGCGCGGCAATCGATGTTTTGGACAGTGGCAGCAAAATGTCCTTGAAAAAACGCATCGGCCCCGCACCATCCATGCGTGCTGCTTCAACCAGCTCGTCCGGCACCGTCATGAAGAACTGGCGAAACAGGAAGGTCGCGGTGGCGGAGGCGATCAGCGGAATCGTCAAACCCGCATAGGTGTTGAGCATCCCGAGGTCCGACACGACTTGGTAGGTCGGGCCAATGCGCACTTCCACCGGCAGCATCAGGGTCACAAAGATCGCCCAAAAGAAAAAGCTTTTGAACGGAAATCGGAAATACACGATGGCAAACGCAGACAGGAGCGAAATTGCAATCTTGCCAAAGGTGATCACCAGCGCCGTGACCAGACTGACCCACATCATGTGGGCGACTGGGGCCGTGGAGCCCGAGCCCGCACCACCGCCCAGCAACGCTTTCTTGTACGTTTCCCACAGGTGGCCGCCCGGCAACAGCGGCATGGGCGCTTGCACAATTTCCTGTGCCGTATGCGTCGACGCCACGAAAGCCAGGTACAGCGGAAAGGCGACGATGATGACGCCAATAACCATGACCGCATGGGCCAGAAAGGTCAGAAAGGGGCTGCGCTCAACCATGTCAATAGTTCACCTTTTTCTCGACAAAGCGGAACTGCGCCACGGTGAGCGCAATCACGATCGTCATCAAGACCACCGACTGTGCTGCCGAGCCGCCCAGGTCCATGGCTTTGAAGCCGTCGTAGTACACCTTGTAGACCAGGATCGAGGTGGCCTGCCCCGGGCCGCCGTGGGTAGTGGCGTCCACAATGGCAAAGGTGTCGAAGAAGGCATACACCATGTTGATCACTAGCAGGAAGAAGGTGGTGGGCGACAGCAGCGGGAACTGGATCGTCCAGAAGCGCCGCCACGGCTTGGCGCCGTCAATCGCTGCCGCTTCAATCAACGATTTGGGGATGGACTGCAGGCCGGCCAGAAAGAACAGGAAGTTGTAGGAGATTTGCTTCCAGATCGCGGCCATCACAATCAGCGTCATGGCGTCGCCCTCGTTCAGCAAGTGGTTCCAGTCGATGCCCAATTGCCCTAAAGCGTAGGCCACCACACCCAAAGAGGGCGAAAACATGAAAATCCACAGCACGCCGGCCACCGCTGGCGCCACCGCGTAGGGCACGATGAGCAGGGTTTTGTAGAACATCGCACCCCGGGCCACACGGTCGGCAAAAATGGCCAGCATCAGCGACAGCCCAATCCCCAGCACCGCGACCAGAACAGAAAAAAGCGCCGTGGTTTTGAAGGATTCCAGGTAGCTGACATCCGCAAACAGACGCCTGAAATTCTCCAGGCCGACCCACTCGGTCGACATACCAAACGCGTCCTGCACCTGGAACGACTGCAGCAACGCCTGCGCCGCGGGCCAGAAGAAAAACACGCCAATCACGAGCACCTGGGGTGCCAGCAACAGCCAGGGCAACCATGCTGAGCGGAATTGGACGCGTTTTTCCATCAGGAACTCATTGTGTTCAAGCCCTCCCCGCTTGGCGCGGAGGGTTGGGCAGGGGTGTCGCCAGTACCGCCATAGGCTTAAAGTCCGTCAGGACTTATTAGCCTTCTGGAAGCGTTCCAGGTGTTCATTGCCACGTTTCACAATGGCTTGCAGCGCTTCTTTGGCGGACTTTTTGCCACTCCAGACTTGTTCAAGCTCTTCGTCCTCTACCGCGCGAATCTGCACATAGTTGCCCAAGCGGATGCCACGGCTCTTGTCGGTGACCTTGCGGATCATCTGCGTGACCGCGACGTCGGTACCGGGGTTTTGTTTGTAGAAGCCGGATTTTTCAGTCAGCTGGTAGGCCGCGGTGGTGATCGGCAGGTAACCCGTGCGTTTGTGGCTGGCCGACTGCACTTCCGGGCTCGAAATGTAGTTGAAGAAGGCGGCCACGCCTTTGTATTCGATTGGTTTCTTGCCCGCCATCACCCACAGGCTGGCGCCGCCAATGACGGTATTTTGCGGCGCACCGGGCACATCGGGGTAGTAGGGCAGGGTCGCCAGACCGTAAGCGAATTTGGCGTTTTTGGCGACATTGCCGTAAAAGCCGGCCGAGGTGGTGATCATGGCGCACTCGCCCGAAATAAAGCTGGCTTCGGGCACGTTGCCACGGCCTTTGTAGACAAACAGGCCCTGCTTGGCCATGTT
>NZ_DHXT01000198.1:0-13543 GCF_002413825.1 Rhodoferax sp. UBA5149
CTTTCTCTGGGCGCCGCGCTGGATGCGGCGCCGACGCTGGACTTCAACGCCTGGCTGGCGATGGCGGTGCAAACCCGGCTGCTGCTGGGTGCCAGCGCCCCACGGCAGTCGTGACTTCAAAATGAAAGAAACAAAGCCATGAGATCCCCTGTACAAGCCCCAAAAACAGGCCGTGTTGCCGCGCGGCTGACCCGTCTTTCGGCCTTGTTCCAGCGGCTGACACGCGCGCTGGACGCGGCCCAGCCGCTGGCGGCCCTGCTGGCCCGCGGCTATGTGGCGCAGGTCTTCTTCCTGTCGGGCCTGACCAAGCTGCGCGACTGGAGCGTGACCTTGGCCTTGTTTCAAGACGATTACAAGGTGCCGCTGTTGCCGCCCGAAGTCGCCGCGCTGCTGGGAACGACCGGTGAACTGGTGCTGCCGGTGCTGCTGGTGCTGGGTCTGGGCGGGCGCTTCGCGGCGCTGGGCTTGTCGGTGGTGAACGTGGTGGCGGTTGTTTCGCTGTCGGATATCGCAGCGGCCGCGCTGCAGCAGCACGTCACCTGGGGCGTGCTGCTGGGCGCATTGGCTTTGTATGGGTGTGGCAAATGGGCGGTCGACGACTGGCTGCTGGGCCGCGGGTCGGCGGCGTCGGCGCGACCGACTGGCGTGCACAATACCCCCGCATGAATCCGCAGCATCTGAACCGCGTCAAAACCCACCCTGTCTGGCCCCGACTTTGGCCGCGTCGCCTGGGTTGGCGCCTGGCGCTGGGTTTTGGACTGCTGTTGGCCTTGATGCTGGTGGCGCTGGCCCAAGCCAGCTTGCAGATTCGGTCCATGACGGATCTGACCCAGCGCTTTGCCACCCAGGACATGCAGCGCTTGCTGCGCGTGCAGGCCCTGTCGCTGTACACCGAGGGGGCTGGTAACGCCTTGCTGCGTCTGATGAACGCGCCGCGCGAACACCGCGTTCCCGAATACACCGAGGTGGACGAGCGCAACCGCCGCATGGACGGCATCATCGGCTCGCTGGTGGACCAGCTGGACGATCCGCTGCAGGAACAAACCCTGCAGCGGCTGGTGGCAGCGCGCAGCGCCTATTTCAGCGCCTTCATTGCCACGGTGGACGAGATTGAGGGCCAGGACCTGCCAGCCGCCCGGCGGGTCTATACCGAGCGGGTGCAGCCGTCGCTGAAAGCCATGCTGATCGAATCCAACGCCCTGATCAACCGCGAACGTGAGCGGGTCGAGCACCAGGTGGCGGGCGCCCAGAAAAGGTTCGAGCAACTGGCACTGTGGGTGGCGGCCCTGTCATTGCTGGCGGTGGTGCTGGCGGTGGTGCTGGCCCTGCGCACGACACGCAGCGTGGTGGCGCCACTGGCGCAACTGGAGGCGGCCGCCCTGCGCATTGCCGGGGGCGACTATGCCACCCCGATGCTGGCCACCAGCGCCGAAGAAGTGGATCGGGTGGGCCAGGCGCTGACCACCATGACCGGTGCCATCGCTGCGCGGGAGCGCGAGATTGAGCGCCTGGCCTTTCGTGACCCGCTGACGGATTTGCCCAACCGCACTTTTTTGCTTGAACCGATGGCGGGGCAAAAGGACGGCAACAACTGCTTGATGCTGATGGACCTGGCGCGGCTGAAAACCATCAACGAAACACTGGGCTTTGCGACCGGAGACACCTTGATCAAGGAAGTGGCGCAGCGGGTCAATGCGGTCGTCAACCAGGCGGTGAGCCGCGGTTTGATCGGTGGCCCCCGCCCGGTGCTGGCGCACTTGTCGGGCGGGCGGTTCGCCGCGTCGTTCAGCGCAGCGGACCGGCCCACGGTGGAGTCTTTGCGCCTGCAGTTCGAGCACGCCATGGCGCCGCCGGTGCTTTGCAGCGGGCACAGCGTGGATCTGAGTCTGGCCTATGGCTTGGCCGACGCGCCGCAGCAGGGCGCCCCGCGCCAAGTCGCCACCTTGATGCGAAATGCCGAGGTCGCCCTGCACGCCGCCAAGCGGGCGGCCGTCGGTTTTACCTGGTACAGCGAAGCGCAGGAAGCGGCGCGCCTGAGCCATCTGAGCCTGGTGTCTGACTTGCGGGTGGCGGTGGCCACGTCGCAACTGCAAATGTGGCTGCAACCCAAGTTTTCCTTGAAAACGGGCCGGGCGGTGGGGGCGGAGGCGCTGGTGCGCTGGCAGCATCCGCAACGGGGCTTTGTGTCCCCGGCCGAGTTCGTGCCCTTTGCCGAGCAAACTGGCTACATCGGATTGGTGACGAACTGGATGCTGACGCAGGCCCTGCGCACTCTGGCCCGCTGGGCGCCGGTGCAGCCGGACCTCAGCATCGCTGTCAACATCAGCACGCGGGACTTGCAGGAACCGCAGTTTTGCAGCCGTGTCCAACAGCTGATCGAACAGCACGGCGTGGCGCCACAGCGACTGCGCCTGGAGATCGTCGAAAGCGGCCTGATGGAAGACCCGAAAAGCTGCGTGGCGGTGCTGCACGCGTTGCGCGAACTGGGCGTGCAGCTGTCGATTGACGACTTCGGCACGGGTTATTCATCCCTCGCTTACCTGCAACAGCTGCCGGTGAGCGAACTCAAAATTGACCGCAGCTTTATTGACCGGATTGACGCCTTGCCGGGCACCCAGCGCCTGGTCAAGACCATGATTGAAATGGGCCACGGCATGGGCCTGCTGGTCACGGCGGAGGGCGTGGAAACCGAAGCCGAGCGCCAGACCATTACGCGCCTGGGCTGCGATGTGATGCAGGGCTATCTCGTCAGCCGCCCGCTGCACGGCGCCGCGCTGCAGTCATGGTTTGATGAGCTGGCCCCCGTCGTCCCTGCGTCGCCAGCTATCAATTAGATAGCTGGCGACGACTGCTGGCATTCAGTTACCAGTTTGCTTCGCGCTCCGGCGTGGCACTGATCTTGTGAATCGACAGGTCCGCCCCGTCATATTCCTCTTCCTGGCTCAGGCGCAAACCCATGGTGGCCTTGAGCGCGCCGTACACCAGCAGGCTGCCCAGCACCGCCCAGGTTACGCCCATGGCCGTGCCAATGAGCTGGCCAGCCAGGCTGATGCCGCCCCGACCGCCCAGCGCGGTGCTGCCAAACAGCCCGGCCGCGATGCCGCCCCAGGTGCCGCACAGGCCGTGCAGCGGCCAGACGCCCAGCACATCGTCGATCTTCCACTTGTTTTGGGTCAGGGTGAACATGAAGACAAAGATGCCGCCGGCGATGCCACCGACCACCAGGGCACCGAGCGGGTGCATCAGATCGGAGCCGGCGCACACCGCCACCAGGCCGGCCAAAGGGCCGTTGTGGACAAAACCGGGGTCGTTCTTGCCGGCAATCAGGGCCACCAGCGTGCCACCCACCATCGCCATCAGCGAGTTCACCGCGACCAGACCGGAGATGCCGTCGAGCTTTTGCGCGCTCATCACGTTAAAGCCGAACCAGCCCACGATCAGGACCCAGGCGCCGAGCGCCAGAAAAGGAATGCTCGATGGCGGATGGGCCGAGATGGCGCCATCTTTGCGGTAGCGGTTGCTGCGGGCGCCGAGCAGGATGACGGCCGGCAGCGCAATCCAGCCGCCCACGGCATGCACCACCACGCTGCCGGCAAAGTCATGAAACTCCTCGCCGGTGAGGCCCTTGATCCAGGCCTGCACGCCAAAGTGCTGGTTCCACACAATGCCCTCGAAGAAAGGATAAATGAAGCCGACGATGACGGCGGTGGCGATCAGCTGCGGCCAGAATTTGGCGCGCTCCGCGATGCCGCCCGAAATGATGGCGGGAATGGCGGCGGCGAAGGTCAGCAAAAAGAAGAACCTGACCAACTCGTAGCCATTTTTGGCCGCCAGCTGTTCCGCGCCCACCAGGAAACTGGTGCCATAAGCCACGCCGTAGCCGACGATAAAGTAGACGACGGTGGAGACGGAAAAGTCCACCAAAATCTTGACCAGCGCATTGACCTGGTTTTTGCGGCGTACGGTGCCGAGCTCCAGAAATGCAAAACCAGCGTGCATGGCCAGCACCATGACTGCGCCGAGAAGGAGGAACAGGGTGTCTGCGCCCTGTTTTAGTGCTTCCATGAGAACCTCTTTGGATTAAATGAGTTGAATTGGTGCGTTTATGTTGAAAAAATTGTAAACGCACCAAAGTAAAGCAATAATCGAGCCAAAATTGTGCAGTCAAGTCCATAAGCGTGCAGAAACATGGGCTGGCAGTTCTTATGTCATGCCGACGATGGGCGTCGCACGCAGCCGCAGGCGCCTGTTTCCACCCCATGGTTCTGGGCTTGCGGCTGTTTGCCCCGCCGGGCTCGGCTTGCTATACTGCCAAGGCGCCGATTTGCCACAGCTTGCGGGCGCGTAATAAGTTCAGCTAAAGACGCCTGCCAACCCGGCCTCGCCTTTAGCGACGCCGGGTTTTTTGTTTTTTCGGTTCCAAACGATGTTGCTTGCCACGCCCCAGTCCATGCACTTTGCCGCCGCTTTGCCTTTGCAAAGCGGCGCCTCACTGCGTGACTACGCGCTGAGTTTCGAGACCTACGGCACGCTCAATGCCGATCGATCCAACGCCGTGTTGATCTGCCATGCCCTGAACGCCTCGCACCATGTGGCGGGGGTGTACGCCGGTCAGGACAAGTCCGAGGGCTGGTGGGACAACATGATCGGGCCCGGCAAGCCGCTGGACACCGACAAGTTCTTTGTCATTGGCGTCAACAATCTCGGCTCCTGTTTTGGTTCCACCGGCCCGATGCACGTCAACCCTGATACCGGCCGTGTCTATGGCGCCGATTTCCCCGTGGTCACGGTCGAGGACTGGGTCAACGCCCAGGCCCGCTTGCTGGACGCCCTGGGCATCCAGACGCTGGCCGCCGTGATGGGCGGCTCTCTGGGCGGCATGCAGGCCCTGAGCTGGGCGCTGCAATACCCGCAGCGCGTGCGCCACGCCGTGGTGGTGGCCAGTGCCCCGAACCTGACGGCGGAAAACATTGCCTTCAATGAAGTGGCGCGCCGCGCCATCGTGACCGACCCTGATTTCTACGGCGGGCATTTCTACGAACACGGCGTTGTCCCCAAGCGCGGCTTGCGCATCGCCCGCATGATTGGCCACATCACCTACCTCAGCGATGACGTGATGAACGAGAAGTTTGGGCGCCAGTTGCGCGCCGCGACCCAAGGCGGGGGTCCGGGCGACTACCTTTACAGCACCCTGGAAGCAGAGTTCCAGATCGAGAGTTACCTGCGCTACCAGGGTGACAAGTTCGCCGAGTACTTTGACGCCAACACCTATTTGCTGATCACCCGGGCGCTCGATTATTTCGACCCGGCCCGCACTTATGGCGGCGACCTGAGTCAAGCCCTGGCGCGGGCCAGCTGCAAGTTCTTGCTGGTGAGCTTCACCACCGATTGGCGCTTTGCGCCCAAACGCAGCCGCGAGATCGTCAAGGCCTTGCTCGACAACCGGCGCGACGTCAGCTACGCCGAGATTGATGCGCCCCACGGGCATGACGCCTTTTTGCTCGATGACCCCCGTTACATGGGCGTCGTCAGCTCTTATTTTGATAGCATAGCCAAAGAGGTGAGGGCATGAGCGACCGCGCAACCATGTACGCCATCGCCCGGCTGGTGCCCGAAGGCTCGCGCGTGCTGGACCTGGGCTGCGGCGACGGCGCCATGCTGGCGCATCTGCAGCAAACGCGCGGCTGCAGCGGTTACGGCGTCGAGATCGCGGACGCCAATGTGCTGGCCTGCGTCAAGCGCGGCNNGCGTGCTGGACCTGGGCTGCGGCGACGGCGCCATGCTGGCGCATCTGCAGCAAACGCGCGGCTGCAGCGGTTACGGCGTCGAGATCGCGGACGCCAATGTGCTGGCCTGCGTCAAGCGCGGCGTCAACGTCATCCAGCTCAATCTGGACGAAGGCCTGACGATGTTTGCCGATGCCTCGTTCGACGTGGTGCTGCAGATCGACACCTTGCAGCACTTGCGCAACGCCGAGGTCATGTTGCGCGAAACCGTGCGCGTCGGCCGCGTCGGCATCGTCGCCTTCCCCAATTTTGCCCATTGGCCGAACCGCCTGAGCGTGTTGCGCGGGCGCATGCCGGTGACGCGGCGCCTGCCCTACCAGTGGTACGACACCCCCAACATCCGCGTCGGCACCCATGCCGACCTGGCGCTGCTGGCCCAGCGCTGCGACCTCCGGGTGCAGGACAGCTTCGGCATCCAGGACGGAAAAACGGTGCGCTTCTGCCCCAATTTGCTGGCGGGCACCTCGGTCTACACTTTGTCGTTGTAGCGGGTCACGAGCGGCTCGTGGTTCCGGAAACGGTGCGCCAAAAACATCGCCGGCAAACTTGATGGGACTACGCATGGACACCTCAAATTCGTCTCTACCCTCGTCTGCTTATTCCCGCGCGCCAGCCGAGCTGGCGGCGCCCACGGTGTCATTGGCCGAGGCTTTCAAGTTCTGGCTCAAGCTCGGCTTCATCAGCTTCGGCGGCCCGGCCGGGCAGATTGCCATCATGCACCGCGAGCTGGTGGAAGAAAAACGCTGGATTTCCGAGTCGCGCTTCCTGCACGCCCTGAACTACTGCATGCTCTTGCCGGGACCGGAGGCGCAGCAGCTGGCCACCTACATTGGCTGGCTGATGCACCGCAGCTGGGGCGGCGTGGTGGCGGGGGCGCTGTTTGTGCTGCCCTCGTTGTTTATTCTGATCGGCTTGAGCTGGGTCTACGCGGCCTTTGGCAACGTGCCCTGGGTCGCCGGCCTGCTCTACGGCATCAAGCCCGCCGTCGCCGCGATTGTGTTGCAGGCAGTCCACCGCATCGGTTCCAAGACATTGAAAAAACCATCGCTAGCCCCCGTACTATGGGCGATAGCAGCTATTAGTTTTGTAGCAATCGCCTTTTTGAACGTGCCCTTTCCGGCGGTCGTGCTGGCGGCGGCGCTGACCGGCTGGCTCGGTCAGCGCTTTGCGCCGCGGCAATTTGCGGCCGCGGGCGGCCACGGGGCCGCCAAGGCGCCCGACGGGGCGCTGCCCCGCGCCGCCCTGATCGACGATGACACGCCGACGCCGCCCCATGCGCGCTTCAAGCGCTCGCGCCTGGCCACCGTGCTGGCGGTCGGTGCGCTGCTCTGGTTGCTGCCGATGGGCGGGCTGATCGCCTGGCAGGGGTGGAGCGGCGCCCTGACGCAAATGGGCTGGTTCTTCACCAAGGCCGCGCTGCTGACCTTTGGTGGCGCCTACGCCGTGTTGCCCTATGTCTACCAGGGCGCGGTGGCGCAGTTTGGCTGGCTGACCGGGCCGCAGATGATGGACGGCCTGGCCCTCGGTGAAACCACGCCCGGCCCGCTGATCATGGTGGTGGCCTTTGTCGGTTTTGTCGGCGGCTGGGCCAAACAGGTGCTCGGGCCGGACGCGCTGTTCACGGGCGCGGCGCTGGCGGCCACGGGGGTGACCTGGTTCACTTTTTTGCCCTCCTTCGTCTTCATTCTGGCCGGTGGCCCGCTGGTCGAGTCCACCCACGGCAAGTTGCAGTTCACCGCGCCGCTCACCGCCATCACCGCGGCGGTGGTCGGCGTGATTGCCAGTCTTGCTCTGTTTTTTATAGTGCATATCGCTTACCGGACGGGGGCTGGCGGCACATTTACCTCAAGGATTGACGGCGTGGCGCTGGCCCTGGCGGCGTTGGCCGCGGTGGCCCTGCTGCGCTACAAGTGGGGCGTGATGCCGGTGATTGCCGGCTGCGCGCTGGCCGGCTTGGCGCTGCGGCTGGCGGGCTGGGCCTGAGCGCCCGCTGGGGTGACCGTAGTGCTATTGGTTTGATAGTGCCTTGCGCTTATAACGCAAGGGCTACAGTTACTATTGGTCAATAAATTCACCCAGGGAAAACAAAAAAATGGCCCAAGCCAAATATCTCGAAGAGTTCCTTAACGCCGTGCGCGGCGTCCACTCCACTGGTGGCGGCACCAAAGAAACATCCTTTTATACAGCCCTCAACAACCTGCTGGACGGCGTCGGTCACACCCTCAAACCCAAAGTACGCTGCGTCATGCAGCTCAAAAACCTCGGCGCTGGCAACCCTGACGGCGGCTTGTTTACGGCGGACCAGTTTGACCGCCAAACCGGTGAGGCCAAAGACCTCGGCAAACCTTCACGCGGCGTCATCGAAGTCAAAGCGCCGGTAGAGCCGGTGGACGACACCGCCACCACCGTCCAAATCACCAAATACTGGGGCCGTTACAAACTGGTACTCGTCACCAATCTGCGCGACTGGTTGCTGTTGGGTGAACGCGAGGGCCAGCGCGTCACGCTTGAGCGCTTCAGCCTTGCAACCAGCGAGGCTGCTTTTTGGGCGTTGGCAGCCCACCCCACCAAGGCCCAAACCGAACAGGGCGAGGCGTTCCAGGACTTTATAGCCCGCGTGCTGTTGCACAACGCCCCGTTAACTGACCCCAAAGACCTCGCCGCCTTATTAGCCAGCTACGCCCGCGAAGCCCGTCACCGCGTCGAACATGCCACCGACATCGCCGCCAAGCAACTGGAAGCGCTGCAACAAAGCCTGGAATCCTCGCTAGGCGTCACTTTCAACGCCAATGAAGGCGGCCACTTCTTTCGCTCCACGCTGGTGCAAACCCTGTTTTACGGTGTGTTCTCGGCCTGGGTGCTGCGCCGCGAAAACGCCGCGCCGGGGCAAACCCTGGGCCCGTTCGACTGGAAAAGTGCAGCCCACAGCCTGAACGTGCCCATGATTGCAGCCCTCTTCGGCCAGCTCTCACAACCCGCCAAACTCAAAGCCCTTAACCTGACCGAAGTGCTGGACTGGGCCGCTGACGCGCTCAACCGAGTTGACCAAGCGGTCTTCTTCAAAACCTTCGAGTCCACCCGCTCCATCCAGTATTTTTACGAGCCTTTTTTGGCCGCGTTCGACCCACAGCTGCGTAAAAGCTTGGGCGTTTGGTACACACCCGAAGAGATCGTGCGCTACCAAGTGGCCCGCGTGGACCAAGTGCTGCAAAGCGAGCTGGGCTTGCCCGACGGACTGGCTGACCCCAATGTGGTAGTGCTCGACCCCTGCTGCGGCACTGGCGCTTACCTAGTGGAAGTACTGCGCGTGATTGCCGAAAAGCTCAAGGCACAGGGCGCTGACGCACTGGCTGCGCACCAGCTCAAACTGGCCGCCACCACCCGGCTGTTTGGCTTTGAGCTGCTGCCCGCGCCCTATGTGGTGGCGCACTTGCAAATTGGTTTGCTGCTGCGTCAGCTCGGCGCGCCGCTGGGGCACCACGCCGACGGCACGGATGAGCGGGCTGGCATTTACCTGACCAACGCACTCACCGGCTGGGAGCCCGCCAAGGAACCCAAGAGCGAAGTTCTGCCTTTCCCTGAATTTGAACTGGAACGTGATGCGGCAGACCACGTCAAACAAACGCAAAAGATCATCGTTATTTTGGGCAATCCGCCCTATGACGCTTTTGGCGGCGTGGCGCTGGGCGAAGAGCAAGACTTGGTGACGCCTTACAAGGAAGGGTTGATCAAGAAATGGGGAATCAAGAAGTTCAACCTCGATGATTTGTATGTGCGTTTCTTTCGCTTGGCCGAGCGGCGCATTGCCGAAAAGGGTGGGCGCGGGGTGGTGTGCTACATCAGCAATTCGTCTTACATCCACGGCGATTCGTTCGTTGTAATGCGTGAGCACCTGCTTGGCAATTTCAACCGTATCTGGATTGATAACCTCAATGGTGACAGCCGCGCTACCGGTAAGACCACGCCGGAGGGACTGCCCGACCCCAGCGCTTTTTCTACGCCTTATAGCAAGGAGGGCATTCGCAAGGGAACGGCCGTGGCATTAATGGTTCGCAACTCCAATGCGCCGCACCCCGGAACTGTGCTGTACCGGGATTGGTGGGGGGCCTCAAAGCGTTCTGATCTTCTGGGCAGTCTCGATGAAGTTGCGCGAGATACTCGGTCTTCGCTCGCCACACCATCGCAGATCAATCGACTTCGATTTCAGTCCAGCCAAATATCTGCTCACTATTCGAGCTGGCCCGCCGTTATCGACTTCTCTGCCAATGCGCCGCAAAACGGCCCGATTGAGCGGCGTGGAAATACGCTTGTCGTGATGAAGAGCGCGACAGCAACACTTGATCGACTGAAGGAGTATCTGAACCCACTGGTCAGCAACGCTGACGTAGCCGCACTTGAGCCAATCTGGATGCAGAACGCTGGCGAGTTCAAGGCAGAAAAATCAAGGAAGCAAATTCTGAGTCGAAAGGCTCAGTACAACGCAGCCAGCACGGTTTCTTATCCATTCAAACCGTTTGACATTCGAAGCGCCTATCTCGACAACTTGATCGCGCCCTTGTTTTCCCGTCCTGCACCGGAACTGCTTGCAGCCAGTAAGACGCCGGGGGTTCGCTTCTTCATCACGCGAGACACTGCGGATAAAGACATCGAGGGGCCACCATTTCTCATGTCAAACTTGATCTGTGACTATGATTGCATATCCGGCCATGCAAGACACTTTCCGACCGTGTTAAGTAGTGTGGGCAAGTTGCCTTTGACATCTGGAGAGTTGTTTGAAACAGAAGCTGTCACCAAGGCCAACCTGTCAGATCGAGTCCGCAACTACTTGGACGGACTTTCCCTTCCCAACCCCGACACCGACCGCGACACTGCCGAACTCATCTGGATGCACGCGCTGGCCATTGGCTACAGCCCGGCCTACCTAAGCGACAACGCCGACGGCATCCGTGAAAACTGGCCCCGCATCCCCTTGCCTGAATCACGCGAGGCTTTGCTGACCTCCGCCGCGCTGGGCCGCCAGGTGGCGGCGCTGCTGGACACTGAAGCCCCCGTACCCGGCGTCACCAGTGGCGCGCTGCGGGACGAACTCAAAACCATTGCCGTGGTCAGCCGCGTTGGCGGCGGCGCGCTCACGGCAGCCGAATTTGCACTCACAGCCGGCTGGGGCAGCAGCGGCAAAGGCGGCATCACCATGCCGGGGAAAGGCCAGACCGAGCCCCGAGTCGCCGGGCCGAACGAGCAAAACGCCGGATTTGGCACCGCACCCACGCTGGACGTCTACCTGAACGCCACCGCCTACTGGAAGAACATCCCGCAACCGGTGTACGACTTCACCATCGGCGGCTACCAGGTGATAAAGAAGTGGCTGAGCTACCGCGAGCAGCGCGTACTGGGCCGGGCGTTAACGATGGCCGAAATCATGGAAGTCACCGCCATGGCCCGGCGCCTGGCCGCGCTGGTGCTGTTGCAGCCCAAGCTGGATGAGAACTACCAGACCGTGGTTGCGGCAACGTGGGCGTTTGACGCGGTGGCCTGATGCGCGTGATGCGCGTGATGCCAAGCGTGCAAAATGCGTCCTTGATTATGGAGAGAAAACATGCTCACTCGGCTTAAAGTCAAGGGGTTCAAAAACTTGGTCGATGTGGACGTCCGATTCGGGCCCTTCACCTGCATCGCCGGGCCAAATGGTGCGGGCAAGTCAAACTTGTTTGATGCGATTACGTTTTTAGGTGATTTGGCCTCAATGCCCATCATGAAAGCCGCGAGTCGGGCCAGGGGCACCAACGGACGAATCTCTGATTTCCACAGCCTCTTTTTTAAAGATTCAAAGGGTAACTTTCTCCCTATGCTGTTCATTGCGGAGATGATCGTGCCCAGCAAAGTCATTGATGACTTTGATCGCACCGCAACGCCAACGGCTACGTTTCTTGAATACACGCTGGAGTTGCGCCTTAGCGAAACACACGCAGATCAATCACCCGCCGACCCGATCTACATCGAACAGGAAGGGCTGCGCGCAATCAATTCAAGCGAAGCGACAAAACGTCTTGGATTCCCACAGTCACCCGCGTGGATAAAGCAGCACATCTTTGGCCCGGGAAGCAGAAGTACGCCATTTATCAGCACCGAAATTTCAGGTAATCCAAGCCAGCCTGCGATCCGACTTTTTGGAGACCAGACCAAGAAAGGCGGCCCGCCCTTTTTGGTGCCAGCTAGAAAATCCCCGCAAACCATTGTGTCTGGCGCCAACTCCTCATCGCACCCAACGGCGCTGGCAGCGCGAAGTGAATTGCGGTCATGGCGATTATTGCAACTCGAACCATCCGCACTGAGGCGTTTCGACAACTTTGGTGATGATCCGCATGTAACTTCAACGGGTGAGCATTTGCCTGCTGCTCTGATGCGGCTAGACAACCATGCCGAGGTGTCTCAACGTTTGTCGGAGCTGTTGCCCGACATTGTTTCGGTCGATGTTGATGCTGATGAAAAGCGACAAGTGAAGACATTGCTTCTGACGATGAAAGACAAGGAGACCTATACAGCAAGCTCTCTGTCTGATGGCACGCTACGTTTTCTGGCTTTGGCAGTACTGGCATTGGATCCTGAATTTGGCGGTTTGCTTTGCATGGAAGAACCTGAGAATGGAATTCACCCATCGCGAATTCCGCAGATGCTCAGCTTGGTGCGTAGCTTGTCAGAGGAGGTTGAAGCTGTTGACGAAAGAACGTCAGCGTCATCAATCCGCCAGCTAATCATCAATACCCATTCACCATTGGTTGTCGCCGAGTTGCGAGACGATGAATTGCTGTTTGCAGAAACATTGAAGATGAAGGCAAAAGCTTTCGTAAATTTCAAACCACTTCCAGGCACCTGGCGTCAAACCGCCTCCGGTGCCAAAGGGGCAGAACTGATTACAAGAGGGGAAATTTTGTCTTATTTGAGTGGCCACAAGCACTCGGCTCGATCAGTTGGTCACGCAGATCTTGTGGGACGTTTGGCTGAATCGTCCCCGGCGCCGTCCCCGCGCCCCTCAACCCCCGACCTTTTTCAGCAAGCCAAATCATGAGAAGAGTCACCGCAACGCTTATTACCGACGGTAGCTCCGATAAACTTTTGGTCCCTCTGATTGAATTGCTTTTTAGCGCTCACACTGAACTTGCATATCAAGTGAATTGCGCTGAGGGCCTCCCCTCGTTATCCAGTGGACTAGAGGCAAGAATCAATTCGGCATTGGAACTGTTTCCCTGCGATTTCTTGTTTGTACATCGCGACTCTGAAGGTGTTGAAGCCTCCGTGAGACAACAGGAGATTGAAACGAGTTGGCCAGAATCGCAGCAAGCGGCCGTCCTCATCTGCGTTGTACCAGTGCGCATGACTGAAGCTTGGCTTGTTGCAAATGAGAAACCGATTAGGTTAGCGGTTGGCAACCCAAATGGAACCGAGTCGCTCGGCTTGCCCGCAATAAAAGATGTCGAGTCATTGCCAGACCCTAAAAAGGTTCTTTTTGAAGCTCTTAAAGCAGCGTCTGGGCTAAACGCCTCCCGCAAGCGACGCTTCAATCCCCACCAATTCAGGCATCGCGTGAGCGAACTTACGGATGATTTGGAACCGCTACGCAAGCTCAGTTCTTTCAGGCACCTTGAAGCTCAGGTTCAGAGGCATTTAGTAAAGTCGAACAGCTAAGACAAACGCAGTAAACACACTTGTGCACCGTGGTCGTGACTTGATTCATTTTTTTTTGCCCTCCTTCGTCTTCA
>NZ_DHXT01000198.1:13783-17080 GCF_002413825.1 Rhodoferax sp. UBA5149
CTGCTGCGCTACAAGTGGGGCGTGATGCCGGTGATTGCCGGCTGCGCGCTGGCCGGCTTGGCGCTGCGGCTGGCGGGCTGGGCCTGATTTGCAAATGGGCATCCGCCCTGCCCCGTCTGCATCCCCGAGCGAAGCCCACATCAATCAACCGCGTCCCAACTTCGGCGCCCACTGGTGAACCCTATGCCTCAATTTGCCGCCAATCTGTCCATGCTCTACCCCGAGCTTGATTTTCTTGACCGCTTCCAGGCCGCCGCCCAGGATGGCTTCAAGGCGGTCGAGTTCCTGTTTCCCTATGCTTTTGAGGCCGACGACATCGCCGCCCGCCTCAAGGCCCATGGCTTGCAGCAGGTGCTGTTCAATGCGCCGCCCGGCGATTGGGACGCCGGTGAGCGCGGCCTGGCCTGCTTGCCCGGACGCGAAGCCGAGTTCCGCGCCGGCATTGACCAGGCGCTGCGCTACGCCGCCGCACTGGACTGCCCGCGCATCCATGTCATGGCCGGCTTGCTGCCAGCGGGCAGCGCGCGCGAGGCGCATTACCCGACCTACGTCACCCAGCTGCGCTGGGCCGCGCTGCAGGCCGCCCGGCAGGGCGTCGAGGTGCTGATCGAGCCGATCAACACGCGCGATATTCCGCGCTTCTTCCTGAACCGCCAGGACGACGCGCACCAGGTTGTCGCTGACGTCGGGGCGCCCAACCTCAAGGTGCAGATGGACCTGTACCACTGCCAGATCGTGGAAGGCGACGTGGCGATGAAACTGCGCAAATACATGCCGACCGGGCGGGTGGGCTACGTCCAGATGGCAGGCGTACCGGAGCGGCATGAGCCGACTCTGGGCGAGTTGAACTACGCCTATCTGTTTTCAGTTCTGGACGAGCTGGGCTATGCCGGCTGGGTGGGGTGTGAATATCGGCCTTCACGAGGCGCACAGGTCGGCGGCACCTCCGCCGGCCTGGATTGGCTCAAGCCCTATCTTCTTGATCAGGACGCATAGCAGCCACAAGTGACGACCATGTTGTCGAATTTTTCGACGTAGACGGCTTTGGTCTTGATCTCCTGTGTCACCGGGTGCGCAAACTTGTATTTGAGGCCTCCGGCGCCGCGCTCCATGCCGATAGCGATCATGTCGCGTATGAACAGCTTGCCGTCCTGATCCTTGGTATTGATGGCATCAGAACCGATGAAATGGCGATTCGCACCATGCGCCGTGACAAAACCCTCGTCGCTGTAAATGCCGAGGTAAAGGTCCTTGTAAACAAACTGTCCCTTGTTCAGCTTGTTCACGTCTTCAATCAGGCTGGCCAGCCCGTTCTCGGTCGCGAATGCGAGGCCTTTTTTGACCAGTGCCTTCGCTTCCTCGGCGGTGCCAATTTCAGACCCCAGCTTGAAATGCCCGACCGACTCCGAGAGTGTCGAGGCACTGTCGGCGAGCGAGATGGCCGACTTCAGTGCCTGATTCACCAGTTCGGCGTTCTCCTCGGTCATGCTTTCGAAGTGGGTGATGGTTTCGTTGACTTGCGCAATGCCAACGCTTTGTTCCCGGCTACCGGTTGCAATGTCGGACATGAATCCGGCAACCTCATGGACCGAGGTGACGATTTCTTCCATGGTCTGGCCCGCGGTGCCGACCAGCTTGCTGCCCGAGTCGACCTTTTCCACCGAATCGGTGATAAGCGATTTGATTTCCTTGGCCGCGCTGGCCGAGCGTTGCGACAGGTTGCGCACCTCGGCCGCGACAACGGCAAAGCCGCGTCCCTGTTCTCCCGCGCGGGCGGCCTCCACCGCTGCGTTGAGCGCCAGAATATTGGTTTGAAACGCAATGCCGTCAATCACGCTGATGATGTCAACAATCTTGTGCGAACTTTGCTTGATGGCGTCCATCGTGGTCACAACGTCTTTCACCAGACCGCCGCCCTTGAGCGCCAGATGAGAGGTGGATGCGACCAGTTGGTTGGCGCGCATGACTTTGTCGGCATTGGTTCTGACGGTGGCGGTCAGCTCTTCCATGGAAGCCGCCGCCTCTTCCAGTGAGCCGCTCTGCGCCTCGTTGCGGACCGACAAGGCCGTGGTGTCATTCTTGACGCGGCCGGCCGTGGTGTCGATCGCAATCGAGCCGCTGCGCACGTCGCGGACGATGTTGAACAAGGAGTCCTTGATGGCGCTGAGCAGTTGCTGTATGTCCGCGACCTCGCCGCTTGCCTGTCCCTTGAAGGAGGCGGTCAAGTCGCCCTCGGAGATTTTTCGGCCAAGGTCCACAATTTCCTGAAGAGGCTGAGCCAGACGGCGGTTAAGCCACCAGGCAAAGAAAAAGTTGAGTGCCAGCGCCAACCCCCCCAAGCCAATGATCAGGCCTCGCAACGCACCCTGGAGGTTGAATGCGGCGATCACGGTCATGGCACTGACCGCCAGAAAGATCATGCCGGCATTCAGTAGCAGCAGGGCGCCAACTTGCAGATGGGTCACACGATGGAACATGGGTTCAGGTCCTCCAAGACGCGAATTTCATTACAGGATCCAGCCAGGGACGGGGAACCATCAGACCGGGTGGGCCAATCGAGTTCCGAGCCTCGCCACGGCCACACGGTAGCCGATGATGGTCAGGAGTGCAAACATTAGTTACACAAAGGTGCGTCGTCGGATGGTTTAAGCAATGGACTGTGTGGCCAACCGAGTCATTGGTTTTGGCTTTGTGCAGGGGACGTGGCATGATGTGCGGCCGTCTGGATGAACCGCCCAAGGAGCTTTGCATGAATGCCCGAGTACCCGAATCCGCGCTCAATGCCGCGCAAGCGCTGGGCCAGGTCAGCCGCGCCTGGGATGAGGACATCGTCCACCGCCTCGAAGACTACATCCGCATTCCGGCCAAGTCGCCCGCGTTTGACGCCGATTGGGTGAAAAACGGCTTTATCGACACGGTCATGTGGGACGCGGCAACCTGGGTCCAGGCGCAAAAGGTGGAGGGCCTGACCCTGGAGATCATCCGCCTGGAGGGCCGCACCCCGGTGCTGTTCTTCGAAGTACCGGCCTCCTCCGGCGCGGGGGAGCCGGACGCGGCGCAGGCGACCTCCAAGCCCACCGTGTTGATGTACGGCCACCTCGACAAACAGCCTGAGTTCACCGGCTGGCGCAGTGACCTGGGGCCCTGGACACCCAAGTATGAAAACGGCAAGCTCTATGGCCGAGGCGGCGCCGATGACGGCTACGCGGTCTACGCCAGCATTGCCGCGATACAGGCGCTCAAGAGCCAGCAAGTGGCGCATCCGCGCATCGTCGGCCTGATCGAGACCTGTGAAGA
>NZ_DHXT01000198.1:17334-19488 GCF_002413825.1 Rhodoferax sp. UBA5149
TGGTCGTTTGCCTGGATTCGGGCGCCGGCAACTACGACCAGCTCTGGCTCACCAGCAGTCTGCGCGGCATGGCCAGCGGTGTGCTGAAGGTTGAAATCCTGACCGAAGGCGTGCATTCGGGCGACGCCAGCGGCCTGGTGCCATCGAGTTTTCGCATCATGCGTCAGGTGCTGGACCGGCTTGAAGACAGCGCCACCGGCCGCCTGCTGCCCCCCTCGTTTCATTGCGACATACCGGCCGATCGCCTGGCCCAGGCACAAGCCACGGCGGCGATCCTGGGCGATGAGGTGTACAAGCGCTTCCCGTGGGCGCACTACGACTGTGGCGGCTCCAGTACCTTTGCGCTGCCCACCACCAGCGACCCCCTGCAGGCCCTGCTGAACCGGACCTGGGCGCCGACGCTCAGCGTGACCGGCGCCGAGGGCTTTCCTGACTTTAAAAACGCGGGCAACGTGTTGCGGCCCTACACCGCCTTCAAGCTCAGCCTGCGGTTGCCGCCACTGATTGACGCGGCAACCGCGGTCCAGCAACTCAAGACCCTGCTGGAAGACAACGCACCCTACCAGGCGCGGGTCACCTTCGAGAACGCGGGGGCGGCCACCGGCTGGAATGCGCCCGGTACGGCGCCGTGGTTCGAGCAGGCGCTCGATCAGGCCTCGCAAGCTTGTTTTGGCGCCCCCTGCGGCTACATCGGCCAGGGCGGCACCATTCCGCTCATGAACATGCTGTCCGAGGGTTTTCCGAAGGCGCAAATGATGGTCTGTGGTGTGCTGGGTCCCAAGAGCAACGCGCATGGACCCAATGAGTTTTTGCATGTGCCCTACGCCAAGAAACTGACAGCGGCGGTGGCCCAGGTCATTGCCCAACTACCCTTATGACTACCGAAACCGAAAGCACACTCTCCACTTTTGTGGCCAGCGACGGCGACAACATCGCCATCCAGGACTGGCCGCTGGAGCCGCGCACGCCCTTGCGCGGCGTGGTCGTTCTGGTGCACGGTTTGGGCGAACATGCGGGACGCTATGACACGCTTGCCCGTTTGCTCAATGACTGGGGTTTTGCGGTGCGCGGCTATGACCAGTATGGCCATGGCGAGTCGGGCGGACCGCGTGGTGGCCTGCCGACGGACACCCGTTTGCTGGAAGACCTGGCCGATATCGTGGACAGCACGCGCGCCCGCATGGACCCCAAAACGCCGCTGATATTGCTGGGGCACAGCATGGGCGGGCTGGTGGCCGCGCGCTTTGTGGCGCTGGCGATCCGCCCGGTGGCGGCCCTGATCTTGTCCTCGCCCGCGCTCGACCCGGGGCTCAATGTGGTGCAGAAACTGCTGGTGGCGGTACTGCCCAAAATCGCGCCCAATCTGCGCGTCGGCAACGGGCTGGATGCGTCGCTCATTTCGCACGATCCGGCCGTCGTTGCCGCTTACCAGAAGGACCCGCTGGTGCATGACCGCGTTTCAGCTCGGCTGGCGCGCTTCATCGCCGACGGCGGGGCGGCCACCTTGGCGCTGGCGCCGACCTGGAAAGTGCCCACCCTGTTGCTGTACGCCGGTGCCGACAAGCTGGTCAATCCGGCTGGCAGCCGGGCCTTTGCGGCAGCGGCCCCGAAACAGGTGCTCACATCACGTTGTTTTGAGACGCTCTACCATGAGATATTCAATGAGCTCCAACCGGTGCCTGTGTTTACCGAGCTCAAGCGGTGGCTTGACGCGCGGTTTTAGGTCGCCAGCCGGCGGCCCTGCTGCAGCCTGAGCCACACCAGTAACGCTGCCGTCAATGCCACGGGCAGCAGCGAGCCGAAATTCAGCAGCACCCAGCCACGGGTCGTGACCAGCACGCCGGAGGAAAAAGAACTCAAGGCCAGTGTCGCGAAGACAAAGAAATTCAGGGCGCCCTGGGCCCGGTCTTTCTCCTCGGGCGAGTAGGTTTGCAGGGACAGCGTGGTGCTGCCCGTGAACAGGAAATTCCACCCTACACCCAGCAGAAACAACGCGATCAAAAACTGTTGCAGGTCCACACCGGAGAGGGCCACCACGATGCACAAGGCGTTGAGCGCGACGCCCACCCCCATGATGGGCAGTGTGCCAAAGCGCTTGATCAAATGGCCGGTGAAAAACCCGGGCGCGAACATGCCAATCACATGCCATTCCAG
>NZ_DHXT01000198.1:19745-25178 GCF_002413825.1 Rhodoferax sp. UBA5149
GGCTGCCGCATGATCTCGGCCAGGGGGCGGCCAGCGTGTGTAAATTTTTTGGGCATTGGCGGCGGGAATTCAATGAAAGCGAGCACCACCATGGACAGCATCGCAACCAGGCCCAAGGCCATATAGGCGCCCGCAAAGGGCGCACTCATCAGGGTGCGGGTTTGCTGCGCCAGGTTGGGCCCCAGCACGGCGCCAATCAGTCCGCCGGCCATCACCAGAGAGACTGCTTTTTCGCGCCAGGCGAGCGAGGCCAGTTCGGCCGCCGCAAAGCGGTACAGATTGGCGTTGGCGTTGTAGTAGCCCGCGACCACGGTGGCCGCGCACAGCAGCCAGAAGTTCTTGTTCATAACGGCGTACGCACACAGCAAAGCCGACGCCAGCGCCACCAAGAGGCCCAATTGAAACGACACCTTGCGTCCGAAGCGGTGCTGCGTTTTGGCCACCAGTCCGGTGGACAAGGCGCCACCGACGACATAGCCCATGACCGGCAGGGTGGCCATCCAGCCCAAAGGCGCCAGGCTCAAGCCCACCAGGCCGTTGATGGCGATGAAGGTGACGTTGTTGGTCAGGAAAAGGCCTTGGCAGATGGCCAGCAGCCAGAGGTGTCGGTTCATAGGGGTGGGTCAGGCAGCGCAGGGAGCGACCTGCATTCTCGCCGGTCTGCAAGCGCAGGCATGTGAAGATTCATCCAATGGATTGCTTTTTTGGGCGTTAGCGATTACATTAAACAGGCATTAACAATGCATCTTTAAAGTCATGTTGTTTGACAAAACAAACCCAGTTGAAAGACCATCCCATGTCTGCATCCTTCGCCACCACCCTTGACCTGCGCCAGATTGCGCCGCCAGCGCGCCATCCCTTGATATTCAACAGTTTCGCGGCCCTGCTGCCCGGTCAAACGCTGGAACTGATCAACGACCATGACCCGCAGCCCCTGAATGCGCAGTTTCAGATGCGTTCGCCCGGTCTTTTCAGCTGGAGCTACCTGGAACAAGGTCCGCAGGTGTGGCGGGTCCAGATCGGTAAAAGTGCCGGCGCTGCAAGTGCCGCATCCGGCAGCTGTTGCTCGGGCGGCGCCTGCTGCGGCTGACGCCCGGCAAGCTCATCGAGGCCCGGTTGCGGCCAATTAACGCCAACTTGCTTGACCTACATCATCGGACTTTCAGGCCGGATCTGATAATGTTATCGCTTGAAAACTTGCCTGCCTGTAACGGGTAGCACTCCTGGCCCAGGTGACCCACTCCCAAGCCCCAAGATGAATTCCATCGCCGACCCCTCCTTGACCCCCGCGCCGGATGTACCTGCTGCACCGCCGCTTGAGCTGGTCTGCCCCGCAGGCAGCCTGCCCGCGCTCAAAGCCGCCGTTGACCACGGTGCGGACTGCGTCTATCTGGGCTTTCGCGACGCCACCAATGCGCGCAACTTCGCCGGTCTCAACTTCGATGAAGCGGCCATCAACACCGGTATCCGCTATGCGCATGACCGGGGCCGGAAAGTGTTGCTGGCCCTCAATACCTATCCGCAGGCGGCCAGTCCGCAAGTCTGGCAAAAGGCCATCGACCGCGCCGCCGACAGCGGGGTGGATGCGGTGATCCTGGCGGACCCGGGCTTGATGAGCTATGCCCTCAAGCACTACCCGGACCTGAGACTGCACCTCTCGGTTCAGGGCTCGGCCACCAATTACGAGGCAATCAATTTTTACCACCAGCACTTTGGCATTGCGCGTGCCGTGCTGCCCCGCGTGTTGTCGCTCACCCAGGTGCAGCAGGTGCTGGAAAAGACGCCAGTGGAGATCGAAGTGTTCGGCTTTGGCAGCCTGTGCGTGATGGTGGAGGGGCGTTGCGCGCTGTCTTCCTACGTGACGGGCGAGGCGCCCAACACCAACGGCGTGTGCTCGCCGCCCAAAGCGGTGCGCTGGATGGAGACGCCGCAAGGGCGCGAGTCGCGTCTGAATGGCGTGCTGATCGACCGCTATGCCGAGGGCGAAAACGCCGGTTATCCAACGCTGTGCAAAGGCCGCTTTGATGTCGGCGATGAGAAAAACTACTACGCGATTGAAGAGCCCACCAGCCTCAACACGCTGGCGCTGCTGCCCCAGTTGATGAAGATGGGGGTGCGGGCCATCAAGATTGAAGGCCGCCAGCGCAGCCCGGCCTATGTGGCGCAAGTCACCAAGGTGTGGCGCGAGGCCATTGACAACTGCCGGGACAACCCGCACCGCTACTCCGCCAAACCAGTCTGGATGAGCGACCTCGACAAGGTGGCCGAAGGCCAGCAGCACACCTTGGGGGCCTACCACAGGCCATGGAAATGACCTGTACCAAAGCGTTTTTGGAGTGCATCCTGTGAAGCTCGCTTTAGGCCCCCTGCTGTACTACTGGCAACGCGATGCGGTGTTCAGTTTCTATGAAACCATCGCGGCCACCCCGGTGGACATTGTGTATCTGGGTGAGACCGTGTGTTCGCGCCGTCGCGAGTTGCGCCTGGCCGACTGGCTGAGCATCGCCGGGCGCCTGCGCGAGGCCGGCAAAGAGGTGGTGTTGTCGACCCAGGTGCTGATCGAATCGGGCTCGGATGTGACGACCTTGCACAAGATCGCCGCCAACGGTGATTTCATGGTCGAGGCCAATGACATGGGGGCCGTGCATTGCCTGGCTGGCAAGGCACCCTTCATCGGCGGTCCGCACCTCAATATCTACAACGTCCCCACGCTGGAGTGGATGGCTGGTCTCGGACTCAAGCGCTGGGTCATGCCGCTGGAGATGGGGCGCGACGACCTGGCATTGATGCAACAAGGTCGCCCGCCAGGCCTTGAAACTGAAGTCTTCGCCTATGGACGCATGCCGCTGGCGTTTTCCGCGCGCTGTTTTACCGCGCGCCACCGCAATCTGCCCAAGGATGACTGCCAGTTCAGTTGCCTGGACCATGCCGACGGCTTGATGATGCGCACGCGCGAGAGCGAGGGTTTCCTGGTGCTCAATGGCACGCAAACCCAGTCGGCGCGGGTCTATAACTTGCTGGCTGAAATGGACGCCGTGCGTGCGGCCGGTGTCGATGTGGTGCGCATCAGCCCGCAGTCGCAGCACAGCGCCGAGATTGTCAATTTGTTCCACGGCGTGCTGACGCAGCAGACCCCCGTGGTGGATGCACTGCGGGCGATGACGGGCCTGATGCCTGACCAGGCGTGTAACGGCTACTGGTATGGCAAGCCCGGGTTGGAGCAGCTGGCACGCCCTGTCCTCAACTGATTAGAGCGAGGATTTAAAGATGAATACAAGCCCCTATCTGTTACCTCCGCCCGTGGGACAGCTCTTGTCGCGCCTGCCGGGCTATCCGGGCTCGTTGTTGTTTGTAACCGGTTTGAATCTGGCCCTGAGCAGAAACCTGGCGCCCGATGTGACGCAGATGCTGCTTGGCAAAAAGCTGCGCCTGCGCGTGACCGATGCCCAGTGGACCTTTGACTTTGAATGGCTGAACGGCCGCTTTTCGGCGTGCCAGAACAAGGTCGCGGCCGACCTGACGATCAGCGCCAGCGCTTATGACTTTGTGCTGCTGGCACGTCGCCAGGAAGACCCGGACACGCTTTTCTTCAGCCGTCGGCTGTCCATGGAAGGCGACACCGAGCTCGGCCTGCTGGTCAAGAACACACTGGATGCCATTGAGTTGCCGGTGCTCAATTTGGAGCAGTTCAAGCCAGCGCAGCTGCTGGCACGCATAAGGGCCAGACGGGCGCCCCATTGAGTTAACCAGACCTGCCGGACCTGCCTACCTATGCACCTAACCCAGCCCCCTCCTCAGAAGCGCATCGTCGTGGCCATTTCCGGTGCCAGCGGTGCCGTCTATGGTGTGCGCCTGTTGCAGGCTTTGGCTGACTTGGGCCATGTTCAAACCCATTTGACGGTCTCCAGCGCGGGCCTTTTGAATTTGCAGCAAGAGCTCGACATGAGCCGCGCCCAGGTGGAAGCACTGGCCGATGTCGTGCACCCGGTGTTCAACGTGGGCGCTGTCATTGCCAGTGGTTCATTTCAGTGTGACGGCATGGTGGTGGCGCCTTGCTCGATGCGCACGCTGGCGGCGGTGGCGCATGGCCTGTCGGACAACCTGATTACGCGGGCTGCCGATGTCATGTTGAAGGAACGGCGTCGCCTGATTCTGATGGTGCGTGAAACACCGTTGAACCTGGCGCATTTGCGCAATATGACCAGCGTCACTGAAATGGGCGGCATCATTTTCCCGCCGCTGCCCAGTTTTTATCACCGGCCGCAAACCATTGCGGAGATGGTCGACCACACCGTGAGCCGGGTAATCGATTTGTTGGGGCTGCCCCAAGTGCACGCGCCACGCTGGCGCGGCCTCCATGCCGCCGCCCCGTCCGACTCTGCAGCTTGATGGGGAATTCATGGCTTACCGTGACCTGAGGGACTTCATCGCCCAGTTGGAGCGCTTGGGTGAACTCAAGCGCGTCAGACAAGAAGTCTCGCCCTATCTGGAGATGACCGCCCTGTGCGATCGCACGCTGCGCGCCGGTGGCCCCGCCTTGTTGTTCGAAAACCCGCGTGGGTACAGCATGCCGGTGTTGGGCAATCTGTTCGGCAGCACGCGCCGGGTTGCCCTCGGCATGGGCGTGGCCGATGTCAGCGAGTTGCGCCAATTTGGTCATGTGCTGGCCATGCTCAAGGAGCCCGAGGCGCCCAAGGGTTTCAAGGACCTGATGGGTTTGGGCGCGATGGTGAAAACACTGTGGCACATGGCGCCCAAGGAGCTGCGCAGTGCCGCCTGCCAGGAGGTGGTGTGGGAAGGCCAGGAGGTTGACCTGGCCCGCCTGCCGATTCAGCATTGCTGGCCCGGCGATGTGGCGCCGCTGATTACCTGGGGCCTGGTGATTACCAAAGGTCCGCACAAAGAGCGGCAGAACCTGGGCATTTACCGCCAGCAGGTCTTGGCGCGCAACAAGGTCATCATGCGCTGGTTGCCGCAGCGCGGTGGCGCACTCGATTTTCGGGAGCACGGTGCTTTGAACCCTGGCCAGCCCTACCCGGTTTGCGTGGCCTTGGGCGCCGACCCGGCCACCATTCTGGGGGCGGTCACGCCCGTGCCCGACAGCCTGTCGGAATACCAGTTTGCCGGGCTGCTGCGCGGCAGCCGCACCGAAGTCGTCCGGGCCCTGGGCAGCGAGCTGCGGGTGCCGGCGTCAGCGGAGATCGTGCTGGAAGGACACATCTATCCCGATGCCGCGCACGCCAGTGGTTTCGAGCACGCGCTCGAAGGCCCGTACGGTGACCACACCGGCTATTACAACGAAACTGCCGAGTTCCCGGTGTTCACCATCGATCGCATCACATCGAAGCGCGAGCCGATCTACCACTCCACCTACACCGGCAAACCGCCCGACGAACCGGCGATGCTGGGGCTGGCCTTGAACGAGTTGTTTGT
>NZ_DHXT01000111.1 GCF_002413825.1 Rhodoferax sp. UBA5149
GACCAGATCACGGTGAAAAACTGGTTTGCCGACAGCACGGCTTACAACCAGATCGAGCAAATCAAGTTTGCGGACGGCACGGTGTGGACCTCAGCTACTGTAAATGCAGCTGTTCTAGCCGCCCCCACCGGTACCGACAAGACCATCACCAGCAACGAAGACACTGGCTACAGCCTGAGCGCGGCGGACTTTGGTTTTAGCAGTGGGAATGTCGCCAACAGTCTTGGTGCCGTGCGCATAGACAGCCTGCCTGTGGCCGGGAGCCTGAAACTCTCCGGCAGCAGTGTGACTGCCGCGCAGGTGATTAGCGTGGCTGATCTTGCCGCCGGCAACCTGGTCTTCACGTCGGCGGCCAACGCCAACGGCAATGGCTATGCGGGATTTAACTTCTCCGTCAAGGATCAAAACGGCGCCATGGACGCCACACCCAATACGCTGACCTTCAACGTCACGCCCGTCAACGACGCCCCTGTGCTCAGTGGTGCCAAGGCTACTTTGGCTGCGGGAACCGAAGACACGGTCTACACCATCACCCAAGCCAGCCTGCTCACCGGCTTTAGCGATGTGGATGGCAATAGCTTGTCGGTCGCCAACCTCACGGCCAACAACGGCACGCTCTCTGCGTTCAACGCCACGACGGCAAGCTGGACTTTTACCCCGAATGCCAACTACAACGGCGCAGTGGCGTTGAACTATGGCGTCAGCGACGGTACGGTGACGCTTGCGGCCACGCAAAGCTTCAATCTGGCAGCGGTGAACGACGCCCCCACGGGCACTGTGATCGTCAGTGGCGCGGCCACCCAGAACCAGACCCTCAGCGCTGCCAACTCTTTGGCCGATGCCGATGGCATGGGCACGCTGGGCTACCAGTGGCAAACCTCGACTAATGGCATTAACTGGAGCGCCATCGGTGGTGCCACGGCGAGTAGTTTCACGCTTACCGCCAGCGAAGTGGGCAACCAGGTGCGGGTGGCAGTCAGCTACACCGACGCCCAAGGTACTGCCGAGGCCGTGGCCAGTGCAGCAACCGGGGCGGTGGCCAGCGCCATCAACCGCGTGGTGGGAACAGCGGGCGCAGATGTGCTGACCGGCACCACCGGGGCGGACCAACTGGAGGGTTTGGCAGGCAATGACACCTACGTCGTCAATAACGCGGGCGACATCGTCATCGAAAACCTGAACGAAGGCACCGACCTCGTTCAAGCCAGCGTGAGCTATACCTTGACGACCAACGTGGAGAACCTGACGCTGACGGGCACCACGGCCATCAATGCCACCGGCAATGCGCTGGACAACGTGCTCACCGGCAATGCTGGCGTCAATGTGCTCACCGGCGGCGCGGGTAACGACACCTACATCGTCGGCAGCGGTGACACAACCATTGAGATCGCAGGCGGGGGTACTGACACGGTGCAGAGCGCGTTGACCTGGACCCTGGGGACGGAGGTGGAAAACCTGACGCTGACGGGCGCCACCGCCATCAACGGCACGGGCAATGTACTCAACAACGTCCTGACCGGCAACACCGGCGTCAACATACTCACCGGCGGCGCGGGCAACGACACCTACATTGTGGGTACGGGTGACTCGACGATTGAGGTCGCAGGCGGCGGTATCGATACCGTGCAAAGCGCTGTGACATGGACCCTGGGCACCGAGGTGGAGAACCTGACGCTGACGGGCGCCACCGCCATCAACGGCACGGGAAACACGCTGAACAATGTACTGATCGGCAACAGTGCGGCCAACACCCTGAGTGGCGGTGCTGGCGCCGACACCATGTTGGGCGGCCTAGGCAATGACACCTACGTGGTGGACAACGCGGGAGACGTCGTCACTGAAAACCTCAACGAAGGTACCGATCTGATTCAGTCCAGCGTGAGCTATGTACTGTCCGCCAACGTGGAGAACCTGACCTTGACTGGCACCGCAGCCATTAACGGCACCGGCAACGCCTTGAACAACACCCTCACGGGCAATGCTGGTGCCAATATCCTGGACGGCGGCACGGGTGCCGACACGATGGTGGGCGGTGCGGGCAACGACAGTTACTACGTCGACAACGTGGGCGACATCACCACCGAGGCCGCCTCTGCGGGCACCGACGCCGTGGTTTCCTCCATCAGTTGGACGCTGGGCACCAACCTGGAAAACCTCACGCTCAGTGGCACGGCCAATGTCAACGCCACGGGCAACACGGTGGCCAACGTGCTCACCGGCAATGCCGGAGACAACGTGCTAAGTGGCGGCGCAGGTGCAGACACCCTGATTGGCGGTCTGGGCAATGACACCTATGTGGTGGACGTGGCAACCGACATCGTGACCGAAGGCTTGAACGCCGGTACTGACGTGGTGCAGTCTGCAGTGACCTACACCTTGGGTAGCAACGTCGAGAACCTGACCCTGACGGGCACCACAGCCATCAACGGCACCGGCAACACCCTGGACAACGTGCTGCTCGGCAACAGCGGGGCCAACACGCTCACCGGCAACGCAGGCAACGATACGTTGGACGGCAAGGCAGGCGCCGACATCCTCATCGGTGGCACGGGCAATGACACTTACTGGCTGGGACGCGACTACGGCGCTGACAGCGTTACCGAGAACGACACCACGGCGGGCAACACGGACGTGGCACGGTTTGGCGCCAGTATTGCCACCGATCAGCTGTGGTTCCGTCATGTCGGCAACAACCTGGAGGTGAGCGTCATCGGTACCACCGACAAGCTCAGCTTGAGCAACTGGTACCTGGGCAGCCAGTACCACGTCGAGCAGTTCAAAACCAGCAATGGCAAGACGCTGCTGGACAGTCAGGTGCAAAATCTGGTGAGTGCGATGGCTGCCTTCTCGCCACCGGCCGCCGGGCAGACCACGCTGTCAGCGAGCTATGCGACCGTCTTGAATCCGGTGATTGTGGCGAACTGGCAGTAGCGGGAACCGGGGCAGCTCAGATGGCTGAGCTGCCCGTCGCACGTGTCTGCAAAACTATTTTTGGACGCGCCTTGTTGAATCGCATTTTCCCCTTCCAATGGGTCACCTGGCACGGCCTGGTCGTGCTGCTGGGCCTGGCCATTTACGCCATCGCCTCGCATACGCTACGGCAGCGCCGCCATCCGTCGGCCGCCATCGCCTGGGTCGTTTCACTGGTTTTGCTGCCTTACGTCGCCTTGCCGCTGTACCTGATTTTTGGCAGCCGAAAAATTGTGAGCGCCCGTCGCGCTTTGAACCCCCAACCGTCAACAGGTCGGGCCAGCGACATCGGTCAACCGGCCACCCAGGCCGGGCAACTTGCCGCCGCCATGGGCCTGCCCCAGGCCGCTTCGTTCGAGCGGCTCACGATCCACCAGGACGGTGGGCAAGCGCTGCAGTCCTTGCGCGACATGATTGACGGCGCCGGCCAAACGCTGGATCTGTGCAGTTTCCTTTTCGGGCGTGACGTGCTCGGTGATGAAATAGCGCTGCATCTGATACGGCGTGCGCGGGACGGTGTTCGGATTCGCCTGTTGATTGATGGCATCGGTTTTTATATGGGGGGTCACCCGAATTTGAAGCGGCTCTCAAGGGCGGGGGTGCAAGTGGCCTTGTTCGTGTCGCCCCTGAGCTCCCCTTTGCGCGGACGCACCAACCTGCGTAACCACCGCAAGATGGTCATCGTTGACGGCGAGTGGCTGTGGTCCGGCGGACGCAACCTGGCGGCCGAATACTTTGAGGGTGATCAGACGTCCTTGAGGAAAAAGTCGCCCTGGATTGACCTGAGCTTCGACTTGCGGGGCGCCCTGGCCCGGCAGGCGCAGCAGCGCTTTGAACAGGACTGGGTTTTTGCCACCAAAGGCACGACTGCGAATACGCTGCAGCCTGCTCTGCCAGCGCCAGCGCCAACGACCACGACCACGACCACGACCACGACTCCGACCACGAGCGCCCGGCTGGTCGCCAGCGGCCCCGACCAGGCCGAAGACACGATCTTCACGCTGCTGGTGTCGGGCTGCTTCACCGCGCACGCCCGTATTTTGATGGTGACGCCTTATTTTGTGCCCGAGCCAACGCTGCTGATGGCGCTGACGCTGGCAGCCCGGCGCGGTGTGGCGGTTGATCTGCTGCTGCCCCGCCAATCGAACCATCGTCTGGCCGATATGGCCCGTCATTCGGCGCTGCGGGAGCTGGCATCCGCGGGTGCCAGCATCTGGCTGGCGCCCCGCATGATCCACGCCAAGGCGGTGTTGATCGACCATGACTTGGCTTTGGTGGGCTCCGCCAACCTGGACGAAAGAAGTCTGTTCCTCAACTATGAGCTGATGGTCGCGTTCTACGATGCGCCGGTGGTGCGGAGCTTTGCCCGGTGGATTGAGCAGCAGCGCAGCAGCGCCACGCGTTACCGGCCACGGCCCCCCGGACTGGCGCGCGATCTGGTTGAGGGCTTGGTGCGATGGGTCGCTTTTCAACTGTGACGCCAGACTGAGGCAGACAAGGCACTGTGGGTGTAAGTCCATTCCTACGCGCGATCGCGCGCGTAGCCGCTGGACGGGCGCTGCCGCGCGGCCGATGATGAGGCTTTTGTTCCCTCGACTTGGAAGGCCATGCAATTCGACGTCAACTCCATCTGGATCCTGCTCAAGCAGGTCTCAAAATCATGGCTTGACGATTACGTGCCCAGCATGGGGGCGGCCTTGGCGTACTACACGATGTTTTCGCTGGCACCGCTGCTGCTGATCGTCATATCAGTAGCCGGGCTGGTCTTTGGTGAGGACGCCGCGCGCGGCGAGATCGCGGCGCAACTTGGCGCTCTGATGGGTGCGCGAGGGGCGAGCGCCGTGCAGGATTTGCTGGCCAGCGTTCACCAGCCGACCGAAGGCGCGGCCACAACGGCATTGGGTGTGGTACTCCTGTTCGTGGGTGCCACCACAGTGTTCGGCGAGCTGCAGGACTCGCTGGACCGTATCTGGCGGGTGCCCACGCGCGGGCGTACGAGTGGCTGGCTTACGCTGGTGCGCGCGCGGCTGCTCTCGTTCGGGATGATCCTTGCCATTGGCTTCCTCCTCATCGTATCGCTCGTCGCCAGCGCCGCATTGGCAACCATGACTCGCTGGTTTGAGCCGGTCTTTGGTGGCTGGTTGGCCATGGCGGTGGTGATCAACGCCATCGGCGGCTTCTTGCTGGTGGCCGCCATGTTTGCGTTCATCTACAAAGTCATGCCGCGCGTTCGCGTGCAGTGGCAGGACGTGTGGATCGGCGCCCTGTTCACAGCCTTGCTGTTCAGCCTTGGCAAATCATTGATCGGTCTGTATATCGGTCGCAGTGGTGTGGTCTCTGGTTTCGGCGCCGCCGGGTCGCTGGTGGTCGTATTGTTGTGGGTTTACTACTCGGCCCAGATATTGCTCATCGGTGCGGAATTCACATGGGTCTATGCGAACGCATTTGGCTCGCGCAAGGTCGCAGACACCCAGCAAAACTTGCGTTCGGTATCAGCTTGTTAATCGAAAAGGATGAATCCATGAAAAACTCTTCTGCCAAGCCAACCGTGATCGAGATCCGAAAAGGCCAGGCACCCGCCCCGCTTGAGCGAGCAGAGTTCAGTGTGCGGTTTCGTGCCTCCTTCATCGATCCGGCGTTCCGCGCCGAAGACCCGTCCATCGCGCGTCTTGAAGCGATCGCCTGGGACGCCTACATGGAGGGCCGCAAGGCCCCCTTCACGCAGAAAGCCGGCCCGGGCTATGCGGATCCGGACTACGATTTGTCCACCGAGTGGATTGCCACGAAGCAGCGCATCGACGCGGCCCAATTGCGCTGTGCGGATCCGACCGGTCCGTCCCGGGTATTGCTGATCTGCGGCTCGGCGCGCAACGACGGCACCTGTCCGGGCGAGATGTCCAAGACTTTCCGGCTGCTGCAAATCGCACGCGAAACGCTGGCGCAGGCTGACATCCTGCCCGATGTGCTCGACCTGAGCTTGCTTACGTCCGATTACGGCCGAAAGATCCACCCCTGCAAGGGCTGTGCGTCCACCGCGATGCCGCTATGCCACTGGCCATGCAGTTGCTACCCCAACCACGCGCTGAATCAGACCAACGACTGGATGGCCGAGATCTACGAGCGCTGGACTGCAGCCCATGCGGTGATCATCGTCACGCCGGTGTACTGGTACCAAAGCCCCAGCCCCCTGAAGCTGATGATCGACCGCCTGGTGTGCGCTGATGGCGGCAATCCTGACCCCACTTCTACCTCAGGCAAGAAGGCAGGCAAGGCCAAGGAACTGGAGATGGCCGGCTGGGACTACCCCCAGCATCTGGCCGGGCGTGCCTATGGGCTGATTGTCCATGGCGACGTAGCGGGCATTGAGGATTCGCGCCGCGCCTTGTCGGACTGGCTCGATTGGATGGGCTTTATCGACGCTGGTGTGCAGGCGCGATTGGACCGCTACATCGGCTACTTCGAGCCCTATGCCAGTAGTCATGAAGCGCTGGATCGCGATCTGCCGGTGCAAGAGGAAGCGCGCAATGTAGCGCGCGCGGTGATGCAGACGGTGGTTGAGTTGCGTGCCGGCCGGCTGCAGGCGGTGCAGCCCAAGCTGACTCGTCCGCGGCCAAAATGAGTCCTTCGCAGGGTTCATTTGTGCGGCGACGCACAGACCTGCCGGGGTATGCCGGGTAACGTTAATCCGTATCTGTTTTGAACGGATGATGCCGAGGAGAAATGTTATGGACGAATACCGTCACTATGTATCTGGCTTTTTTGCCAACCGTGACGACGTTGAAGGTGCGGCTGTCAAGCTTGTCCAGCGGGGCGTGCCGCGGGAACGGCTGCAGATCTTCGAAACCGACTCGGCCACGTCGGCACCCGTGCCGAAAGCGGACAGCAACGCGGTGCTGAAGGACGTACTTGTCGATGGCACCATTGGGACCGCTGTGGGCGCCGGGCTCGGCGCGCTGGCGGAGGTGGCGCTGGTGGCGGCAAATGTGAGTCTGTTCGTCGCCAGCCCATTGCTCGCTCCTCTCGTGATGCTGGGCTGGGGCGCCAGCATCGGTGGCTTGCTTGGCGCCACGGCCGGCGCTGTAACCAGCCCTGCACCCGACGCCGGGACCAAGGACGGCTGGCTATCGGCGCTGGTTCGCGATGCCATTGCAAGTGGGCAGATCGTTCTGGTGGTACAGGCCCGGACGGAGCAGGAGACCGTGATCGCACGGGACGTCATTCAGGCGTCGGTTGGCGATTACAAGGAGATTGGCACGGCGTGAACGAGATCGTCTCCACCAGATCACACTTCTCAGGAGTTTTTACATGAATAAGACTGATCCGCCCAAAGTATTGGGTGTCTTCAAGCCGGTGGGACACACCGTCATCGCATTTCGGTCCGATGCTGACATGCAGGCTGCAGTGACTGCCTTGGTCGAGCAGGGGTTCGTTGAATCGGCATTGGTCCGCTACGCGCCAGCGGAAATGCAGGCCCAAGTCGATGCGGAGTTGCAAGCTGCGAGCCCGCTCGCGTCATTCGGGTATGAGCTGGACTTGGTCAAGGCGCACGGCGTGCTGGCGCAAAGCGGATGCAGCTTCCTGGTCGTGCACGCCCCCGACGACGCGCAGGCCGAACGCGTCGCTGCGGTGGCGCGTGCAACGAAAGCAGTCGCCGGGCAGCACTATGGGACCTTCATGATCGAGGAACTGACTGAGCTGGCACCGGGGGGTGCCCCCGCTCTCTAGCCAGGTACACGCCCTTGCGCTGGGCCGACCCGACCAGTACGTCCCGGGGGTTGCGAACCGGAGCTTGTTCACTTCTGCGTACGGCTGCGTACAGACGCATCAGGGTACGGCGGGATACGCTCTGAGCCTATCCGTCTTGCGCGGGTCTTTTAACAGGAGGTGCCATGGATGAATACCGCCATCATGTGTTGGGTTTCTTTGTCAGTCGTGACGAGGCAAACATAGTATTTCTTACCCTGGTCGAGCGGGGGGTGCCGCGAGAACGACTAGAGCTATTCGAAACCGACTCGGCTTCGCCTAGACTCGCGCCGCAAACGCACAGCAATGCAGTGCTGAAAGACGTACTCATAGACGGCGCCATCGGCACCGTGACCGGTGCCATCGCCCGCGCGGTGACTAAGCCCAAGGAGAAGGAAGGATGGTTTTCGGATCGGGTTCGCGACGCGATCTCAAGCGGACAGCTTGTGCTGGTGGTGGACACCCGTACCGAGCAAGAAACTGCCGTTGCACGGGATGTCATCTCGGCTTCGGTCAGCGAATACCGGGAAACCAGTCCAGCGTGAATGCGCTTGATGCGACGGACTCAGCGCACCGCGCCGCAAGGCATTTCACTTGCGTCTTCAAACCTCGCGCGCGAGCCGCAGGCCGGAGAATTGCCAGCGCGTCTCGGGTGGGAAGAAATTGCGGTAGCTCGCGCGGATATGGCTGGCCGGTGTGACGCACGAGCCGCCGCGCAGCACGTACTGGCCGCACATGAACTTGCCGTTGTATTCGCCGACCGCGCCCGCAGCGGGTTGGAAGCCGGGGTAAGGCCCATAGTCGCTGCGGGTCCATTCCCAGACGTCGCCGAAAGCCTGCGCCAGCACGCCATCGGCCCCGGCCTCACGCAGTGCGAGGGGGTGCAGGGCGCCACTTTCGAGAAAATTGCCTGTGCGCGGTAGCTCACGCGCGGCGATTTCCCACTCGGCTTCGGTTGGCAGCCGGGCGTTGGCCCAACGCGCAAAGGCGTCCGCTTCGAAAAAGCTGACGTGACAGACTGGTGCGTTGGGGTCCACCGGCACCTCGCCATGCAGGGTGAAGGCATGCCACTGGCTATCGCGCTGCGTCCAATACCCGGGCGCCTGCCAGCCGCGCGCGGCCACCGCTTCCCATCCGGCGGACAGCCACAGTTCCGGGCGACGATAGCCGCCATCGGCAATGAATTCGATGAAATCGCCGTGCGTCACCGGATGGGAGGCGATCTGGAACGCGTCAAGCCAGACACGATGGCGTGGCGTCTCGTTGTCGAAGCAGAAATCATTGCCAGAGTGACCGATCTCATACAGGCCCTCTTTGAAGGCGAACCATCGTGGATCGCGCGCGTGGATCGGCGTCAGCGGCCATGGTTTTTGGTAGGTCGGCTTTTGCGGATTGCGTGAGAGCAGATGCTTCAAGTCCGTGAGAATGAGCTCCTGATGTTGTTGCTCGTGATGCAAGCCCAGTTCAATCAGGTTGGCGACTTCCACCGGCAATGGCGCCATGGACAGCAGGGCGAGCATGGCCTCGTCGACGTGCTGGCGATAGGCGAGCACCTCCTCGAGGCCGGGGCGTGACAGCATGCCGCGTTCGGGTCGTGGATGCTTGTCGCCCACCGTGTTGTAGTAGGAATTGAAGAGAACGCGATACGCGGGATCGAAGCCGCAATAGCCGGGCTGGTGTGGCTCCAGCACAAAAGTTTCGAAAAACCACGTTGTGTGCGCCAGATGCCACTTCACCGGACTAGCCTCCGGCATCGATTGGATGGCGCAATCTTCCGCCGACAGCGGATCCGCGAGCGCCCGTGTGGCCTGACGGACAGAAAGGTATTTGTTGTCCCGCCCTGGGGTCGCCTCGGTACGCTGAATTGCCGTTGTCGAATTGCGCATTGGGTTCACGAATACCTCCATAAATTCACGTCCTGGCAGGCGCGAGTTTAATCAAGCATTGCGAAAGACGCATCGGCCTGTTATTGTTTCATGGTGCGCAGCGTGTGAAGATGGCGACGAGGGCTATTCCATGCCCTTTGTGCGCCAGTCAGATGTGCACCATTCAAGGTTCCAGTCATCCAACTTTCCTTAACCTTCAGGAGACAGCCATGATTCAATTCCGTACTGCGATCTACAGCGGTTTGCTCGCCAGTGTGCTCGGGCTCGGCGCTTGCAGCATGATGCCTCACGCCAGCAGCGTCTCGGCCAGCCTCTCCGGGGCGAGCGAGGTCCCCGCGAATACCAGCGCGGCGACTGGCTCGCTGGACGCTAGCTTGAACAAAGACACCCACGTTCTGAGCTGGACCGTCACCTACGCTGGCTTGAGCGGTCCGACCACGGGTGGACACTTCCACGGTCCGGCCATGGCGGGACAAAACGCGGGCGTGGTGGTCCCGCTCGGCGGGAGCCTGGCCAGCCCGATCAAGGGAATGGCGACGCTCACAGCGGCACAGGAAAGCGATTTGATGGCAGGAAAGTGGTATCTGAATCTGCACACCGCAGCCCATCCAGGCGGGGAAATTCGGGGCCAGGTCACCTTCCGTCCCTAACGCCTGACTCGCCCGCGCCGCAACTGTGGCCTACCGCACAGACCAGTAGGGACGCCCCTTGTACGGTAGCCCCTTTACGTTCACAGGAGATAGTCATGGCGCAATACCAGATAGCCGTTGTTGTCGGCAGCCTTCGTCGCGATTCATTCAACCGCCAGTTGGCGAACGCCATCGTCAAGCTGGCGCCGCCAGAATTCTCGTTCAAGCAAGTGCAAATCGGCGACTTGCCGCTTTACAACCAGGACGACGACGCACACCCTGCTGAATCGGTGAAGCGGCTGAAGGCCGAAATCACGGCTTCGCAGGGTCTTCTCTTCGTCACGGCCGAATACAACCGCTCTATCCCCGGTGTTCTGAAGAACGCGATTGACCACGCCTCGCGCCCCTATGGCCAGAGTGCCTGGGTCGGTAAACCCGCCGGCGTGCTGGGCGCTTCGGTCGGTGCCATCGGCACGTCGATGGCGCAACAGCATCTGCGCAATATTTTGGCCTACCTGGACGTGCCTACGCTGGGCCAACCCGAAGCCTTTATCCACGCGAAGGATGGCTTGTTCGATGGCGCTGGCAACCTCAGTGAAGAAAGCAAAAAATTCCTGCAGAACTGGATGACCCAGTACGTTGCCTGGGTGAAAAAACATTCTACGGAATAAGCCTCGCATCGGCACAAATTATCAAAGTCCTGCAATCTCCCTCTATGCCGCCTCTATTCGAACCCTCTGCAGCCATGTACTTTCGCGGAATCGGTATCGCGACGCCAGCGGCGCGCTATACCAAGGCCGAGTGCCTGGACGCGTTCCAGAAATCCGACTGGTTTTCGCGGCTGGACGCGCGCGCCCATTTCATCGCCCGCACCGTGCTGCAGCGCGACAACGGGATCGAGGCGCGTCGCCTTGCGCTTGACTCGCTCGACGAGGTCTTCCGGATCGACCCGGACACGCTGGCGCGGCGCTTTTTGACCCACGCACCGGCGCTCGCGGCCCAGGCCGGCGAGCGTGCGCTCGCGCGAGCTGGGCTGGCGGCGAGCGACATCGGTGCCGTCATCGTCAGCACCTGCACCGGTTACCTGTGCCCCGGCCTCTCGGGCCATGTGGTCGAGCGCCTGGGCCTGCGCGCCGATGTGCAGGCCTTCGATCTGGTCGGCCAGGGCTGCGCAGCCGCGCTGCCGAATTTTCAGCTTGGCCGCGCCTTGCTGGCATCGAACGCGTGTGAGCACGTGCTGTCGATTTGCGTCGAGGTCAGCAGCGCCGCAATGTACCTCGACAACGACCCCGGCGTGTTGATCAGTGCCTGCCTGTTCGGAGACGGCGCTGGGGCGGCGGTTCTGTCGCGCCGACCCGATCCGGGTGGGCGGCGTATCGAGTGGACCGACAGCACGTCATTGATCAACCCGGGCGAACGCCAGGCGCTGATGTTTGAGCAGCGCAACGGCATGCTGCGCAACATCCTGACGCGCGCCGTGCCGACGCTGGCCGCTGACTATGCGCGAAGGGTGCGTGACACCGTGCTGCAGCGTGCCGGTTTGCGCACGGCCGACGTGAGCGCCTGGATCATGCATGCGGGCGGGCGCGACGTGCTGCTCGCGCTGGAGCGGGTATTCGAACTCGAAGCCGAAGACTTCCGCTACAGCGCCGCGATGTTGCGCGAGTACGGCAACTTGTCGAGCGCGTTTGTCTACTTTGTCCTTCAGGCCGCACTGGCGGACGAAGCGCCCGGCGGCTGGTGGTGGCTTTCGTCGTTCGGCGCCGGCTTCAGCTGCCACGGCGCCTTGCTGCGGGTGAGTGGATGATGCCCCGGATTGTTGCCGTCGAAACGCTCGATGGTCTCGCCGCGGACGACCCCGCAGCGATGCGCTCGCGTCGCGACCTGAGGCGCCTTCATCGCGCAATGGGCACGCGCTCGATTGTGTCGCGGGCATTGAAAGACATGACGGCGTCGCGCCGGACGGCGGCGCCGTTGCGGGTGCTCGAACTCGGCGCCGGGGATGGCCGCCTGATGCTCGGCGTTGCCCGGGCGCTGGCACCTGCCTGGCCGCAGGTCGAGCTGACCTTGCTGGACCGCCAAACCCTGATTGAGCGCGCAACGATAGCGCGTTACGGCGAGCTTGGCTGGAGTGCGGTCGTCAAAGTGGTCGACGTCTTCGATTGGGCGGCTGACGCCACCGACGCGCGCTTAAGGGGCCGCGCAACGGCGCACTGGGACTTGATAGTCGCCAACCTTTTTCTGCACCATTTCGAAGGCGCGCAGCTCACCGCGCTACTCACGGCCATTGCGGCCAACGCCGACCAGTTCTTCGTCTGCGAGCCGCGCCGCGCCTGGCTCGCACTCGCAGGCAGTCACCTGGTTGGCGCCATCGGCGCCAATGCAGTGACGCGCGAAGACGCGGTGCTGAGCGTGCGCGCAGGTTTTTGCCGGAACGAGCTCACGGCGCTGTGGCCGACCCAGGGTGTTGAATGGCAGTTGCAGGAATATTCGGCAGGTCTTTTCAGCCATTGCTTTCGCGCACGGCGCCTGGCGGCGAACGGATGAGGACCGGGTTCGATGCGCTCATCGTCGGCGCGGGTCCGGCCGGGTCGTCGGCCGCGATCCTCCTGGCGCGGGTCGGCTGGTCGGTCGCGTTGATTGAGAAGCAGCGCTTTCCGCGCCGCAAGGTCTGCGGCGAATGCATTGCGGCGAGCAACCTGCCTTTGCTGGAGGCCCTGGGCATCGGGCCTGCGTTCGAGGCCGATGCCGGACCCGAATTACGCCAAGTCGCGCTGATGCGCGGCGAGCGCACGGTGGTGGCCGATCTGCCGGCCGCCGCGCATGACAAGTACCGATGGGGCAGGGCGCTCGGTCGCGAGACGCTTGACACCTTGCTGCTGGCGCAGGCCCGCGCAAGCGGCGCGCACATACTGCAGCCCTGGTCCGTGCAGGCCATCGACGGCACGCCCGGTGACTGGCGTTGCGAAGTTCGCGCCATGGATTCACAGGAAACGCTGACCCTGCGCGCCCCGATTGTCATTGATGCGCACGGCTCATGGGAGCTGCTGCCTTCGAGTCGGCCGCGTCGGCGCGTGGCTCATAGGGCTTCCGACCTGATCGCCTTCAAGGCCAATTTTCGCGAGGCAAAGCTGGACGAGGGCTTGTTGCCGGTTCTCTCTTTTGACGGCGGCTATGGTGGCATGGTGGTGGCGGGCGGCGGTGTGACCACGGTGGCCTGCTGTGTCCGCCGCGATCGTCTCGACGCCTGGCGGCACGCATCGCCTGGCTTGCGCGCCGGTGAGGTGGTCGAAGCCATGCTCCAGCGCGCGTGCGTCGGCGTGCGCGTCGCGTTGCAGGCGGCTTCCCGCGACGGGCCCTGGCTGGCAGCCGGGCCGCTTGATCCTGGCATTCGCCTGACCGATGACGACGGTTTGTTTCGCATCGGCAATGCCGCGGGCGAGGCGCATCCGATCATTGGCGAGGGCATGAGCATGGCGCTGCAATCGGCGTGGCTGCTTTGTCTGCAGTTGCTCGACGACGAGCGGCGCAAAGACGCACCCGTACAGGTCTGGCAATGCGAGGCCGGACGTCGCTATGCGGCACAGTGGCGGCGCCAATTCGAGCCGCGGCTGCGCCTGGCTGCAGCCTTCGCCAACGTGGCGATGCGCCCGGCTGGCGCCGCGCCGCTGCTGGCGCTGGCCCGGGCCTGGCCCGGGCTCCTGACGCTGGGTGCGCGATGGGGCGGCAAGGTACGTTGCGCCGCTGATCCGGTGGACCTAACATGACGACAATAGAGGAGACATCATGACGACAACTTTCGAGCAACTCCGTGCTATTTTGGTCAAAGACTACAAGCTCGCGCCCGAAGCCTTGACGCTCGACGCGCCGCTGGAAGGGCTGGGCATCGATTCGCTCGGCGTCGCCGAACTGCTGTTCAACGTCGAGGACGAATTCAAGATTGAGCTGCCGCCGGAGCAGGTGCTGCTGCCCACCATCGGCGACGTGGTGCGTTTCATCGACGATCTCATCGCGGTACAACACGGTGGTGTTGCGCAGACGGGCGCCGCCATGGCCCCCACTTCACAGGCGACATGAGACGGGTCGCGGTCACCGGCATCGGCGTCGTCTCGCCGCTTGGCAACAGCGCGGCCGAGGTGTACGTCAATGCGCATGCGGGGCGCTCCGCCATCCTGCGCCTGGAGGTGTCGTTTGCCCATCGACTGGCCGCGCCGCTGGCGGCCACGGCGCATTTTGAGGGTGCTGATCATTTTGAGCCACCGAAGTTGCGCATGCTGGACCGGGTCAGCCAGTTTGCCGTCGTCGCCGCCAATCAGGCGCTGCTCGATGCCCGATGTGACGGGGATCCCATTGACCGTAGCCGGGCCGGTGTCTTCGTCGGCACCGGGATGGGCGGCTCGCAGACCAGCGACGACGGCTACAAGACGCTCTACGGCGATGAATCAGACCGCATCAAGCCGTTCACCGTGCTGATGGGCATGCACAACGCAGCCGCCGCCTGGATTGGCATCGAGCACGTCTTGCGCGGCCCGAACCTGACCTATTCGACCGCCTGCTCGTCGTCCGCCGTGGCGATCGGTGAGGCGTGGCTGCGCGTTGCCAGCGGCAGCATCGACATGGCCATTGCCGGAGGCACCGAGGCGCCGCTCTCGTTCGGCTCCCTGAAGGCCTGGGAGGCGCTGCACACGCTGGCCAGCATCGATGTGGATGAGCCGTCCGCCTCGTGCAAGCCGTTCTCAAAAAACCGCAGCGGCATGGTGCTCGGCGAGGGTGCGGCGATGCTGGTGCTGGAGCCCTGGGACAACGCGGTCGCCCGCGGCGCGCCAATCCATGGCGAAATCCTCGGCTACGGCTTGTCAACCGATGCCAGCCACATCACACGACCCAGCGTCGAAGGCCAGGCGGCGGCGATGCGCGCGGCGCTGCAGTCGGCCGCACTGGCGCCGTCAGCCGTCGATGCCATCAATGCCCACGGCACCGGCACCCAGGCCAATGATGCGGTCGAGAGCGCAGCGATCAAGGCGGTGTTTGGTGACCGTGCCTACCGTATTCCGATCAGTGCCACGAAGGCGCTGCACGGCCATCTGCTGGGGGCCGCGGGCGCGCTGGAATGCGTGTTGTCTCTGCTGGCGATGCAGCACGCGGTCGCCTTGCCGACCATGCATTTGCAGACGCCGGACCCGGCGTGCGACCTGGACTACGTGCCGAATGCGGCGCGCGACGGCCTTGCCGTGCGCACCATGCTGTCGAACTCGTTCGCGTTTGGCGGCACGAACGCGGTCCTCGTGTTGCGCGCCCGGCCACCCTTTTAGTTCCGGCAAACGCAGCCCGATCAACCGATAATCAGCGGATGGGTCAAAAGTTGATTGGCAGCAACCGTCGTAGACTCAGACGACTTTTAACGAATTTGACGAGTTTCTCCCTTGTCGGGCAAACACAAGGCGCAAGAGGCTGTAAAACGTAACTGATAGGTAACCTCATGAATACTTTGCCAGACATAGAATTTTCAGAAGAACTGATACGCCGCTACGACACACTGGGGCCACGCTACACCTCTTACCCGACGGCGGATCGTTTTAATCCGGAGTTCACCGAGCAGACTTATATGGATTATCTGGCGCAGCGCACCGCGCCCGGGATCAAGAATCCACCGCTGTCGATCTACGTCCATCTGCCGTTCTGCGAGTCGCTTTGCTATTTTTGCGCCTGCAACAAGATCATCACCCAGGATCACGGCCGCACCACCGAGTACCTGCGTTACCTGGCCAAGGAGATGGCGCTGGTGGCGGCCCGGATTGGCCCCGACCGGCGCGCGGCGCAGCTGCATTTCGGCGGCGGCACGCCGACTTTTTTAAGCCCGGCAGAGTTGCGCGAGCTGATGGCGATGCTGCGCAGCCATTTTGATTTCTTGCCGGACGCCGAACTCGGGATCGAGATCGACCCGCGCACCGTCAGCGACGACACCATGGCGATGCTGGCCGAATTGGGCTTCAACCGCACCAGTTTCGGCGTGCAGGACTTTGATCCGGCGGTGCAGCAGTCGGTCAACCGGATTCAGCCGTTCGAGATGGTCGAGAAGGCCATCACGGCCAGCCGCAAGGCGGGCTTTGAGTCGATCAATGCCGATCTGATCTACGGCCTGCCCAAGCAATCGCTGGAAAGCTTCAACCGCACGCTGGACCGCGTGATTGAACTCGCGCCGGAACGCATCGCACTGTACAACTATGCCCATCTGCCGAGCCGCTTCAAGGCGCAGCGCCTGATTGTGGCCAGCGATCTGCCGTCGGCCGAGGCGCGCCTGCAGATCTTCCTGATGTCGGTGCGCCGCCTGCTCGATGCTGGCTACATCTACATCGGTCTCGATCATTTTTCCAAGCCGGATGACGAGTTGAACAAGGCGCGCCTGGACAAGACCCTGCACCGCAACTTTCAGGGTTACACCACGCGCGCCGACTGCGACCTGATTGGCTTTGGCGTCTCTGCCATCGGCAAGGTGGGGCATTCCTACAGCCAGTCGGTGCGTACCTTGAAGGCCTATTACGAACATCTGGATGCCGATCAACTGCCGATCGAAAAAGGCTTTGTGTTAACCGATGACGATGTGTTGCGGCGCCAGGTGATCATGACCTTGATGTGCAGCGGGCCGGTCGATTTTGCGGCCATCAACAAGGCTTACGGCATTGATTTCAATACTTACTTCGCGCATGAGCTGACGCAATTGCAGCATTTTGTGGAAGCCGAACTGATCAAGGTGGATGCCCACAGCATTCAGGTCACGCCGAAGGGGCGGATGTTCGTGCGTGCGGTGGGCATGGTGTTTGACAAATACCTGGCCCAGCAAACGACGGCGAAGTATTCGAAACTGATTTAAAGATTGAAGAGCGGGCCGGTCCCTGTCCGGCCCCATCACTTCAGGCGGTGCGTGCCCGCCCACCTTTCTCTGCCCAGGTCCGGGTCCAGCGAATCTGCATGACGCGCAGCATCACCAGCATCACCAGCGCCAGCACCGCGAAAATGACAAAACCCCAGGCGTAGCTGCCGGCGTATTGCTTGGACAAGCCCATGGCGTTGGGCACTAGGCCGCCGCCCAGAGCGCCGAATTCACCAATCATCGAGCCCGCCACGGCAGTGGCCAGGGGCCAGCGCAGCGGCACCAGCTGGAACAGCGCGCCGTTGCCGGCGCCAAGGGCTGAGAAACACAGCATGACCAGCAGCGTGGTGGCCACCAGCGAGCCGCCTGCCAGGCCGCACAGCAGCAGGGTGGCCGCGACGGTCAGCAGCACCACGCTCAGCGTGTTGATGCCGCCCCAGCGGTCGGAAATCCAGCCACCAAACACGCGCAACGCAGCGCCCATGAAGGCCGCCAGCATGGTGAGCTGGCCGGCCTGCACTTTGCTGACGCCGAACTGGTCGTAGTAATAGGTTGGCAAAAAGGTGGCCAGGCCGATAAAGCCGCCAAAGGTCACGGCGTAAATCAGGCTGAACGCCCAGCCGTCTTTCTCGAACAGGCAGGCAATATGCTCTTTGAAGCTGGCGTGCGCGTCCAGGTCGTCGGGTTCCTTGGCAAACACAATCATCACCACCATCGGGATGCTGATGGCCACGGCGGCCATGCCGTAGACCGCGACCCAGCCAAACGCCTGCGCCAGGGGCGGGGCAATCAGCACCGACACCGCCGTGCCGACATTGCCGGCGCCCACCAGCCCCATGGCCAGGCCTTTGTTCCTGGGCGGGAAAGAGCCCGCGCCCAGTGACAGGGCGACGCCAAAGCTGGCGCCCGCGATGCCCAGCAGCACGCCCATGGCCAGCAGATTGTTGAAGGTTTTCACGAAGAAAAACCCGAACAGCATGGCGACGGCGATCAGGCTCATCTCGACCAGCGTGGCCTTTTTGCGGCCGATGTACTGCGACAGGATGCCCAGCGGGAAGCGCATCAGGGCGCCCGCCAGAATGGGGATGGACAGCATCAACCCTTTTTGCGCCGGGCTTAAGTTGAAGGTTTCAGAGATGAAGGGCGCCATGGCCCCGTTCAGCACCCAGATGGAACATGAAAAAGTAAAGTACAAAAATGCGGCGAAGAGTGTGGGCGAATGGCCGCTCTTCAAGAAACTACGAAAACCCACCATGGTGCATATCCTTGATTTAGATTGATCCATGCACCGTAGCGAAACTCGTGCCAGTTTTTAGGGAATTTCGTTTGTCCGGGAGCGGTCGAAGTCGTCTTTTTCAAATATATTTGGTGCATTGCACAATATAGTGCGCACCATTTTGGAATTGCATGGACTGTTTTGACGGCGCCAGGCGGGTTTTGGGCGTCTGCTTATCCGAGCTTTGTCATGAAGGCCTCGAATTGAGCAATCGGCATCGGGCGGCCAAATAGGTAGCCCTGGTACGCGAAACAGCCATTGAGCGCCAGAAATGCACGCTGCGCCTCGGTCTCCACGCCTTCGGCGACCACTGACAAGCCCAGGCTTTGGCCTAAAGCGATGATGGTGCGCGCAATCGCGGCATCGTTGGGATCACTGAGTACATCACGCACAAACGAGCGGTCAATTTTGAGCAGGTCCAGCGGCAACCGTTTGAGGTAACTCAAAGACGAATAGCCGGTGCCGAAGTCGTCCAGCGAGAACCCGACGCCGAGGGCCTTGAGTTCTGTCATTTTGACAATGATGTCCTCCACCCGATCCGCCAGCACACTTTCGGTGAGTTCGAGTCGCAAACGGTTCGGCGTGGCCTCCGCTCGCTTCAGGGTTTCTTTGACCTGGGACACGAAACCAGGTTCGCGCAGCTCACGCGCACTGACGTTGACCGCCAAGGTCAGGTGCGCGGTCTCGGGCCGCCTGGCCCACAGGGCCAGCTGCTCGCAGGCCGCGCGCAAGACCCAGCGCCCCAAGGGCAAAATCAGGCCGGTCGTTTCCGCCAGGGGGATGAACTCGTCGGGCATGACCAGCCCGCGCCGAGGCTGCTGCCAGCGTACCAAGGCCTCCGCGCCCGTCACCCGGCCATGGATCCCGAGGATGGGTTGAAAATGCAGGAGCAGCTCCTCTCCGCCTTGCAGGCCGTCACGCAAGTCCGATTCCAGCGCCACCCGGCTGTCAACCTCAGACTGCATGCCCACGTCAAAAAATCGCAAGGTATTGCGCCCGGCGGCCTTGGCCTGGTACATCGCCAGATCCGCCTGCTTGAGCAGATCGTCAACCCCCTGGATGGGCGAGCCGAAGAGGGTGATGCCGATGCTGGGCGAACTGCGGTGCTCGCGACCGGCCAGCTGATACGGAACGTTGAGCGCCGTGAGAATTTTCTGGCCAACGACATCCGCCTGTGAAGCGGCATTGAGCTCGTCTTCGTCGAGGTCTTCCAGCACCAGCACAAATTCATCGCCACCCAAGCGGGCCACGGTATCGGTTTCCCGCACGCAACTCACCAGGCGCGCGGCCACCTGTTGCAGCAAGACATCGCCCACGTCATGGCCCAGCGTGTCGTTAAGGGTCTTGAAGTTGTCCAGATCAATGAACAGCAAGGCGCCGCACATGTGATGGCGCGCATTGGTCTGCAGCGCCTTCTTGAGCCGGTCCAGCAACAAACGCCGATTGGGCAGGCTGGTCAGCGCGTCATAGAAGGCCAGGCGATGGATCTGGTCGGCGGCCTGCTTTTGTGCGGAGATGTCACGTCCGATGCCGCGATAACCCCGGAACACCCCCTTGACATCGAACATGGGCGCGCCGCTGACCGATGCCCAGCGCATGAGTCCGTTGGTATCCGGACGGCGGATCTCGAAATCGCGGAACTCCTGATGCGCATGGATGACCTCGCGATGCCGCTCCCAATCGGCCTCGCTCAGATTCAGCGTCGGGAGCTCCCAGCGGGTCTTGCCCAGATGTTCCTGGCTGGTGAGCCCGGTGCTGCCGGCCACTTGGCCGCTGAGCATGATGAAGCGGAAGTTCTCATCCTGTTCCCAGTACCAGTCGGACGATAGCTGCGTGAGGGTGCGAAAGCGCGCCTCGCTCTCGCGCAGCGTATTCTCGGCCTGCATGCGCGCGCTGATGTCCTGAAAACTGATCTGGATGGCGGCTTCACCCCGATATTGAATCGGCATGCCCTGGGTCTCGACGTCGATAGCGCGGCCATCGAGCTTGAGAAACCTGGACTGACGCAGTGATGCGTGAATGCCGTTTTCGATGATGGCCCGAATGCGCTCCAGCGCCGAGGCCCGAAACAACGGATGAAAACGCGCCTCGATCGGGGTTCCCACCAATTCATCGGCGCTGACCGCCCCCCACAGGCGCACCGCTGCCGGGTTGACGTAGACGATGCGCCCGTGTTGTTGCACCGACAGCCCCACGGGCGACCATTCCACCAACTCCTGGTACTGGCTCTGGCTGTCCCGAAGGTTGGCTTCGGACTTTTTGCGCTCGGTCAGGTCAGTATTGGTGCCCGAGAGGCGAAGCGGCTGACCTTGGGCGTTGCGCAGGATATAGCCGCGTGACAGCACCGCCATGTAGTGCCCCTGCTTGTGGCGCAAGCGGTGCTCTATCTGGAAGGACTCGGCGTCACCTTTGAGCGCCGCCGCCAAGGTCTCATCCACCCGGCGCACCTCATCCGGGTGACGCAGACGCTCCCACTGTGCCAAATCCGCTGGCAGTTCATCGGCCTCGTAGCCCAGCATCTGCCACCAGCGTGGCGAGAAATAAACCTCGCCGGTGATCAAGTCCGAATCCCACGGCGCTTCGTCGATGCCGCGCAGGATCAATTGCAAACGCTCTTGCACGCGCTGCTGCTCATCCTGCGCGCGTTTGCGCGCCGTGATGTCGACAAAGATCACCACCCCTTGCGTGATCTGTCCCTGCCCATCCAGCACCGGGTAGGCGTTGCACAAGACCCAGGCCGGCGGCTCGTGCGCCGACCAGACCACGCCCACAATCAGGTCTCTGACACTTTGGGCCGTCGACAACACCACGTTGACTGGGTACTCCGTCGTCGGCATGACCGAACCATCGGCCCTGAGAAGCTTGCACACGGCCAGTGTCGCGGTCTTGCCACGCAGTTGCTTGGCAGTCTGGCGCAACAGGGTACCGGCCATCGGATTGCTGTCCAGAATGCGGGCGTCAACACCGTGCACGATCACGCCGACTGGCAAGTGCGCCAACAAGGCCCGGGAGTGGGCCTCGCTTTCGCGCAGCGCGGCTTCATACTGGTCCCGCGCATCGAGCATGCGGTTGAACTGGTTCGCCACCGAGATCACTTCGCGTGGACCATCGAGTGGGGCCACCCGGGCGCCGGTATCGCCGCCGGTCACTTTAGCCACCGCCTGCGCCAGTTGCGCAATCGGTCGTACCAGACGCAAGCCAATGCGCCAGGCCAGCGCCAAGGCCAAGGTCAGCAAGGCCAGGCTGGCGAGCACCGCGTTGCGAATGGTCCGGTTGGACTCGGCCAGCGCCACGGACTCTGGCACCTCGGCCACCACCCGCCACAGCGAACCGGCGGTGCGCGTGAAAGCGAGCACGCTGAGCACGCCGTCGCCTGCGGGAGCCAGCTGGCCGATCCCCACCTGCGCGTCAGCCGAACGCAGCAGCACCTTGCCTTCATGGGTCGCCACGGTCACCAGCACATCGTTCGGAGCGGACGCCAACAGTTGCTGCTGGAGTCGCAGCAAGTCCACCGGCAGGGTCAGCAGGCCTCTGACCTGGCCGGCCTCGTTGCGCACCGGATAGCTCAGTACCGTGCTCCATTGCCTGGCGACCGGGCCCGGCACCGCATCCGAGGCACGAAAACCGGTGGCGCGAACCGCCTGCTCAAACCAGGTCAGCTGGCGGACCCCGGCTGCGGGCGGCGTATCCGGTAACGCCGGGCAAATTGCGTTGCCTTCCAGATCGCGCAGCACGAGGTTGACGAACTCGGGATGCACATCCAGGTAGTCGAGGATCAGCGGATCGCAATTTTTGGGGTCCAGCGCGCGTACCCGCGGCCGGGCTGCCAGCCGACTTAAGACGGCTTCCTTGTCACGCAAAAACGCTTCCAGGGACCGTGCCACGTTGTCGCGCACCTGGCCTATCCTGGCGTAGGCCTGCTCTCGTGACTCCTCCCGCTCATGCGCCAGAAACCAGCCCAAGGCGAACAAGGCGGGTAGCAGAATCGTCAGCACCAGCAGCACAAGCTGCGTGCGAACCGACATGCGGCCGGTTGAACGAGGCGCTTCTGACAAACTCGGCATGGTCACTATGGGGGTTGAACTGCGGGACGGGCAGCGTGCATTATGCCCAGCAACGCACGCGCGCCCCAGCCCGCGCCGAGTGGCGGGCGGCCCATGCCGGGCTTGACTCAGGCCAGCTGTTTTTCCACGTGCGACTGGCGCGTGTACAGAAAATCGATCACGGCTTTGCGGTAGCGCAGGTAGTGGGTGCTCTCGGCCAGCTCGACCCGGTTGCGCGGGCGGGGTAGTTCTACGCTGAGTATTTCGCCAATGGTGGCTGCGGGTCCATTGGTCATCATCACGATCCGGTCGGACAGCAGCACGGCTTCATCCACATCGTGCGTCACCATCACCACGGTGCTTTGGGTGCGGGTGACGATCTCCAGCAGCTCGTCCTGCAGTTTGGCGCGGGTCAGGGCGTCCAGCGCACCAAAGGGTTCGTCCATCAGCAGTACTTTAGGCTCCATGGCGAGCGCCCGGGCAATGCCGACACGCTGCTTCATGCCGCCCGAAATTTCGCCCGGTCGTTTTTGCGCGGCCGGTGTCAAACCCACCAGGGCCAGCGCGGCATCGGTGCGGGCCGAGAGCTGGGCTTTGGTTTCTGACGCGGCGCCGGTGGTGCGATTGGCCGCGCCAAAGACGCGCTCGACACCCAGGTAGACATTCTCGAAACAGGTCAGCCAGGGAAGGAGCGAATGGTTTTGGAACACCACGGCGCGCTCGGGGCCGGGGCCCGCGATTTCGCGGTTGGCGCAGAGCAGGTGGCCTTGCGTGGGTGTGGTCAAACCGGCCAGCAGGTTGAGCAGGGTGGATTTGCCGCAGCCCGAGTGCCCAATGAGGGTGACGAACTCACCCTTGGACACCGTCAGGTTGATGTTTTGCAGCGCGCAGAATAGCCCTTTTCGGGTCTTGAAGGTCTGCTCGACGCCGGAGATTTCGATGTATTTGTCATTCATGATTTCACCTCTTCAAACGTAAATGCGGTGGCGATTTTGATCAAGGCGTATTCGAGAATCAGACCGACGATGCCAATCACGAAGATGGCGATGATGATGTTCTTGACGTTGAGGTTGTTCCACTCGTCCCACACCCAGAAGCCGATGCCGACGCCGCCGGTCAGCATCTCGGCGGCGACGATCACCAGCCAGGCGGTGCCGACGGCCAGGCGCACGCCGGTCAGCATGTAGGGCAGCACCGAGGGGAACAGGATCTTGGTGACGATCTTCCATTCAGACAGATTCAGCACCCGCGCCACGTTCATGTAATCCTGCGGCACGCGTTGCACACCGACGGCGGTGTTGATGATCATGGGCCAGATCGAGCAGATGAAGATGGTCCAGATGGCGGCCGGGTTGGCGCCCTTGAACACCAGCAGGCCAATCGGCAACCAGGCCAGCGGCGACACTGGGCGCAACAGGCTGATCAGCGGGTTGAACATGCGGCTCAAAAATTCGAAACGTCCGATCATGAAACCAGCCGGAATGCCCACCGCAGCGGCGAGCCCGAAGCCGACGGCCACGCGCTCCAGCGACGCCAGGATGTTCCAGCCGACGCCCTGGTCGTTCGGGCCTTTGCGGTAAAACGGGTCCGAGAAAATGACGACAGCCTGTTTGAAAGTTTCGGTAGGCGAGGGGATGCTGCTGGCGGTCGAGATCGACACCAGGGCCCACACGCCGATCAGCAGACCCAGGCCAAAAATCGGCGGCAGCACGGCCAGCCAGAAGCCGCGCCAGTCGAACGGTGAAACCGGTGTTTTTGCCCGAGTTTCAATGACCTTTTGAGCTGTAGCCCCCGTCGAATCTACGTGAGCCGCTATTTGTTTGATAGCAGACGGTGCGGACGCCGCCGCTGGCGCCACCCGTGTCTCCAGCGGAGAGTGAAAAATTGCGCTAACCATGGCGAGGTCCTTTCAGGCTTTGACTTTGAAACTGTCGGCGTACTTTTTCGGGTCCTTGCCGTCCCACACCGCACCGTCCATCAGCTTGGACGTGCGCATCAGGTCTTTAGGCACGGGCGTATGGCTGGCGGTGGCGGCCTGCTTGTAGAGATCGATCTGGTTGATCTGCTTGGCGACAGTCAGGTAGTCGGGATGCTCCTTGAGCAAGCCCCAGCGTTTGTGCTGCGTCAGGAACCACATGCCGTCGGACAGGTAGGGGAAGTTCACCGCGCCCTCGTTGTAGAACTTCATGTAGTTGGGGTCGTCCCAGGTCTTGCCCATGCCATTCTGGTAACGGCCCAGAATGCGCTGGTTGATGGCGTCGACGCTGGTGTTGACGTAAGACTTTTCGGCGATGACCTCAGCCATCTTGTTCTTGTTCTGCAGGCTGGCGTCAATCCATTTGCCGGCTTCCAGAATGGCGGCGGTCACGGCACGGGCCGTGTTGGGGTATTTCTTGACGAACTCACCGGTCGTGCCCAGCACTTTTTCCGGGTGGTCTTTCCAGATGTCTTGCGTGGTGATGGCGGTGACGCCGATGCCGTCAATGATGGCGCGGTGGCCCCAGGGTTCACCCACGCAGTAGCCGTCCATGTTGCCGACGCGCATATTGGCCACCATTTGCGGTGGCGGTACGGTGATGACCTTGGCGCCCGTCATCGGGTTGATGCCGTTGGCCGCCAGCCAGTAGTAGAGCCACATGGCGTGCGTGCCGGTGGGGAAGGTCTGGGCGAAGGTGTATTCGCGCTTCTCGCTCGCCATCAGCTTGGCCAGGCCGGCACCGTCCACCGCGCCTTTGTCGGCGAGCTTCTTGCTGAGCGTGATGGCCTGGCCGTTGTTGTTGAGCGTCATCAGCACGGCCATGTCTTTTTTGGCACCGCCGACGCCGAGGTGCACGCCGTAGACCAGGCCGTACAGCACGTGGGCAAAGTCGAGTTCGCCGGTGACCAGCTTGTCGCGCACGCCGGCCCAGCTGGCTTCCTTGGTCGGGATGATCTTGACGCCGTATTTCTTGTCGATGCCCAGCACCGAGGCCATCACCACGCTGGCGCAGTCGGTCAGCGGGATGAAGCCGATTTTGACCTCGGTTTTTTCCGGTGCGTCTGAGCCGGCGGCATAGACCACAGAGCGCAAGGCCGGGCTGATGCCTACGGCGCCAACAGCAGCAGTTTGCAAAACAGCGCGTCGGCTGAGGCTGGTTTTAAAAAGATCGGTCATGGCACAGCTCCTGAAGTAAAAAGTGTTTCAGAAATAAAAAACAAAAAAAGGCGTCCGCACGAAGCCCAAAACGTATCGGTACGTTTGGAACCAGTGGGGACGCCTTTGTCCGGTTACGAAGTTCCCAGCCCGCCGTTGGACCAGGACCCTCGCATGACCCTTGCGGGTCTCGGAGTTATCTATGCAATGACTGTGCCAGCTTTATTGAAAAACTGATTGCTATATAAATAATAGCTGCTTGCGCATGTTGCACGGGGGCTGGAGGCCTGTTTTGTTCTTACGCGAGGGGTGCGCACTGTTGTTGGGCGATGCACCAAATCGGGTTTGCTCTGGATCGGGTTGGTGTATTCTGCGTGGGCGTGCGCGGATGAGACCGGCGTTTCATTCCGCGACTTTCGGGTTGACACCAAACAGAGTTGGCTCTCGAATGAGCCGAAGGAAGACAGAGAGATTCTCATGTGACCAGCCTCCAAGCTTGGCCTGTGCGATGGCCACCACTGCTTCCTTAGTTTCAACCATGTACGGACGCTTCAAAATGAACCATAGATTGAACACCTGATGCGCGTGCGGCCATTCTCCAGTGGCCGCCGCAAGCAAATAAATGGCGTCGATGAGGAAGTAGGTATGAAGTTCGGTATCGAAGGGCAACGTGTCGTGTTTGTCGTCGACACTGTGTTTGAAGAAATTGAATTCTTTGTTATATCGGTGAATCCGCTCTTTTCCGAACTCTTGGACGGTACGCTCGTTCTTCAACATGCTTTTCGCTCGACCAGTGTAGTCGTGTAATAGCTGGTGGGTGGCCATGACAAGAGTGTGAATGGCGATAGCACTTCGTTGCTCGAAGAATAGCGTGATTGCCTCGGTAAGTTGCGCCCGGGCCGCGTCAATCTTGGAAATCTGTTGAATCTTCGGCTGCATGATTTGTGCTCGTGGGCCTAACGAATCCCTCGTCCTTTTGAGTTAAGGTGTAGTAACCCTTGTAGTTGTGGCTGCCCGCATCTATGACGATGCCAGCAGTCTATCCGCTTGGTGAACTGGTTCCGAATGTATTCGTTACATGTCACATCCGCACGAGCTGGGGAGCCTGATGTGTAAAGTTTTCCTGCGGTTGCTATGTTGTTAGTAGCTGCATGCGCATATTCCATGAGGGCTAGAGCCCTATTTGATGCGTAATATTTGGCAGAAGTAGAAGCAGCGCCTTCTCAGCACGACGACCTTGTTGGGCAGGCCGTGCTGAGTAGCTTCTCTATCGAATCAGGGCGCCGTCCCCGCCGCCCCACCCCCCAACGACTTGTAAAGCGTGACCTGGTTTTGCAAATACGCGAGCCGGGTTTGCGCCACGCCCTGCTGGACCGCAAACAGCGAGCGCTGCGCGTCCAGCAGCTCCAGGTAGCTGGCAACGCCGTTGCGGTAGCGCAGGTCGGCCAGGCGGAAGCGGTCGGCCTCGGCGTCCGCCTGCGCCTGCTGGGCCTGCAACTGCTCGTCCAGCGTAGCGCGCCCGGCCAGAGCGTCGGCCACTTCGCGAAAGGCGGTCTGGATCGCTTTTTCGTACTGCGCCACGGCGATGTCACGGCCAACATGGGCAGAGCTCAGATTGGCCTGGTTGCGCCCGGCGTCAAAGATTGGCAGCAGCGCCTGTGGCGCCAGCGTCCAGCCCCAGGCGCCGCTCTTGAACAGGCCTGCGAGCTCGTTGCTGGCGGTGCCGGCGCTGGCGGTCAGCGAGATGCGCGGGAAGAACGCCGCACGCGCCGCTCCGATGCTGGCATTGGCCGCGATCAGTTGCTGCTCGGCCTGGCGGATGTCCGGGCGGCGCGCGAGCAGGTCGGACGGCAGGCCGGCAGGTACATCGCGGAATATGGCCCCCACGCTTGTCGCTTCGCGTACTGCGCTGCCCCCCGAGGGGGCTGTACTTGCTTGGGGCGGCCCGGCGCGGCGTACGGCGTCGTCCTCGCCTGTCACCGCGTGTACGTCGCTGCCCCCCGAGGGGGCTGTACTTGCTTGGGGCGGCCCGGCGCGGCGCACAGCGGCGTCGGGCAGCGGCTGACCCACCAGCAGGGTGAGCGCGTTCAGGTCCAGCGCGCGCAGGCGCCGCTGCTGGGCCAGGGTGGCGCGCGCTTGCGCCGTCAGCGATTCGGCCTGGCGAAAATCCAGCGCCGAGGCGGCACCGTTGTCCAGGCGCAGCTTGGTCAGGCGCAGCGAGTCGTCGCGCGTGACCAGCGTGCGCTGCGTCAGGGCCAGCAATTCGTCGTTGGTCTGCAGGCTTAGCCAGGTGTTGGCCACGGCAGCGATCAGACTGGTCTGCGCCGCCTTGCGCGCCTCTTCAGTGGCCAGGTATTGGGCCAGGGCCGATTCCTTCAGGCTGGCGACGCGGCCAAAAAAGTCGATCTCCCACGACGCCATCGCCAGGCCCGCGGTATAGACACTGGCGATGCCACCGCTGCCGTCGCTACTGGGCTGGCGCAGTCCGGTGGCTGCCAGGTTCAGCGTGGGGAACTGGTCGGCGCGGCGGATCTGGTAGGCCGCGCGCACCTGCTCGATATTGAGCACCGCCACGCGCAGGTCGCGGTTGTTGGCCAGCGCCAGGCGGATCAGTTCGCGCAAGGACGCGTCGCCTATGAAGTCCTGCCACGTCAGCTCGGCAGCGGGCGTGCTGACTTCCTGGGTCGCGGCGGTCGTGGCGGTTGTGGCATCGGGCCATTGTGCCGCCACCGGCGCGGCTGGCCGTTCGTAGGTCGGGATCATCGAGCAGCCCGCCAGCACGGCGGCTGCGGCCACGGCGAGCAAGGGGCGTGGCAAGGGCATCCGTCGGCGCTTTGATAGCGAGGGCTTAGTCATGGGGATGTTCTCCGGCCTGGTGGCTGTGTGAGGCGTCAAATTGTTTCTGTCTCGCGCTGCCTTTGAACAGGCTGCGCACCACCACAAAAAAGATCGGCACGAACAGCACCGCCAGCGACGTGCCGGTCAAGATGCCGCCAATCACGCCGGTGCCAATGGCGCGCTGGCTGGCCGACCCGGCGCCCGTGGCGATGGCCAGCGGCAGCACGCCCAGCGTGAACGCCAGCGAGGTCATGACGATGGGGCGAAAGCGCAGATGCGCGGCCGCCAATGCCGACTCGATCACGCCCTTGCCCTGCGCTTGCAGGTCCTTGGCGAACTCGATGATCAGAATGGCGTTTTTCGCTGACAGGCCAATGATGGTGATCAGGCCCACCTGAAAGTACACGTCGTTCGCATAGCCGCGCAACAGCGTGGCCAGCAGCACGCCGAGCACGCCCAGCGGCACCACCAGCACGACGGACAGCGGAATGGTCCAGCTCTCATAGAGCGCGGCCAGACACAGGAACACGGACAGGATGGCAAAGCCGTACAGAACCATGGCCTGTTTGCCGGCGAGTTTTTCCTCGCGCGACTGGCCGGTCCACTCGAAGCCCATGCCCTGCGGCAGTTGCGCCGCCAGGCTTTCCATCTCCGTCATGGCCGCGCCCGTGCTGAAGCCCGGTGCGGCGCTGCCACTGATGCGCATCGACGGGTAGCCGTTGAAGCGCACGGTCTGCATGGCGCCGGTGATCCAGCGCGTGCTGGCAAAGCTGGCGAGCGGCACGGCCTGGTCGCGGCTGTTGAGCACGTTCAGGCGCAGCAGGTCCTCCGGTTGCATGCGCGCCGGTGCATCGGCTTGCACCACCACGCGTTGCAGGCGCCCGGCATTCGGGAAGTCGTTGACGTAGCTGGAGCCCAAAGCGGTGGACAGCACACTGTTGATCGCGTCATAGCTCACGCCCAACGCGCTGGCCTTGTTGCGGTCGATGTCGAGCTGCAATTGCGGCGCGTCTTCCAGACCATCGGGACGGACCTGGGTGAGGACCTTGCTTTTCCCGGCCAGGCCGAGCAACTGGTTGCGCGCGGCCAGCAGCGCCTCGCGGCCCAGGCCGGCGCGGTCCTGCAGGCGAAAGCTGAAGCCTGACGAGGCGCCCAGTTCCGGGATCGGGGGCGGGCTCAAGGGAAAGATGAACGCATCGCGCACGCCCATCAAGCCACCAAAGGCCCGCCCCGCCACATCCTGCGCTGAACTGCCGGCGGCATGGCGCTCGGACCAGTCCTTGAGCGTGATAAACCCCAGCGCCGCGTTCTGGCCCTGGCCCGAGAAGCTGAAGCCCAGCACGCTGACGATGCTCTGCACCTCGGGCTGCTTGAGCATGAAGCCCTCCACCTGCTCCATCACGGCGCGCGTGCGCTCTTGCGTGGCGCCCGGCGGCAACTGCACGTTCACCAGCATGGTGCCCTGGTCTTCATTGGGCAGGAAGGAGGTCGGCAGGCGCAGATAAACGACGGCCACAGCGGCGCCGATGGCCGCGTAGATCAGCAGATAGCGGGCGGCGCGCGGCAACATCCGGGCCACGCCGCGTTCATAGCCTTTCGCGGTTCGCGCAAAGCCGCGGTTGAACCAGCCGAAGAAGCCGGTCTTGGCGTGGTGATGTCCGGCCTCTACCGGCTTGAGCAAGGTGGCGCACAGCGCGGGCGTCAGCGACAGCGCCAGAAAGGCCGAGAACGCGATCGACGCCCCCATCACCGCTGCAAACTGGCGGTAGATGTTGCCGACCGAGCCGCTGAAGAACGCCAGCGGCACGAACACCGAGATCAGCACCACCGTCACGCCAATGATGGCGCCCGAGATCTGGCCCATCGCCTTGCGCGTGGCCTCCAGCGGCGGCAGACCTTCCTCGCTCATGATGCGCTCGACGTTTTCCACCACCACGATGGCGTCGTCCACCA
>NZ_DHXT01000075.1 GCF_002413825.1 Rhodoferax sp. UBA5149
TGCGCCCTGACGGGCGTGCTCACCAACCCCAAGCAACATCCGGTGCCGGTGACCCCGGCCCAGATGGCCGCACAGGCGCGTGATGCCTTCAATGCCGGCGCTTCCATCATGCATGTGCATCTGCGCATGCAGGAAGAAGGCATGGGGCACATGCCGTCCTGGGATCCTGACGTTGCCGAAACAGTGGTCAATGCCATTCGTGAGGCCTGTCCCGGCGTCGTCATCAACCTGACGACGGGTGTTGTCGGCAAGGATATTTCGGGCCCCTTGGCCTGCATCCGCCGCGTCAAGCCTGAAATTGCCGCCTGCAATGCCGGTAGTTTGAATTACCTCAAGATCAAGGACGATGGCCAATGGGCCTGGCCCCCCATGTTGTTTGACAACCAGGTGGCCAAGGTTCAGCAGTTCCTGGATGTGATGGAGGAGTGCAACGTGCACCCCGAATTCGAGTGTTTTGATGTTGGCATCGTGCGCTCGGTTGGTATGTATTTGAAGGCCGGGATGCTCAAACCGGCGATGGGACGTGCCGAATACAACCTGGTCATGGGCGTGGCATCGGGCATGCCTTGTGACGCTGACCTGCTGGCGCTCTTGCCGCGCTGGATGGCGCCCGGCAGTGTGTGGCAGACCACTCTGATTGGTCGTACGGAAATCTGGCCGGTACATCAAAAGACGGCAGACTTGGGCGGCATGCTTCGTACCGGGCTGGAAGATACTTTTTACTTGCCAAACGGTGAGCGGGCCAAAGGAAATGGCATGTTGATCACCGCGTTGGCGGAATGTGCGCGCAAGGCCGGCCGGTCTGTGGCCAGCCCGGCAGAAGCCCGTGCTTTGCTCGGACTGCGTTGACGGCAGCGGGTGGATGGACCCGGTACGCGTCGTGCTATAATTGTCAGCTTAGCGGCTGTAGCTCAGTTGGATAGAGTACTTGGCTACGAACCAAGGGGTCGTGGGTTCAATTCCTGCCAGCCGCACCAAAAAGTAAAGGTCTGTAACTGAAAAGTTGCAGGCCTTTTTCTTGTGCGCCATGTATGCTCATGCGCTACTCGGCAAAATCCAATGAACAAGGCTTTCACCAAAGAAACGGATGACGCGGACGATGATGGTCCGCAACTGCCTTCGTTGCCTTCAGGTGGGAAAAATTACATCACGCCTCAGGGCTATGCCCGTATTCGCAGCGAACTGCTGGACTTGATTGACAACGAGCGCCCTAAAGTGGTGGAGATCGTTCATTGGGCTGCCAGCAACGGCGATCGATCTGAAAACGGTGACTACATTTACGGCAAAAAGCGCTTGCGCGAAATTGACCGGCGGATCCGGTTTCTGACAAAACGTATTGAAATCATGGAGGTCACAGATCCCGCAGTTCACTACGGAAGTGACCAAATTTTCTTTGGCGCGAGCGTGACCTACGTCGAAGACGCTGGCGTGGAGCGAACCGTCACCATTCTGGGAATCGATGAGGCGGATAGCTCGCAAGCCCAGGTCAGCTGGGTGTCGCCCATCGCCAGAACCTTGCTGAAAGCGCGAACCGGCGACGTGCTGCAGCTGGTGACACCTGCCGGGCCGGTGGAGATAGAGGTTCTCCGCGTTCAATACCCTGCGCTCGGTCCTGACTGATCTATTGGGTTATTTTGGCCCGTTCCGCCTTGAGTACGGACGGCGTTCTTCTCAGATTGCGTAGCGCAACATCCAGATGGTTTCGGTCGCGCACGGCAATGACAAAGCGCAAATCCGTGGCATCCTGGGCTGCTTCATCTTCCATGTCGATGTGAGTGATGTCAGCCTCGGCGGAAGCCAAAGCAGCGGCCACCCGAGCCAATACCCCCTTGCCGTTTGTGATGGTCACCAACACCCCGGTTTCAAACGTGCGAATCGGCTCATCAGACCATTCCACGCCGATAAACCGCTCACTGTCTTTGTTTTTGAGCTTCATGGCAACAGCGCAATCGTCCGTATGCACGATCAAGCCTTCACCCCGTCCCAGATAGCCCACGATGCCGTCACCCGGAACAGGTCTGCAGCACAGCGCATACCGGACCGAGGCGTTTTCGCTTCCGTCCAACAAAACGCTGCCTTGAGACACTGTCTCGTTGGCGGAGTAGCGCTCACGCGTGAGCAGCACGGCATCCGGCTTTTCGCCGTTGTCTGTCAATAGGGTCAGCAAGCGTTTGGCGACAATGGTGGCGATTCGTTTGCCCATGCCAATATCCGTTAAAAGTTCAGATCGACTTTTATTGCCGCTAAAACGGAGCAACTTCTCCCAAATTACATGATTTTCATCCGTTTCTCCCGGTAATTTATCAATCCCTTCTGCTCGAAGGGCTTGTGCCAGTAATTTTTCGCCCAAGCCCTCAGACTCGGTGTGTGCCAGTGTCTTGAGGTGGTGGCGAATTTTCGAGCGGGCGCGCGCCGTTCGCACGAAGCCCAGCCAGGCCGGGTTGGGTGTGGAGACGGGTGCGGTGACGATTTCAATGACGTCGCCGTTTTTGAGCTCGGTACGCAATGGCACTTGTTCGCCGTTGATCCTCGCCGCCAGGGTCCGGTCCCCGACGTTGCTATGAATAGCATAGGCAAAGTCCACCACCGTCGCCCCTCTTGGCAGCGCCATGATTTGGCTTTTTGGCGTAAAAACGTAGACGGCATCCGGGAACAGGTCCACCTTGACGTGGTCCCAAAATTCAGCGGCGTCCCGCGTTTCGTCCTGAATATCCAGCAGCGACTGCAGCCACTTTGACCCCAGCCGGTCGCCGTTGGTCATTTCTTGCGGGTTGTTGACTTTGTACAGCCAGTGCGCCGCAATGCCGGACTCGGCAACGATGTGCATGGCCTCGGTACGCACCTGGAACTCCACGTTGACGCCGGATGGTCCCACCAAGGTGGTGTGAAGCGACTGGTAGCCATTGAGTTTTCCGATGGCAATGTGGTCCTTGAACTTGCCCGGAACCGGTTTGTAGAGCTGGTGCAATGTTCCCAGTGCCGTGTAGCAATCAATCACGCTCGGTGCCAGAACCCTGAAGCCATAGATATCCGTCACCTGGGCAAAACTCAAGTGTTTTTCATCCATCTTCTTGTAAATTGAGAACAAGGTTTTTTCTCGTCCCGCAATCCTGACCTTCATGCCACTGTTGGCGAAGGCCGTCTCCACCTCGCGTTGCACTTTTTGAATCAGATCGCGTCGGCGACTGCGCGCTTTCGCCACGGCCTTGGACAAAATGGCGTAGCGCCAGGGACGCAAATGGCAAAAAGCCAGGTCCTGCAGTTCCCGGTAGGTCTGGTTCAAGCCCAGGCGGTTTGCGATAGGGGCGTAGATGTCCAACGTTTCGGAGGCGATGCGCGCCCATTTTTCGCGCGGCGCGTCGGACAGCGTGCGCATGTTGTGGGTGCGATCAGCTAGCTTGATCAGGATGACACGCACATCCCTTGCCATCGCCAAAAGCATCTTCCGAAATGACTCAGCCTGGTTTTCTTCACGGGTATTGAAGTGCAGTTTGTCGAGCTTGGTCAGACCGTCCACGAGTTCAGCCACGGGGGAGCCGAAGCGCTCGATCAGTTCAATTTTCGTGACGCCGCAGTCTTCCAGGGAGTCATGCAGCAGTGCGGCCATGAGCGCCTGGGCATCGAGTTTCCATTCTGCGCATTGGGCCGCAACGGCAATGGGGTGGGTGATGTAGGGCTCGCCGCTGTTGCGAATCTGTCCCAAATGGGCTTGATCGGCAAACCGGTAGGCCAAACGTACCTGCTCCAGATCGGGGGGTGACAGATAGTCGAGTTTGGCCATCAGACTGGCAAAACTGGCCGCTGCCGCGTTGGCCGCCGCTGGACTGGGTATGGTTGCGGCGTGACGATTCACACCGGAGCCCGGGGTCTTTCTGGAGGATGGTTTGACGACTGTGCCCACCCCTCAAATATAGCGTGCAGGCGGCGGTTTGCCTTGATCCAATAAAAAAGCACCGCGAGCGGTGCTTTTGGAAGATTTGAAATACCGTTAAAGAGGCACTTTTTTCAGCATTTCCAGGCCAATCTTGCCGGCGGCGATCTCGCGCAGGGCGGTGACGGCGGGCTTGTTTTTGCTCTCGACCTTGGGCGCGTGGCCCTGGCTCAGCATGCGCGCACGGTAGGTCGCGGCCAACACCAGCTGGAAGCGATTGGGGATCTGCAAAAGGCAGTCTTCGACGGTAATACGGGCCATGAAATTCTCCGAAAGACCAGGAAAATGCACTAGGGAATGTGCAGTGCTTTGAACGTTTCAGCCCGGGCGCGACGTTGCGCCGAGAACTTGAGTCGCTGGGAGTGAACGATCGCCTTGAGGTCAAAAAGCGCCCGATCAAACAACTCGTTGATTATAACGAAGTCGAATTGCTGGACCTGCGCGACCTCGATGGCCGCGTTTTTGAGCCGTAATTCGATCACTTCAGGAGAGTCTTCGCCGCGCCGTTCCAGTCGGGAACGTAACTCCTCCCAGCTGGGTGGCAAGATGAAGATGGTGATGGCATTGGCGAAAATTTTCTTGATCTGGATGGCGCCCTGAAAATCGATTTCAAGAATGACATCGGCGCCTTGCGCCATCCGCTCTTCAATCGCTTTTTTGGAGGTGCCGTACCGATGATTGTGTACATAGGCCCATTCCACGAAGGCATCCGCCTGAACCATGGCATCGAATTCTGGCTCGGATACGAAGAAGTACTCGCGTCCATGTTTTTCCTGCCCTCTGGGCGCGCGCGTCGTATGCGAGACGGAGGGTTGCACATGCGAGTCGAGTTCAAGCAGGGCCTTGACCAGGCTGGATTTACCAGCGCCGCTCGGGGCCGCAACGACAAACAGATTTCCGGGGTAGTCCATGGGAAGCGGCCTTTGACGGCGATTGACGGGGTCGCGCTATTCTATGTTCTGCACCTGCTCGCGCATTTGCTCGATCAGTACTTTCATGTCCACCGAAATATGGGTCAATTCCAGCGCTGCGGATTTTGAGCCCATGGTGTTGGCTTCGCGGTGCAGTTCCTGAATCAGGAAATCGAGTCGTTTCCCGAGCTCGCCGCCTTTCTTGATCAGCCTCTCAAGCTCATCGAGGTGGGAGTTCAGACGGGTGATTTCTTCGGCGACGTCAATGCGTATGGCAAATGCCGTGGCTTCTGTGAGAGCCCGATCCTGTGCCGCCTCCGGCAAGGCCGCTCCTTCGGTCAATGCCATGGCCTCCTTCCAGCGGTCCAGGAAGCGCTGGCGCTGCTGCGCCACCAGTTGAGGCACAAGGGGCACGGCTTGCTCGGCCAATGCACGAAGCTGGCCGATGCGTTCAAGCAGCATGGTGGCCAACCGGGCGCCCTCACGCGCGCGCGCAGCGAGCAGTTCCGTCAGGGCTTGCCCGGCCAACGGAAGAATGTCGTCACGCCAGTCGCGCGCCGAGGCCTGTTCGCCGGCCGAAAGACGGATGACGTCCGCCACGCTCAAGGGTCGGGCATCCGGCAGCCAGGCTTTGACGCTGTCCTGCACCGCGTTGAGCCGTTGCAGCAGTCGGGGCGTTGGGTCCACAACGGTGCCGTGGGCGCTGGTTTCAATGGCGGCGCGCACTTCAACCTTGCCGCGTTTGAGTTGGCCCACCACGAGTTCGCGCAACGCGGGCTCGAATTGTCGAAGCTCTTCGGGCAATCGAAACGACAGGTCCAGAAAGCGGCTGTTGACGGACCGGATTTCCAGGCCGAGATGGCTGGCAGGCGCACTTTTGGACTCGGGCTCGGAACTGTGCTGTGCTGTGCTGTGCTGGGCACTGGCATAGCCAGTCATGCTGTAAACTGGCATCTCGACTCTTTGATCAATGGAATGTGCCTGAGAATAACCCGGTTCAGGCAGACCAGACAGGGACGCACTCAAAATTATGTCAAAGGTCAAACCCGCACCCTTACCGCCCGACACCACGATAGGGGGTTACCGCGTTGTCCGCAAAGTCGCTGCTGGCGGCTTTGGCGTGGTGTATCTGGCTGTCGATGCAGAGGGCCAGCAGGTTGCGGTCAAGGAGTACCTGCCTTCGTCGCTGGCAACCCGTGCACCGGGCGAATTGCTGCCCCAGGTGCAGCCGGAAAAACTGTCTTTGTACCGGCTCGGCCTGAAGAGTTTCTTCGAAGAGGGCCGCTCCCTGGCCCAGATCTCGCACCCCTCGGTGGTGAGTGTGATGAACTTCTTCCGGGAGAACGAAACGGTTTACATGGTGATGAATTATCTGGAGGGCGCGTCCCTGCAGGATTTCATCATCACGGCGCGGGATCTCAAACAGGCCAAAGTGTTCAGGGAATCGACGATCCGCTCCCTGTTCGACGAAATCCTGCGTGGTTTGCGCATTGTTCACCAGCACAAGATGCTGCACCTGGACATCAAGCCCGCCAATATCTTCATTACCGATGACAACAAATCGGTGCTGATTGACTTTGGTGCCGCGCGTGAAGTCTTGAGCAAAGAAGGCAATTTCATTCGACCGATGTATACGCCCGGCTTTGCTGCGCCAGAAATGTACCGGCGCGACGCCGCCATGGGGCCGTGGACCGACATTTACGCCATCGGTGCCTGTATTTATGCCTGTATGCAGGGCTATCCGCCGAATGAGGCGCCGCAACGGTTGGAGAAAGACCGTATTGCTACCGCACTGGCGCGTTTGCGTGGCGTTTACTCAGACAATCTGATTGAGGTGGTCGAGTGGTGCATGTCGCTGGATCCATTGTCCCGGCCGCAGTCGGTGTTCGCCCTGCAAAAGGAGTTGAGCCGGGAGGGAACGCGCCGCTATACCAAGCTGAGCGTCAGTGAAAAAGTTCGTCTTCAGTTCGACACCATGGTGTCGGATACCAAAAAGAGCGTCCAAAAAGCGACCGGCGTTGGTGGGAAAACCAAATGAAATTCTCTGTTTTTCAGGTCAGTCGCAAAGGCGGGCGGGAAGAAAACGAAGATCGCATGGGCTATTGCTACACGCGCGGATCGGGTATTTTTATACTCGCCGACGGCATGGGCGGGCATCCCCTGGGTGAAGTGGCGGCCCAGCTGGCCTTGCAGGCGATCTCGGCGATGTTTCAAAAAGAGGCCAAACCGCAACTAACGGATGTCGCCGCGTTCTTGGCATCGGCGGTGATGGGTGCGCATCGCCAGATTCTGCGCTATGCGATTGAAAAGGGCATGCTGGACACGCCGCGAACCACGCTGGTGGCGGCCGTTGTGCAGGCCGGGGCCGTCAGCTGGATTCATTGTGGTGACTCCCGGCTTTATCTGGTGCGTCAGGGGGAGTTGCTGGCACGCACCCGGGATCATTCTTTCATCGAGCAGCAGGCGGGCGCCGCGGGTTTGAAATTGCCGGAACGCATGAACCGCAATATTCTGTTTACCTGCCTGGGTTCTCCGACCAAGCCGGTGTTTGACATTACTGGACCGGTTGCGCTGCAGCAGGGCGACAAGCTGATGCTCTGCTCGGATGGCCTGTGGAGCAGTCTGAGCGATGTGGACATTACCTACCATTTGAGTCACAAGCCGGTCAGCGAAGCCGTTCCTGATCTGGTGGAAAAAGCGCTTCGCAACGCGGGCGACGGCAGCGACAACGTCACCTGCATCGCGCTGGAATGGGAAACGCCTGACGGCTTCGAGTCAACACGGGGAAGTATTTCAACCGACACCATCAGCGAGGGCGTCTTTGCCTCCACCGTTCAGGCCGGTTGGCTGGACTCCGAATTGGAAGATCTGGACGACGCCGCCATTGAGCGATCCATCGCTGAAATCAACGAGGCCATCCGCCGGTCTGCCGCCAAAAAATCATGAGTGAATTTGTCAGAAGCGGCGCGCGCGCCGCGAACGAGCTGCGGCCTGTGCGCATCACACGGGCCTACACCATCCATGCCGAAGGTTCGGTCTTGATCGAATTTGGCGACACCAAAGTCTTGTGCACGGCGTCGGTCGAAGAAAAAGTACCGGGTCATAAAAAGGGCAGCGGCGAGGGCTGGGTCACGGCCGAATACGGCATGCTGCCGCGTGCCACGCACACCCGCAGCGACCGCGAAGCCGCGCGCGGCAAGCAAAGCGGACGCACCCAGGAAATTCAACGCCTCATTGGCCGCTCGATGCGGGCCGTGTTTGACCTCGCCAAGCTGGGCGAGCGCACCATCCATCTGGACTGCGACGTGCTGCAGGCGGACGGCGGCACCCGCACGGCCGCGATCACCGGTGCTTTTGTGGCGGCGCAGGACGCCGTCAACAAGCTGTTGGCGCAGGGCAAACTCACGGCGTCTCCCATTCGCGACCATGTGGCAGCGATCTCGGTCGGTATCGTGCGGGGTCTACCGTTGCTGGACCTGGAATACACCGAAGACTCGGCCTGCGACACCGACATGAATGTGGTGATGACGGGGGCCGGTCATTTCGTGGAAGTGCAGGGCACCGCCGAGGGCGCGGCGTTTTCACGTCAGGAGATGGATGCCTTGCTGGCGCTGGCTGAAAAAGGCATCAGCGATCTGGTCGCGCTGCAGAAGCACTCGCTATTAGATTAATAGCTGCCTACGCTTATTCGACGAGGGCTACAGCCTGATTTTATGAAAATTGTTCTGGCGTCCAACAACCAAGGCAAGTTGGCCGAGCTGCGCGCCATGTTGGCGCCGCTGGGGCTGGCGTTGATTGCGCAAGGCGATCTGGGCATCGCCGAGGCCGCTGAGCCGTTTCACACCTTTGTCGAGAACGCGCTGGCCAAGGCCCGGCACGCCGCCCAGCACAGCGGTTTGCCTGCTCTGGCGGACGATGCCGGTTTGTGTGTCGATGCCTTTGGCGGCTTGCCGGGTGTCGATACGGCGTATTACGCCACGCAGTTCGGCTATGAAAAAGGCGACGACAACAACGTCCGCGCGCTGCTGGCGCAAATGCAGGGTCAGGACAATCGCCGTGCTGCCATGGTGAGCACCCTGGTGGCGGTGCGCTCAGCCCAAGACCCCGAGCCCCTGATCGCGGTCGGTCGCGTGGTCGGCGAGATCGCCCATGCGCCGGCCGGCCGCAACGGTTTTGGCTTTGATCCGGTGATGTACATCCCCGAGTTTGGCCAGACCTTCGCCCAATTGCCGGCGGACGTGAAGAACGCCAACAGCCATCGCGGCCGGGCCGCGCGGGCCATGGTAGAGCTGATGCGCGAGCGCTGGCTGTAAGGCGGCTTGCAGGGCCCATGATTCCCATTTTTCCTGCGTCAAGCGCAGCCGAGACGTCGGCGCCCCGCGACATTCAACA
>NZ_DHXT01000231.1 GCF_002413825.1 Rhodoferax sp. UBA5149
TTGCAGCTCGACCCTGGCCATTTCCACATCCAGCCGTTCCATCGCGTCCATCGGCTTGGCCGCGGCCGCCTGCTGGTAGAGCCGGGTGGCATCCCCCATCATCGTGTCGCCGCCGAGCATCACCATGGCGTTGGCGTATTCGATCATGCCAATGGCCGATTCGAAGTTCAGCTTGAGTGCTTCCTGAAAAAGCCTCAAACCGGTGTCTTTCTTGGCGCCGTAGGTCATGCTGCCAATGAGCAGGCCCACCTTGTCGATGACCTCGGCGTGAAACGCCCCCAGTGCGATGTGGGCATCGGCGTGTTTGGGCTGGAGTTTGATGACGTTCTCCAGCGACTCCTTGACCTTGCTGCCAAGCCCTTGGGCCAGCGCCTTGGCCACACTGATGCCCTGGCTATAGCGTCCCAGCGCATAGGCCTGCCAGTAATGGGCGTTGACGTTTTGGGGCTCTTCCTGGGCCTGCACGCCAGCGCGCCGGGCCACTTCCTTGTAAAGATCGAGCCGGGCCTTCTCTTTCTTTTCCAGATAGGTGGCGTAGATGCACGCTGACTTGTTGGCCACGGTGAGACCGGCGCCACCAATTTGGAGGCCCATGTCCGTGGCGTTCTGGAATTCACCGCTATGGAACAGGGCCCACGCTTGCAGCACTTTGGTGTCGTGGGGTAGCGGCTCGGCGTCGCCGGCATGCAGTCGCCCCCAATGGTGTTTGACGCTGCTGGCATCAAACACGTAGTCGCCCGCATAGGGAAAGGCGGTCCATTTGGCCATTTTTTTCCTCCACCTGACTTTTTACTTGTCGGAGTTATTGTAGGCGCCCGCCAGCTTCAGTAAATGCAGGCGCTGGCCTTGCTCCAGATAGGGCGCGAGCAGGTTCAATACGTGTTGCGCGCCCCGCAGCAAGGCCAATTCGGCGTTTTCCGGTTCCAGTGCCCGGCGTGGGTCGCGCACATATTCAAAACTCAGCCAGTAGGTCAGTACCACCACCATGCTGGTCGCGGTGGCCTCGACCTCGCGTGAATCAATATGAACCGCACCGGTGCGGCTCATGCCGTCCAGCAACGCTTTCACGGCACGGGTCTTGTTTTTCAGGACGGATTGGAAATGGGTTTCGAGGCGTCGGTTCTTGCTCAGAAGATCGTTCAGATCGCGGTACAAAAACCGGTATTGCCAGATCAGTTCAAACAAGCTGTGCATGAAGAACCAGGCGTCTTCCACATCGCGCACGCCGTCGCTGGCATTGAGCAATTCATTCAGGGCGCGTTCGTAGCGGTCAAACAGCGAATTGATGAGCTCGTCTTTGGCCGGGTAATGGTAGTAAAGGTTGCCCGGGCTGATGCCCAGTTCGGCGGAGATCAAGGTGGTGGACACATTGGGCTCGCCAAAGCGGTTGAACAGTTCCAGAGTGACTTCCAGAATCCGTTCGGCCGTGCGCCGGGGCGCCTTTTTCACCATGAGGGGTTTTCCTTGTGTGCCGCTGAGCGCACGACGTGGCCCAGATCGTCCATGATTTCCTGCAGCTTCGCGATGGCTTGCCCGATCTGCGTCGGCGCTTTGGTCGGCGCACTCAGGTGCCGCTTCGGGTCATCCAGCGCTTCGTGGTGCAGGGTGATGCCGTGGCGGAGCAGTTTGGCCGACAGGTCGGTCTTGTTCGAGCGCAACATCTGGCGCGTTTGCTGGTAGGCGTGCTCGGCCAGATGGCGGCGTTGGGCGTAACTGAAGGTATTGGCCAGATACAGCTCGGGGTCGCGGTGATCGGGCTCAATCAGGATGATGTCGGTATTCGGGTAGACATGCTCGTAGTGCTTCATGCCCAGCACCATGCGCGAGTGAATCATGGAGCGGAAGGTCTGGCTCAACACCGCAGGCAGACCGCCATCCACAATGCGCGGGATGTGGTGTTTCTCGGAGGGCAGACCACGCCGCATGACTTTGGCGACCTGGGGTGCGGTGGCGTCGAACGGCACCAGGGGGTTGAGGCACAGCATCAGATCCATGCCCTGGTCCAGGGCGACGGAGGCGTGCATGGTTTTCTTCAAGGCACCGTCTACATAGTAGCTGTCATCAATCTCCACGGGTGGAAACAGGCCGGGTAGCGCGGCGCTGGCTTGCACCGCTTTTGAGATCGGCACGTGGTCCCAGCCGGGGCGGCCAAAGGGGGCGGCTTCGCCACTGTCCAGATTGGTGGCCACCAGTGTGAGCTGGGTCTTGAGTTGGCGGAAGTCGTTGGTGCGACCGTCGCGGGAAAACAGACGCGCCAGCTGAACGTTGATCTGGTCGTTGGAGAAAATACCGGTGGGCAGGGCCGGCCCCATGCGCTCCAGCGCATGGGTAAAGGACTTGCGGCCGACCGTGAGGTGCCATAGCGCGGACACAAGCAAGCCCGGCAGCATGATGCCACGACGCGTAAATTCGCTGTAGGCCGGTGATAACAGCCAGGCGGGATCGAAGGTTTCGGACGGCTCGTTGTCGTTCTCAATGAAGGAGGCACACAATTCACGCGGGCTGATGCCATTGGCCAGTCCGGCGGCAATGAAGCCGCCAGCCGACACGCCCACATAGTGCTGCAGCTTGGTGAAGTCAATTCCGTTCAGGGACTCTTCCAGCGCACACAGGGCGCCAACTTCGTAAATGGCACCCAGCGGACCACCACCCGACAAGGCTAGCGCAACTCTGGGTGGACGTGATGTTTTACGGGTCATAAGCGCAAAGTGTAGGGCGGGCGAGGGTGATAATTTGTTGCGACGCAGCAATGAATGCTTCCCTTTAGGTGGGGACAAAGCTCGTTCGTTTCAAGTCATCATGGGCTGTCCCCTAGCGTCTCAAAAAACAATAAAAGGCGCGTAAGCGCCTTTTTCTGAAGGAGTATTTGGCGTGCCTGATACGGCAAGCGCCAGCCCTTGTCTCAAGCCAAGCCGCTGTCAGACTGGGGTTGCAACCGCGTCAACCGTTGCCGTCTTGCGGGCTGGCGCACGTTTGATGGCGGGCTTGGCCACGCGATCGGGTGCCGTCTTGGGCGCCGCTTTGACTATGGATTTGGAGGCCGTCTTGACGGCTTTTTTGGGTGCCGCTTTGGCGGCTGCTTTCGAAGCAACTTTAGGCGCAGCGCTTTTGGCCGACAGTCGCTGGACACTCTTGTTCAGCTCATCAATGCGGGCGATCAGGGCATTGACGTCCTTGGCCGACGG
>NZ_DHXT01000230.1:0-6917 GCF_002413825.1 Rhodoferax sp. UBA5149
TGCAAGAACGTCTGGACCAGCCGGCCCGGCATGGAATACGCCTGGTTCAACAACGTCGAGACGAAACCTGGCATCGGCTACCCCAAGGAATGGGAAAACCAGGACAAATGGAATGGCGGCTGGGTTCGCAAAGCGAATGGCAAGATCGAGCCGCGCCAGGGAGCCAAGTGGAAGCTGCTCATGCGCATCTTCGCCAACCCCAACATGCCGGAGATTGACGACTACTACGAGCCCTTCACCTTCGATTACGACCATCTGCAATCGGCGCCGGAATCGAGGGCGACACCGACGGCACGCCCGCGCAGCCTGATCACCGGCAAGCGCATGGAGAAAATCGAATGGGGTCCTAACTGGGAAGAAATTCTCGGTGGCGAGTTCTCCAAGCGCAGCAAGGACAAAAACTTCGACGACATCCAAAAAGATATTTACGGTCAGTTCGAAAACACGTTCATGATGTACCTGCCCAGGCTGTGCGAGCACTGCCTGAACCCGGCATGCGTGGCAAGTTGCCCGTCCGGTTCGATCTACAAGCGAGAAGAAGATGGCATTGTGCTGATTGATCAGGACAAGTGCCGCGGCTGGCGCATGTGCGTGAGCGGTTGCCCCTACAAGAAGATTTACTACAACTGGAAATCGGGCAAAGCGGAGAAGTGCATCTTCTGCTACCCGCGCATCGAAGCCGGTCAGCCCACCGTCTGCTCGGAAACCTGCGTCGGTCGCATCCGCTATCTCGGCGTTCTGCTGTACGATGCCGACCGCATTCAGGAAGCCGCCAGCGTCGAGCATGATCGTGACCTGTACCAGGCCCAGCTCGATATTTTCCTCAACCCGAACGACCCCAAGGTCATCGAGCAGGCTCGCATCGACGGCATCCCGGACAAATGGATGGAAGCGGCACGCAAGAGCCCGGTCTACAAGATGGCGGTGGACTGGAAAGTCGCCTTGCCCCTGCACCCCGAGTACCGCACCCTGCCGATGGTCTGGTATGTACCACCGCTCTCACCCATCAGTGCGGCGGCCAACGCAGGCCACATTGGCGTCAATGGCGAGATTCCGGACGTCAAGCAGCTTCGTATTCCGGTCAAGTACCTGGCCAACCTGCTCACCGCGGGCGACACCCAGCCCGTGGAACGCGCACTGGAGCGAATGCTGGCCATGCGTGCTTACCAGCGCGAGAAGCATGTGGACGGCCGCATCAACACCGCGGCCTTGGATCAAGTCCAAATGACCCAGGCGGATGTGGAAGAGATGTACCACGTGATGGCTATTGCCAACTACGAAGATCGTTTCGTGATACCCAGCACGCATCGTGAATATGCTGAAAATACCTTCGACATGCGCGGCGGTTGCGGTTTCTCATTTGGCAGCGGTTGCTCTGACGGCAGCAGCGAAGTCAGTCTGTTCGGCGGTGCGAAACGTCGCACCATCCCGATCAAGGCGGAGGTCTGAACCATGTCCCTACTGTCCAATCTCCCTAATGCATCCATCAGCCTGCGGGTACTTGCCCGATTGCTGTCCTACCCGGACACGGCACTGCGCGGCCACCTGCCCGACATGCGTGACGCGCTGCGCTCGGACAGGACGGTCCCCATGGATCGCCTGGCCGAGCTCGACGCACTCATTGCCACTTTGGAAAATGGCGACGCGCTGGAAAATGAGGCTGCGTACGTTCAAATGTTCGACCGGGGCCGTGCCACGTCATTGCACCTGTTTGAACATGTGCATGGCGACTCACGTGACCGGGGTCCGGCCATGATCGATTTGACTCAGACCTACGAAAAGGCTGGCCTGTTCCTGGCTCCAGGCGAGATGCCGGACTATTTGCCAGTGGTGCTTGAGTTTGTGTCCACCCAGCCACCCAAGGAAGCCCGCGCATTCCTGGGCGAGATGGCCCACATCTTCAATGCCATCTTCAACGCTCTGCAACAGCGCGAGAGCGCTTACGCCAGCGTCCTGGGCGCACTGCTGGAGCTCAGTGGCGAGAAGGCGCACGCCGTGAAGGTGGTTCCAGACGAACCTATCGATGCGGCGTGGGAAGAACCGGTGGTTTTCGATGGCTGCTCTTCCAAGGGGCAGGCCAAACCCGGCCAAGCTCAGCCCATTCACTTTGTCAAGAATGACGCGGTCCACTCCAGCACGAAGGCGGCTGGGCACCAAGGAGTATCACTATGAACGCACTCGACAATTTCTTGTTTGGTTTGTATCCCTACCTATGCCTCACTGTCTTTTTGCTCGGCAGCCTGATCCGCTTTGACCGGGATCAATACACCTGGAAGAGCGACTCATCGCAGTTGCTCAGAGCCGGGCAGTTGCGAATCGGTAGCAACCTGTTTCATGTTGGCGTGCTGCTATTGTTCTTTGGTCACTTCTTCGGCTTGCTGACGCCGCATTTCTTGTATGAGCACTTGATTTCTGCCAGCTCCAAACAATTGATGGCCATGATCAGTGGCGGTATCGCGGGTGCATTGGGCTTGATTGGCGTGAGCTTGCTGCTGCACCGGCGCCTGTTCGAGCCACGCATTCGCATCAACTCAAAAACCAGCGATATCGTCCTGCTCGTTCTGCTTTGGCTCCAACTCGCGCTTGGACTGGCGACTATTCCCATGTCTGCGCAGCATCTGGACGGCAGCATGATGATGAGGCTGGCCGAGTGGGCCCAGCGCATTGTCACCTTCCGCACTGGCGCGCCCGAATTGCTGGCTGAAGCGGGTTGGATTTTCAAGATGCACATGTTCTTGGGGATGAGCATCTTCTTCATCTTTCCGTTTACCCGTCTCGTGCATGTCTGGAGTGGTTTTGGTACAGCCGCCTATTTGATCCGACCCCACCAGGTAGTTCGCGCGCGCCGCCTGAACGTTCCCGCGGGACACAACCAGCCACGTCGTCCGGGCGCTGGCGTTTAAGGAGATCACTATGCAAGTCAATACTCCCGTCAAACCGGAAATTTCCCGAATTAACGGCGTGGCACTGAACGCGGCGGACGACATCTTGTCCGCCGACGATCTGCGTCAGCGCGGATGCTCTGAATTGCTGCGTCAGGCCGCAATCGCCAGTGGTCTACTTTCTGACAGCGACGTAGCGTCCACGGACGGTGTGCTCAGCGAAGAGGCCACCAGTGCCATTGAAACGCTGCTTGACCAAAACCTGGCGATTCCTGAACCTTCAGACGAGGCGTGCCGACGCTACCACGCAGCGCATCAAGCCATCTACAGTACGGGTGAACGGGTGAATGTGCGGCACATTCTGTTCGCGGTGACACAGGGCGTCGATGTCGTCGCCCTGCGCAACCGCGCCGAGACCACGCTGCTGGACGTACGCTGCCATGATGGCAGTCATGCTGACGATGGATTTATCAAGGCAGCCAGCACATTGTCCAACTGCCCGAGCGGAGCGGAAGGTGGCAGCTTGGGATGGCTGGGTGCTTCGGATTGCGCCCCTGAATTCGCCAAGGAACTTTTCGGCCATGCCGAGGTAGGTGTTCTGCCGCGCCTGGTGCATAGCCGCTTTGGCCTGCATGTGGTTGAAATTCTGGAACGCGAGCCGGGCGTGGAACAGCCGTTCGAGTCAGTGCGTGGCGCAGTGGCCATGTCACTGCGGCAAAAAACTTATGTAACGTCCCTACGCCAGTATTTGAGTCTTTTGGCCGGTGAAGCTGTCATTGACGGGGTAGATATCGATGCAACCGACACGCCTCTGGTTCAGTAACTGAATCGTCCGAAAAAAAGGGGCTGATGCCTGACGAGCCCCTGCATCGACGACGCCGGCTTCATAATCACAAGCTCCCGCGGATCAAGGCCAGTGGCAGTTCGCGTTGGCTGCTGGCCTGATTGACAGCATGGACTGCGGAGAAGAGCAGTGAAATCCATACCTATCAAGTCGGCTCCTTCAAATGATGCCTCGAAGGCAGCGAGAAGCAACGCCGTAACACCACGCTGGAGGCCGATCTGGCTACTGGCCGCGCCCCACCGTCTGGCCTTTTTCATGGCTGCGATCATGCTGGTGATGAGCTCAGTGTGGTGGGGCATCATCTTGGTGATGCGGGCGCTCGGCATAGCACCATTTTGGGCAGTGCCGGTTTCGGCGGCCCATGCGCTGTTGATGACCATGGGCTTCATGCCCTTGTTTTTCGCAGGCTTTCTCTTTACGGCAGGGCCCAAGTGGTTGGGCTTGCGGGAAGTCACCGCGCGCAGTTTGTTGCCTGCCTTGACGCTGATGCCGGTTGGCTGGGTCATCGTCATCATCGGCTTTCATACGCACGCCGCATTGGCTTGCATGGGGATGTCGCTGGTCGCTGCCGGTTGGACCGGTTTGACGGTTAAGTTCCTCCGTATGCTGCGACGAAGCCATGCACCCGACCGGGTTCACGCCCGCGTCGTGGCATTCGCTTGCGGCATGGGGGTCGTCACATTGTGGATGGCGGCTGCGTCGCTGGCCGTCGGTTCGACGCTGTTACTGAGAACCGCCACGCAAGTGGGTCTATGGGGGTTTACAGCGACCGTATTTGCCGTGGTGTCGCACCGCATGATTCCGTTCTTCGGTGCCAGTGCAGTTCCGTTTCTGGATGCATGGCGGCCCATGTGGTTACTTTGGATCATGGTGGGCATGCTGTGGCTGGAGGCGGTGCTGGCTGCCGCTGACTTGTGGTGGTGGCCTTGGTCCGCCACCCTACGCTGGTGTCAAGTGGCCTTTGAATTGCCCTCCTCCGTTTTGCTGCTTTGGTTGGCTGTGCGCTGGGGCCTGGTGCAGAGCCTGAAAATTCGGCTCATCGCCATGCTTCACGGCGGCTTCGCGTGGCTCGGGATTTCTTTCGCACTGAATGCGGTATCCCACACATTGATGGCGTTTACGAATGGGGAGCTTTCGCTGGGACTGGCTCCTCTTCATGCCATGACCATGGGCTATCTGGGCGCGACCATGTTCGCGATGACCACGCGTGTCAGCAGTGGGCACGGTGGGCGGCCCGTCGCCGCTGACAACACAGCCTGGACCTTGTACTGGATACTGCAGACCGCCGTGCTGCTGCGTGTCATCGCGGCACTTTGGCCCGCGGCCAGCACGCTGTTCACGCTGATGGCAATTTCGGCGTGGACTGCCGCCACCGCGGGTTGGGCCATCCGATATGGCCGCTGGTTCGGTCGCCCGCGCGCGGATGGGAGGCCCGGCTAATCAAAAATTATTTCATTTGAAAATCAAACGACTATATTTGCCATATCGCAGAGCAGACCAGTCAACAAATGCCTCTAAGCAAGCGTCACGGGCAGGCCCTGGCGGTCGAATGGAATAAATGTTCCCAGCGTGCCCGCCTTGATGGCTTCGACCATGCGTTGCAAAGGTTTTTCAGCCGCCTCACTGCTTGGTGCGAGCCCGCCACTACCGGATAAGGCGGCGGCGAATACAATGCTCCAGTCTTGACCAAACTGGCGCGACTCTTCTGCCAAATCGGCAAAAGTGAGCAGCTCTTCAGGGGTTTTATCCACGCACATGATGGGCACAAGCGCGCCACCCTGGCCTGCCAGAAAACGCTCGCGCTGCGCCACAGTGCTGTCTTCCGGCAAATCGGCACTGGCAAATACAAATAACAGACGTTGCGGTTCGGTTTGTTGTCGGGCCGCCTGCAACAAATCATCAAAACTGGAGATACTCATGGTCGGCTCTTCTTTTCAAAAACGGTTTAAATGGTAGCCACAAAGGCTATTTGACAGTATCGCCCGGATTTTATTGTTCGTGCCAAGCTTGTTTCAAGTCAACAAGCGTCGCACAGTACAGCCCTAATATTTCACAGCTTTTTTCAGGAAACAAGTTATGTCGCAAAAAACCCCCGAACGCACGAAACCAGACCATGCCCTGGCACCTCAGCAAATCAGCCTGGAGGTGCTTCTTGAAAAATACAGCAAAGGGTCGGAGCAAAGCATATTCGACGTCAACCAGCGTGTCGCGCGCGCTTTGGCTCAGGTCGAGGCACCGGAGCACCAAAAACAGTGGGAAACCAAATTCATGCAGGCGCTGCAAAACGGGTTCCTGCCCGCTGGGCGCATTCAATCTGCTGCCGGCACCACCTTGTCTGCCACGCTGATCAACTGTTTCGTGCAACCGGTGGGCGATTCCATCGCGCACGTGGAAGATGGGCATCCCGGCATCTACACGGCGCTTACCGAGGCCGCCGAGACCATGCGCCGCGGTGGCGGCGTAGGTTATGACTTCTCGCGTATTCGCCCGCGCGGCGCATGGGTCGGCAGCACACAAAGCAGTGCATCGGGACCCGTGAGTTACATGCGCGTATTCGACCGCTCATGCGAAACGGTCGAATCCGCCGGCGCCCGACGTGGCGCGCAAATGGGCGTACTACGTTGCGACCATCCCGATATTGAAGAATTCATTCATGCCAAGGACACGGGAGACCTGAAGAACTTCAATATTTCCGTCGGTGTCAGCGACGCTTTCATGGAAGCTGTGCAACAAAATAGCGAGTTCGCTCTGATTCATCGCGCCGAGCCGGGCGCAGGCCAAAAAGAAGCGGGCGCCTACCAGGCAAAAGACAGTGGCTTGTGGGTTTACCGAAAGTTGCAGGCGCGCGAGCTGTGGGATCAAATCATGCGGTCCACCTACGACCATGCCGAGCCTGGCGTATTGTTCCTGGACCACATCAATCGCGACAATAACCTGTCCTATTGCGAGACCATTGCCAGCACCAATCCCTGCGCAGAACAACCCCTGCCCCCTTACGGCTGCTGCTGCCTTGGCTCCATCGATTTGACTAGGTTCATAGATCATCCTTTTGAAGAAAATGCCCACTTTGACAGAGCAGCATTTGCTGAAGTAGCCCGCGTCGCTACCCGCATGCTGGACAACGTGCTGGACGTTACTGTGTGGCCGCTGCCACAGCAACAGGAAGAAGCCCGCAGCAAACGCCGCGTCGG
>NZ_DHXT01000230.1:7239-10635 GCF_002413825.1 Rhodoferax sp. UBA5149
CGCGGCGCCTTCCCGCTGTTCAATGCCGACCTGTACCTCAGTGGCCAGACCTTTGCATCACGCTTGCCAGCCACCTTGAAAGAACGCGTTCGTGCTCACGGACTCCGCAATTCGCACCTGCTCTCCATTGCGCCCACCGGCACCATCAGCTTGGCATTTGCGGATAACGCCAGCAACGGGATCGAACCTGCGTTCAGTTGGACTTACACCCGCAAAAAACGCATGGCTGACGGCAGCTTCAAAGAGTATGCGGTGGAGGACCACGCCTGGCGTCTTTATCGCCACCTGCGTGGGGAAAATGCGGCACTCACGCCAGCCTTCGTTACGGCACTTGAGATGAGCGCGCAGGCCCACGAAGCGATGGTGGCCGTTGTGGCGCCTTTCATTGACACCGCCATCTCCAAAACTGTCAACGTCCCGGTGGATTACCCCTATGCCGACTTTCAGGACCTGTACATGGACGCATGGCTGTCTGGCTTGAAGGGTCTGGCCACCTACCGACCTAACTCGGTGTTGGGATCGGTCCTGAGCGTCACCCCCACCACGGCACCCACTACCGCGACGCCCCTGCAAATCGACGGTGCCAATCACCGTTTGGCACTGGAGCGCCTGCCCGCGCCTGTGTTGTCGTCCCTGCGCTGGCCGAGCCGCCCCGAACTGCCTGCGGGCAACCCGGCATGGACTTTCATGGTGCACCACCCGTTTGGCGACTTCGCACTGTTCGTGGGCGAACTGGCGCCCGAAGAAGGAGGCGCACCGAAACCCTTCGAGGTGTGGGTCAACGGCACCGACCAGCCGCGCGGTTTGGGGGCACTCTCGAAGACGCTTTCCATGGACTTGCGTGCCAATGACCCGGCGTGGCTGCAATTGAAACTGGACGCCTTGGCCACGGTGGCAGAAGAGCATTCGTTTGAGATGCCATTTCCACCGCACGGTGAACTCCGTTTATTCCCCGGTGTGGTTGCCGCCACGGCAGCGGTCATTCGCTGGCGCTGCGATCAACTCAAAGCCCTGCCGGGCCAGGACACCAAGGTACCAACACCCGTGCTGGATGCGATGTTCAGCCGGGGTGAGCCGCAAACCGGCCCGTCCGGTACGCTCGCGTGGTCGGTCGACGTGGACAATCCCGCCACGGGCGAAGCCTTCACGGTCACGCTCAAAGAAGTTACCCTGCCCGGCCATGACGGCGCTATCGTCACCCGGCCTTGCGCCGTGGGCTTCTCAGGCAACTACCCCAGAGCCCTTGATGGATTGGCCCGACTGCTGTCGCTGGACATGCGGGTGATCGATCCTGCCTGGATCGGCATGAAGTTACGCAAGCTGCTGAACTACGCCGAACCACTGGGTCATTTCATGGCCTTCGTGCCGGGTCTGCCACACGGTGAGCGTCGTCAGCAGACCTGGCCCTCCACGGTGGCGTATGTCTCACGCCTGATCATCCACCGCTATGCCATGCTGGGTGTGCTGGACGAGGAAGGTTTTCCATTGCGCGACATGGGCGTGCTGGACGCCCCAAAAAATCAGGGAACATCAAGCACCATGGCCGGCAAAGTTTGCCCGGAGTGCGGAAACCCCACCGTCATTCACAAGGACGGTTGTGATTTCTGTACTGCTTGCGGCTATGTTGGGCAATGCGGTTGATGGCTGCTCTGGCCCGTTAGCTTGAACCCGGCGCGTTCAGTCGCGCACCACCAGAACGGGCAGGCGGGTGTGCGCCAGAACCGCTTGCGTGACGCTGCCAAGCACCAGCTTTTCCAGGCCACTGCGACCGTGCGAGCCCATGACGATCAAATCGGCCTGCATTGACTCGGCCGCCTGCACCACCCCCCGCCAGGCGGCGTGAGCTTCAATCACCGAGGTATCCACGCTGACACCGGCGCCTTCAAACGCGGTCTTCGCCGCCTTGATCGCCGCGTTAGCCTCTGCGGTAGCGGCACTCAAGTATTCGGCCTGGCCATACGCAAAATCCGTCCCCACCCCGGTAAACGGGTAGGGATCGATGACAAAAATCGCCGTGACACGTCCGCCAAAGGCTTTGGCCAAACCGATCGCCTTCTCAACTGCCAGTTGTGCGGTAGATGAGCCATCCACGGGAACGAGTATGTGATTGAACATGATGAGAACTCCTTGTAATTTGATGGCGTCAAGTGTCTGATTGACTCGCCTGAAAAGGCTTGACCATCATCAACTCATCGACTATCTGCCTGGAAACCTGCGGCGCGCAGGGTCACGACCAGCGTATCACGATGGCCGCCCTGCATGCCTGCTTGTATCGGCTGAATTGGCGTTGATTCATGAATCACGCGCGAATCGTCCAGCAGCAGAACCGACCAGGGCTCGGTCAGTATGAAGCGTTGGCCGTTCGGCCCATCAGCATCAAACACCCGAGTCTCGCCGCCCTTGATCCCTTCTCGGTTCACCAGAAACACCGCAACCATATCGACACCGTCGCGATGGGCGCCCTCTGGCGTGGGTCGGCCGATACCATCGGTGGTATCAATGCGAAACTGGTGCGCCTCCACAAACCACGGTTTAACGCCTTTCAGACCAGAGCACACACCGCCCAGCCACAGCAACAATTGGTTCCACACCGGCGGAGTGAGCAACTCGGGTGACATCGGCTCAAACAACCGTTGCATGCCGCCATGCAAGGCGTTGTACTCTACCGGCTGCCAGTGCGCCCGATGGGGCACCTGGGTCACTTGCCCGTCGTGCACCGTGAAGCAGGAATGGCGACGTCGGCGGTAGTGACCGCCATCCTTGAGGTACTGGTCCGTAGGAAGTTCGGCCCACAGAGGCCGCAAGGCGTCCAGATCATCAACCGGGCATCCGCTCAGAAGGCTCACGCTACGCGCGTCCAGCACGCCGTAGCCTTGCTGTCGCAACACCGCAGCGAGTTCACCGGGCGCGACCAATGGAGGAGAAAACGTTGTGCTCATGGAGCCTGAGCTTAACGCCTCAAATATCTTCCGGCACCATCTTGATGGCGCCGCACGGGCATTCAGCGACGCAGATGCCGCAGCCCTTGCAGTAGTCGAGGTTGAAATCAAAACCCTTGCCGGGTCCGTGTTTGATGACCGCGTTGTCCGGGCACACGCCGTAGCAGTTGTCGCATTCAAAGCAGTTGCCGCAGGACAGGCAACGCCGCGCCTCGAACAAGGCGTTGCTTTCATCGAGTCCGCCTTGCACCTCCTCGAAGGTGGATTGGCGACGGATCATGTCCAGCATGGGGCGCACCGTCTTGGGTGCGTCGCTGTAGTACCAGGTGTTGAGCTTGTCAAAACTGGCGAGCTCGGTCTTCGGTGGTGGCGCATACACGTCGCCGCGAAGCCAGCTGTCGATGTTGCGCGCGGCTTTCTTGCCGTGGCCAATGGCGACCGTGACGTTGCGCTCGGC
>NZ_DHXT01000230.1:10912-11066 GCF_002413825.1 Rhodoferax sp. UBA5149
TCGACGTCCTGGCCCAGCGCCAGCACCACGGAATCGGCCTCCAGGGTTTCAAACTCCCCCGTCGGTTGAGGAAAGCCTTTTTCGTCCAGCGCCATTTTCTCCACGGTGATGGAAGCGTCGCCAGCATGTTTGATGGTGGACAACCACTTGATCA
>NZ_DHXT01000067.1:0-12042 GCF_002413825.1 Rhodoferax sp. UBA5149
CAATATTCAATCGGCGCTGACAACCCATCAACGTTTCACCGGTTCCAGCCCCGGCGTTTGAGAAGCTGCACTACGCCGTTTTTTCCGCAGCGTGCGCACCAACGCGACCAGTGTCGGTTTTCTCGTAAAACCTTTGTAGGCGCTTGCGCACATCGACACCCGACGCCATGCAGGAGTAGCCATACATGGCCTCCAGCCGAAGCTGGTCATCCAGGTTCCTGCCCACCATCTCAAGCACAGTTTCCTTGGCCGAGTGGAGCGCCGCCTGGTCGTTACGCAGCAGTTTCAGCGCCCATCGCTTTGCCTCTTCCATGAGTTGCTCATGCGGCACAACACTCGATACCAGATTCAAGTGCAGCGCTCGTTTTGCATCTACGGGATCGGCAGTAAGTACCAGTTCCATCGCTACCGCTGTGCCGCACATATTGACTAGCCGCGGGATACCACCATCGCCATGGTGAAACCCTCGGCGCGCTTCGAAGGAGCCGAAGCTGGCCCGTTCGGACGCAACACGAATATCACAGGCGAGCGCGAGTTCGAATCCAGCGGCGAGCGCCCAACCATTTACCGCCCCGATGACTGGCTTTTTCAAGCGATGGAGGCCCCGCGTCAGGCCGCCCAGACCGAGGTCAGCCATCTCCCGAACGTATTTGGGGGATGCGCCAACGATCTCAGGAACGAACTTTTTGAGGTCCATTCCTGCGCAGAATGCATCCCCTTTGCCCGTGACGATGGCAACATCGGCCTTGCTATCGCTGCTAAAGGTTGTAAATGCTTCAACCAGTTGTTTGTGCACATCCTGATCAATGGCGTTCTTCGCATCAGGCCGATTCAGCGTGATGTATGCAATTCGCTCGCTGACTTCATATAGGACTTTAGACATGTTCTTTCCTTCTACTTAAATACTCAGAAATATGGCTCTTCATGTAGTCCGACGACACAGGCTTTACGTCAAATTTCTCGTGTAACGTCGGCGCCCTGTCGGTTCACCGAACTGGAACTCAATCGTTGAATTTACCAATTGATTGCGTCCCACTTCTCAGCAACGGGGTAAACGGTTCAAATCGCGCTGTATTTGTATTAGGGCCTTAAATCAGGCTTCTTTCAAACGGCTTTCTTGAGCGATTGACATGCGTTTCATGAATGCCTTTTTGAATTGCTGCCCATGCGTTGATCCGCGGTCTAAGGATGCGATTGACTACGGCGGCCGCCGAAGACGGTGACCTACCCAGAGATAGTTCTTAGGCGACTGCGGTTGCCTCAAACTCGACCAGCAACTGTGGCAGGAACAGTCGACTGACACCAAGCATGGTCTGCGCCGGCATCAGCGACAACACCGTCTGGCGCTGGCTGCATCCGCCCCGGCCAGACGACGCGAGGGGGAGCATGGGTACGCACATGGCGGCGCCTGGGATTGTTAAGGGCTACGCCTTCGTCTGAACGTTCATTTATTTTTTGAAACCGACGGGAACCGACTGCAGTAGATCAAGCCAACTTTGAGCGCTCGACGACTGAAGAAGGCCTCCTTTTCTTGCCCTCAACCAATCCTGCCTTGATTGTTCGCTTCCCTGATTCAAGGAAGGCGTTCGAAAGAATTGGGTCATCAATCGCGCGCGCAAGCGTCATTGCCCCAACCATTGAACTCGCAATTCCTTTTGCATCGCCAGATAGTCCGTCCGCATTGAGCGCCTCCTCAATCACTTCAACCCATGCCATAAGCTGCCGCGTGAAAGCCGTACGCGTCTCAATCGGATGACGCGAAAATTCAGCGCTATTCGCTGCAGCGAAACAGCCCTCCTCCGGCTTGTCACGATGATGCTTTGATAAATATGCGTTGATCACCGAGTGAATTTTTTCACCTTTAGGTTTGCTTCGAACCAGTTCTGAAAATCCTGTCGTCGTGCGCGAAAATCCATCGTTGCAGGCTTCGGTAATCAATGCTTGTTTGGAATCAAAATGTGCATAAAATCCGCCCACTGTTAAGCCAAGACTTTCCATCAAATTTGCGACGCCCACGGCATCCAATCCTTCGGCACGAAATCTCTCCCCTGCTTTGCGCAAAATGCGCTGGTGGGTTTCCTGTTTGTGCTCTTTCGCATAGCGCATCAAAATACTCCGGTAGAACCAATTGCGTTAATACACCAACACCACCGAGACTGCACACCTCCGTCAATTGGCACCCAATGAACCTGATGCATTCATTGAATACCGAGCGCGACAGCGTCGTGACGTCTGCGTAGGACGGATTTTATATTACCACCATGATATCATTTTTCGGGTGCGGAGCAAATGACTCTAAAAAGCCTCAACACTTGTATCGCGACCATGCGATTTGTTACGGCGGGATACAGCTTCGAGCGTGAAAATTCGTCGGGAATGGTTGAAAATTGACGCACAGACTTTGCCGGATTGGCTGCCACTGAAGTGGTCAAGCAGGCGTGCTCATGGGAGCAAATCTGGCAAGGGCAAACCTGGCGAAAGTCGGGGACGCAAAGCCACCGGGCTTCGACGCTGATATTTGGCGTCATGCCAGCGGGGCTGCCGGGGCTGAGTCGCCGACATGGCTCAATCTGGTTTCTGCGTCGCCCTTTATTGCTTATCTAACAGTAAAGGCGACAACATGTTCAAACTCAACTACGCCACGGCGGCCTTCCTGGCTGCGCTTTGCGCCAACGCACTCGCGTTTGACAGCCTCTCCCGCTCCGAGCAAGCCGACACCGCTCAAATCGGCTACCGCTCGGCTCCCCATCAATGCAGTGACGCGCTCAGTGCCACGCTGTGCGCCGCCCGCATTGTGCCGACGCGCTCCATACCCGCGATGCCGGCCTTGACCGTCAGCGTCAATGGCGTCATGTTTTCAGCCGAATACACACCTTTTAGTACCGTCCAATATCCATTGGGGCTCGCGGACGCCAACGGCTCCTTGAGGTTGGCCAAGATGAGCTACCGTTTCTCGAATGACCGAGGCAGCGCCTATGGATTCGGTACCGGGGGCACGGCGGGCGCCTTTTTTGGTTTGCAGTCCACGGGCTTGGCGCCGCTGAGTCTCAGCGGTGAAGGCAGTCGTTTCAATGCGCCCTACTTCGACTTGGCGAACTCCGCCACCCACGTCGGCTACGGCATCACGTTCAGGAACGGTACCGTGATGCGCATGGGCATGCTGTCCCAAGCCGCCTCAGCGTCCTCGACGCTATTCCAACTGACCGCACCGGTTGCAGCCCGATCCTTGGCCACGGCTGAAGTACAAAAAGCCTTTGGCGAGCTCACCGGCGTGGTGACCATCGGTCAATTGCAGGAAACCAATTCGGTGCCGGGGATGACGGGCTCGGGCGCATTGGCCTTGGGCGCCAGTCCCAGCACGGCATTCGCGGCGTTGGCAGGATCGCTTCCTCTCGCGCAAAAAACAACTTTTTCTGCCATGGCCGCACTGGGCTATACGACGGGCTATGAAAACACCGCGGCGTCCCTGATTGACGGTGCCAGTGGTTCACGCACGGCCGCCTGGAGTCTTGGTTTGGGCCAAAAGGATGTGCTGCGAGAGGGCGACAGCTTGGGCTTTACTGTGGCCATGCCCCTGAAAACCATGTCTGGCTCAATGCAAATTTCGACGCCGCTTGCGCAAAACCAAGTCGATGGCGCTTTGCAGTACGCAAGCCAATCGGCCAGCCTTCAGCCTACCGGCACCGAGAAAGACCTGGAGTTTGCCTATGCCACGCCGATGCGCGTTGGCGGCCAGTTGACGACCATGGCGCTGATGAAGTTTCAACCAGGCCATGATGCCGAGGCGCCGACCCAATTTGGCGTTGGCCTGCGGTATCTGCGGACCTTCAAATAGCCCGCCTGCGTTTGGCCGTTGTGGTTGGCAAGTGCGGGACGAAGTTTGGCTGAGAGACAAATAGAAAAAAAGCCCGCAAGTCTTGCAACTTTCGGGCTTTTTTAGGTTTGACTCAATCAACGATCAGTTTTGCCTGGCCATTTTTTCGCGTCGCGCGGCACGAAGACCTTGCCACCGTTACCCGGCTTGGCGAATGAGGGCTTGCCAAATGCCGGCTTGCGGGCACCAAAATCACCGCGCGGGGCGCCTCCGTCATTGCGGGGAGCGAAATCACCACGCGGTGCGGGTGCATCGTTGCGGGCGCCGGCAAAACGGTCGTTGAAGCCGCCTTTGCGCTCGTAGCTGCGACCCTCGGGCTGACCGAATCCGCCGCCACCGCTATTATTTTGATAGCCGCCTGCGCCCGAATCACGGGGGCCAGCAGCGTTTCTGTCTGAAAAACCACCACGGCTCGCACCGAAACCACCAGAACGACCACCGCCGCCGCCGCCACCAAAATTCCCGCGGGAATGGTTGTCGTTGCCACCACGGCCACCGCCACCGCCAAAACTGTTGGGACGCGAATCAGGGAAACGTTGTTGCGGCTCCATACCGGGAATGGTCTCACCCTTGAATTGATGGTGACTGTGGAACTCGATGTCCATGATCTTGCGACGATCCCGGAACTCGGCAAAGGTCACGGCAATGCCGTCACGACCGGCGCGACCGGTACGGCCAATGCGGTGTGTGTAATCCTCCGCCTTCATCGGCAAACCGAAATTGAACACGTGGGTGACGGTGGGCACGTCGATACCGCGTGCTGCCACATCGGTCGCCACCAGAATCTGCACCTGACCCTGACGCAGCGCCATCAAACGGCGGTTACGCAGGCCCTGGCTCAAGGCACCGTGCAATGCCACGGCGGAGAAGCCTTCTTGCTGCAGGTCATTGGCCAGGCCATCACACTCGATTTGTGTGCTGGCAAAGACGATCGCCTGGTTGATGGTGGTGTCGCGCAGCCAATGGTCGAGCAATTTGCGCTTGTGCTGAGCATTGTCGGCCCAGAACAGCTTCTGGCTGATGTTGGCATGCTTTTCTTGCGGCGAATCAATTTGCAATTTTTGCGGTTCGCGCATGACGCGTGAAGCGAGTTGCTGAATGCGCGGCGCAAAAGTGGCGCTGAACATCATGGTCTGCTTGCGCTGGATGGTCAGCTGGTTGATGTCCGCCAGGTCATCGGAGAAGCCCAGATCCAACATACGGTCAGCTTCGTCCACCACCAGGAATTGCACCTGATCCAGCTTGATTTGCATGGAGCGTTGCAGATCGAGCAAACGGCCAGGCGTGGCCACCACGAGGTTGGCATTTTGCAGCTTGGCAATTTGCAGTTGGTAAGGCATGCCGCCGACAATGTTGGCAACGCGCAGACCGCGGCAATGTTGCACCAGATCGATGGCGTCGTGTGCCACTTGCTGGGCCAATTCACGCGTCGGGCAAACGATCAGCGCGCCGGGTGCGGCGGGTGCGAAATGACGCGGGTTGGTCGGGTCTTTGCGCTTGGCACGCTTGGGAGGTGCTTCGCCTCGTGCCACGGCTTCAGCCACCGCTTGCTCGAAATCAGCCTTCTCCTTGGCTTCGGCCTGGGCCATTTGTGTCAGCAGGGTGTGCAGCACGGGCAACAGGAAAGCGGCGGTCTTGCCACTGCCGGTCTGGCTGGAGACCATCAAATCGATAAAACGGGCTGACTCATCGGCTGCACCATGGCCTTGCATGGCAAGAGGAATGGTTTTCAGCTGAACCGTGGTGGGCTGGGTAAAACCCAGGTCTTTCACGGCCTGAATCAGCTCGGGCGCCAGGCCCAGGGCCAAAAAGCCGTTAGGCGCTTCTTCGGCGGCCTCAACAGGCGCTACGGCTTGAGCGGTCTCGGTGGCCTGGACAACGTTTTGCGTCATCTCGGCAGTGTCATTGGAAAAGTTTTCGACAAGCGATGATTCGCCCGTCGCTTGGATAGCGTCAGTCATGAATTTACTCACACGCGAGCGCCGCAGGGACTGCGACTGCTCCGTCAATGGTTAAAAAACATCAACCATCAAACGGAACCTGCTCTGACTCACGAAGAGTTCAATCAGCGCTGGGGGTCCTTCTTAAGCAATCCCGCAAATACGAATTTGCGAATCGGCTTTGGACCCAGTGAATGAAGGGAGATGTACAAATATGCACTGCTGTTTGCAGCGCAGCCCTCGATTATCACACAGATTCGGGTTTCTACCTAATCAATCAGTTTGATGAAGTGTTTACGGTAGTGTTCAAGCTCGTCAATGGACTCGTGCGTATCGGCCAAGGCGGTGTGGCGCTGCTGCTTTTTGAACGCGCTGTAGACTTCGGGCCGCCAGCGTTTGGACAACTCCTTGAGCGTGCTCACGTCCAGATTGCGGTAGTGAAAAAAAGCTTCCAGCTTGGGCATGTACTTCGCCAGAAAGCGCCGGTCCTGCCCGATGCTGTTGCCGCACATGGGTGAGCCTTTCTTGGGCACGTACCGGCTCAGGAAATCGATCAACTGCGCTTCGGCGTCGGCCTCACACAAGGTTGAGGCCTTGACCTTGTCGATCAGCCCGCTTTTGCCGTGGGTGCCTTTGTTCCACTTGTCCATCTTGTCGAGCTGCTCATCGCTTTGATGGATGACCAGCACCGGGCCTTCAATGCGGGATTCGAGTTTGGGGCCGGTGACGATGACCGCAATTTCGATAATGCGCTCAAGCTCCGGGTCAAGACCCGTCATCTCACAGTCAAGCCAGACCAGGTTTTGGTCGGATTTGGCAAGCGGTGTGCTTGGCGGGGGGGTGTTCGTAGCATCCATGCGCCGAATTGTCGCCGATGGCCTAAACTCGGGCGCCATGGCTGATTCGATTCCCTCTTTTCCTTATTCCTTGCTGCTGACCTTCGCTTTTGCGCTGACGCTGCTCGCCGGTCTGATGCTGAAGTTCTGGCTCAGCTCGCGGCAGATCCGCCATGTGGCGCAACACCGCACCCAAGTGCCTCCCGCCTTCGCGCACACCATCACGTTGGCGGCCCATCAGAAAGCCGCCGACTACACCATCGCCAAAGCGCGTTTTGGCTTGCTGGAGCTGGCCGTGGGCGCTGCCGTTCTTTTGGCGTGGACGCTGCTGGGCGGGCTCTCCGCGCTCAACCAGTCGCTGCTCGGCTGGCTGGGCGGCGGCATGGGGCAACAAATTGCCCTGCTGGCGGCATTCGTGCTGATCAGCGGCCTGATTGATCTGCCCCTGACCCTGTACCAGACCTTCGTCATCGAGGAACGTTTTGGCTTCAACAAAATGACGCTCAAACTCTGGCTGCTGGATTTACTCAAGTCCAGTTTGATCGGTGCGGTCGTCGGCCTGCCGATTGCGGCGCTGATTTTGTGGATGATGGGCGCGGCCGGCAGCGGCTGGTGGCTGTGGGCCTGGGGCTTCTGGATGAGTTTCAATTTGCTGCTGCTGCTGATCTACCCGACCTTCATCGCGCCGCTGTTCAACAAATTTGCGCCCCTGGAGGATGAAACACTCAAGGCCCGTGTGACGGCGTTGATGCAACGTTGCGGCTTTGCCGCCAAGGGATTGTTTGTGATGGATGGCAGCAAACGCAGCGCCCACGCCAATGCCTACTTCACGGGTTTTGGCGCGGCCAAGCGCGTGGTGTTTTATGACACCCTGCTGGCCAAACTGTCCGCCGACGAGGTGGACGCTGTGCTGGCGCACGAGCTCGGGCACTTCAAGCACAAGCACGTCATCAAGCGCATCATTTCCATGTTTGCCTTGAGCCTGCTGGGCTTTGCCCTGCTGGGCTGGCTGGCCACACAAGCCTGGTTTTACGCCGGGCTCGGAGTGCAGCCCAACCTGGGCGTACCCAATGATGCACTGGCGCTGCTGCTGTTCATGCTGGCCATGCCGGTGTTCAGCTTCTTCATCGCACCCTTGTTTGCCCAACTCTCGCGCAAACATGAGTTTGAAGCCGATGCCTATGCCGTGACTCAAACCAGCGGCCCGGACCTGGCCAGCGCACTGCTCAAGCTCTATGAAGACAACGCGTCAACGCTGACACCCGATCCGGTGTATGTGAAGTTTTACTACTCGCATCCACCGGCATCCGAGCGTCTGGCGCGGATGATGACTTAAACACGGGAAAAATCCACGCCATGCCCACCATGTTGAAGAAAAAAGAGGGGTCAGCCCTCGCCAGACGGGCGCTGACAGCTACAGAAATAGTAGCAAATCTGGCCCAACTGGAAGGCTGGACGCTGACCGGCGACGGCGCCGCCGTGGCCATTGAAAAGACCTTCACCTTCGCCAACTACTACGAGACCATCTCGTTCGTGAATGCGCTGGCTTTCATCGCCCATTTGCAGGATCACCACCCGGATTTGTCGGTGCATTTCAGTCGCTGCGTGGTGCGCTTCAACACCCACGATGTAGGCGGCATCTCAATGACTGATTTTGACTGTGCGGCGCAGGTTGACGCCTTGCTCGCATGATGGCAACGCACCAGGCGCACCGTTGATGGTACAAGCCACGCTCGATCGCGGCCTGATCGTCGCCAACTATGGTCGCCACTTTCTGGTGGAAACGCCCGAGGGACGACGCCTGATCTGCCACTCGCGCGGCAAGAAAAGCCAGGGGCTGGTCGGCGATCGGGTGCTGTGGCAGGCCTCGCGCGACGAAGGCACGATTGAGAAGATCGAAGAACGCCGCAACGTGTTTTACCGTCAGGACGAGATTCGGACCAAGTCGTTCGCCGCCAACCTGGACCAGATATTGATCCTGATCGCGGCGGAGCCCGAGTTCTCCAGCAGCCAGCTCTCGCGCGCCCTGATCGCGGCCGAGGCCGAGCACATCACGCCCATCATCGCACTCAACAAGAGCGATCTGGTCGAGCCCTTCGCCCGCGCCTGGGCGTGGCTGCGGCCTTACCGGCAAATGCATTACGGCGTGCTGCCGCTGTCGCTCAAGGCCTCGGGGGACGTCGATCGGGCGGAACTTCTCAAGCTGCTTCACGGCAAGACGACGCTGGTGCTGGGGCCGTCGGGCGCTGGCAAGAGCACCATGATCAATCTGCTGGCGCCCGGCGCACTGGCGCAGACCGGTGAAATCTCGCAGGCACTGAATTCGGGCAAACACACCACCACCAGCACCACCTGGTATTGGGTGGACAGTGAGAAGACCACGGCTTTGATTGATTCGCCGGGCTTTCAGGAGTTTGGTCTGAACCACATCGATCCGGCGCAGCTGGCGGCCTACATGCCGGATATCAAACCACATGTAGCCAACTGCAAGTTCTACAACTGCAGCCACCTGCATGAACCGGGCTGCGGCGTGATGGCCGCAGTCAAACCAGACGGTAGCCCCGATGGAATAAGCGCGAACCGCTATAAAATTTATAGCGATCTGTATGCCGAGCTAAGCCAGGCCCGAAAGTACTGAACCCAAAGCGTGTAACAGTTCATCGCATTGCGCTGGCGTGCCAATGCTGATGCGCAGGTACTGCTCGATGCGGGGCTGTTTGAAATGCCGCACCAACACACCACGCGTGCGCAGGTCGGCCGCGATGGCGGCCGCATCCTGCTGCGGATGACGTGCAAAAACAAAATTGGCCTGAGACGGCAGCACCTTGAAACCCAAGTCCTCCAGCGCCAGGATCAGCCCTTCCCGGCTGCTCATGACCGCCCGGCGCGTCTGCTCAAAATAAGCCTGATCTTCAAATGCCGCCACACCACCGGCGATCGCCAAGCGGTCCAGCGGATAGGAGTTGAAGCTGTTTTTGACCCGCTCCAGCGCTTCGATCAAGTGCGCCTGGCCACACGCAAAACCGACCCGCAAGCCAGCCAGCGAACGCGACTTGGACAGGGTATGGACCACCAGCAAATTGGGGTATTGCGCAATCAGGGGCATGGCACTGTCACCGCCAAAGTCCACATAAGCCTCATCCACCAGCACCACGCGCTTGGGGTGCAACTTCAGCAGTTGCTCCACCTGTTGCAGCGGCAAGCCGACGCCGGTGGGCGCGTTGGGGTTGGCAATGACCACCCCGGCCACCGACGCGCCCTCCCCACGCGCATAAGCCGAAACATCAAGGCGCATGTCAAGCGTCAAGGGCACCTGCTCAACCGGGATGTCGTAGAGCCCGCAGTACACCTTGTAAAAGCTGTAGCTGATGTCGGGCATCAGCAGCGGGCAGCCATGCTGGAAGAATGCAAAAAAGGCGTGCGCCAGCACCTCATCGGAACCGTTACCCAGAAAGACATGCGGCGCCGCCAATCCGTGATGCGCCGCAATGGCGTGGCGCAGCGCCGTCGATTCCGGGTCGGGATAAAGTTGCAAACCTTGCTGCGCCGCCATCTGAATCGCCGCAATAACGCGCGGTGACGGCGGGTAAGGATTCTCGTTGGCATTGAGCTTGACCAATTTGTCGATTTTGGGCTGCTCACCCGGCACGTAGGGCACAAGTCGGCCCACCACGGGGCTGCAAAAAGAGGCTTGCAAAAGACCAGTCACTTCCATTTTGATAGCAGCCAACGCATATCCGGCGAGGGCTAGCAGTGTATTTTATTTATAACTTAGCCCAGCAGGCGCGCCAGCGTCAAGAGCGCCAGCAGAACCATCCACATCACCACGGTGCGCCAGACCAGGCCAACAATGATCGCTAGGTGCGCCAATTCAGGGGTCTGCCCCGACGCAGATCCGCTTCGCCGGTCCACCGACCCCGGCGGCATCGCAGGCGCGCCATCGGCCGGAAAAGTCGCCACGCTGGCGGCGCTCCCCAGCCTGATATTCACGGCACCCGAAGTCGCGGCCAGAATAATGCCGTCGTTGTCGCCCTCAAAGCGCGGCTCGTAGTAACGCCAGCCATCAATCGCTTCTTCAAAGCTGCCAACCACGGCAAAGCTGATGGCGGTGATGCGCGCGGGCAGCCAGTCAATGGCCACCCAGGCGTCAGCGGCGGTCTGCTGCAGGGCCTCACTGACTGGATGATGCTGTGTTTTGCTCTTGTGCTGCCAATAGCGGGTGACGAATTCACTCAATCGGTACAGCACGGCGCCGGCCGGCCCAAAACCAAAGGCCGCCAGCACCGCAAACCAGGCCAGCACACCGAAGACATGGCGATGCGCCGCCAGCACCGAATACTCAATCACGTGACGCACAATTTCGCTGCGCGGCAACTCACTGGCGTCGATCTGCTGCCACTCTGCCAACAGTTCGCGAGCGCGGTCTTCATCGCCATCCGCCAGCGCATCCCGAATTTGGGTGAAATGGAAACTGAACTGCCGAAAACCCAGCGTGGCATAGAGTACCGCGACGCTCCAGACCACGGCCACCGGCCAGCCCAAAAAAGTATCGAACAACCAGTAGATGGCCAGCGACGCCAGGGACGGACCGCCCACGGCAAAGCCCCAGGCCAGCCAGCCATGAAACGACTTGCCGGCGTCAAAATTTCGGGTGCACCAGCGCACCCAGGCGCGCAGGCTCGCGTGCACCGGGTTGCCCCGGCCCAAGGGACGTGCCTGCTCCAGCAGCAGGGCAAAAAGCACCGAGATAAAGCTCATGCGATCATCATAGCGGCACAGCGCTTCAGGCCGACAGAAAACGGTAGAAGTTGCGCAGCATGCCCGCTGTGGCACCCCAGATGAAACGCTGCGTGATATGGCCCTCTACCGGGTCCTGATAAGGCATGGAGAACCATTCGCGTCGAACCCCTTCCCACTCAAAGACATGACGCCGATGGTGAGCCGGGTTCATCAGAAATTCCAGAGGCACTTCGAAGACATCGGCCACCTCAAAGGCGTTAGGTGTCAGCGTGAAGCCCGGCTGCACCAGGGCGATGACCGGCGTGATGATGAACGCTGATCCCGTCACGTAATGAGGCAGTACACCCAGCACGTGCACAAAAGCAGGATCCAAACCCACCTCTTCCTGCGCTTCGCGCAAGGCGGTGGCCGAGGCATCGGCGTCATCTTCGTCGGCCTTGCCGCCTGGAAAGGCGATCTGGCCGGAATGGGTTGAAAGATGCATGGTGCGCTCGGTCAACAAGACGGTCGGCTGTTCGCGCATCACGATCGGCACCAGCACCGAAGCATGCAAGGGCGCCCGATCTGAAAATTTCTTCTCGGCCAACAGCTCAGGCGCCCACACCGGAGGCGCCGCGAAGCGTTGCCGCAAGGCCGCAGGCTGCAATGATGC
>NZ_DHXT01000067.1:12254-50935 GCF_002413825.1 Rhodoferax sp. UBA5149
AAATGTCCAACCATAAATAAAAAAACCGCCACAAGCATCAGCCAGGGCGGTTTTTTTACAACACGGCTCGCTTTATACGGCGGCGGTTTTGATTTTCTTGGCTGGCAATTTTTCTTTGATACGAGCCGACTTGCCGCTGCGGTCACGCAGGTAGTACAGCTTGGCACGACGCACATCGCCACGACGTTTGACTTCGATGCCTGCGATCAGCGGGCTGTAGGTCTGGAACGTACGCTCGACACCTTCGCCACTGGAGATTTTGCGAACAATGAAGCCGCTGTTGAGGCCGCGATTGCGCTTGGCAATCACAACGCCTTCGTAGGCCTGCACGCGTTTGCGCGTACCTTCAACCACGTTCACGCTCACAACAACCGTGTCACCGGGCGAGAATTCGGGAATGACTTTCCCGAGACGAGCAATTTCTTCCTGCTCAAGAATTTGAATCAGATTCATGATTTCCTTCAATGATCTTGGCAACACCAGCGTCGGGATTGACACAAAAGCTTCGCTGAAACACAGAGAAACGGCCGGCCAGAGGATCGGTAAGCCTTCAATTATAGCCTGATCGAACGTCAGGCCTCAAACCAACCGTCAGGCCGGTCTGGCGAGAAAGGCTTCGTCCCCGGGACTCAAGCGTCCGTCCTGTCGCGCCTGGTCTATCAACTCCGGCCGCAGACGCCAAGTGAGCGCCAGCCGCTGCTCGCGCCGCCAGCGCTCAATCTGCGCATGGTGGCCCGACATCAGCACCTCCGGCACCGCCCTGCCCGACCAGTTCTCGGGACGGGTGTAGTGCGGGCAATCCAGCAAGCCATCCAGTGCCGGATTGAAACTGTCCTGCTGATGGCTGTCAGCGGTATTCAACACCCCCGGCTGCAGGCGGGCCACCGCGTCCAGCAAGGCCATGGCGGCGATTTCGCCGCCCGACAGCACGAAGTCGCCCAGACTGATCTGTTCGGTCACGTGTTCATCAATGAAACGCTGGTCAATTCCCTCGTAACGGCCACAAATCAAAACGGCACCCTGGCTGTCGGCCCAACGCGCCACCATGGCATGGTTGAGCGGCTGGCCTGCGGGGGAAAAAAGAACGACCGGTGCCTCATCGGTTCGCTGTGTCTGAATGTTTTTCAGGCATAGCGTCAGGGGCTCGGCCAGCATGACCATACCGGGGCCGCCGCCAAAAGGGCGATCATCCACACGCTTGTAATTGCCTTCGGCAAAATCGCGCGGATTGGCCAAATTGACCTCGACCTGGCCGGACTCAAACGCGCGTCGCGTGATGCCGCTGGCCAACAGCGGCGCGAACAATTCGGGAAAAAGCGTGACGATGTCGAAGCGCATGAGGCGACGCTCAGAAATCGGCTTGCCAGTCCACCAGAATGCGCCGGCCGGGCAAGTCAACGTTGTCAATATAGACCGACACAAAAGGAATCATGCGCTCCTGTGTCTTGCCATCCTGCACGAAGTCCATCACCAACACGGTTTGCGCACCCGTTGATAGCAATTCCTTGACCGTCCCCAGCGCCACACCTTCACGGTTGACGACATCCAGACCAATCAGGTCCACCCAGTAGTACTCGTCTTTTTCAGCCGTTGGAAAACTGGAGCGCGACACAAAAATGCGGGCGCCGCGCAAGGCTTCGGCCGCCGTGCGATCATCGACCTCGCGGGCGCAAGCAACCACCGTATTGGAGTGAATCTTGGCTTCCGTGATGGCCAGTTTGGCGACGCCGGAAAAGGTTTTTGCACCCCGCTCGGACGGCATCAGAAACCAGCGCTTGGAAGAAAAAAGCGCCTCGGGATCGGCGCTGTGCGGCAGGACCTTGAACCAGCCTTTGATGCCCCAGGCATCGGCGATGCGCCCGACTTCGATGGCATCCGCCGGTAGATCGGCAGCTTCGAGACCGGGCAACATCACAAAAAGTCAGGCCGCTTGCTTGATTGTTTTGGCAATCAAGCCGCTTTCTTTGCAGCTTGATTGATCAGGCGTTCCACGGTGGGAGAGGCCTGGGCGCCGACGCTTTTCCAGTAGGTCAAGCGGTCCTGTGCAATGCGGATGCTCTCTTCATTGACGGTCGCAATCGGGTTGTAAAAACCAATGCGCTCGATGAAGCGGCCGTCACGACGGGTACGCTTGTCAGCAACAACAATATTGAAGAACGGGCGTGCTTTTGCACCGCCACGGGCGAGTCGAATGACGACCATGATTTATCCTTTGGGTGGCGGAGTTTTAATTCCACCATTTAATTCAACACTCAATCCAGCGTTTGAGACACGCAACATGACCACCCGGCCAGCGGCACACTGAATAGCCCTCCATTATAACGTTTCCTATTTTTATGCCCATTATTCGCCCCAGCCAACCGGATGACATTCCGGCCATTACTGCCATTTACGCGCACCATGTGCTCACGGGTACCGGCACTTTCGAGCTTGAGTCTCCCGCCCCAAGCGACATGGCCAACCGCCGTGCGGACGTGCTGGCCAAAGGTCTGCCCTATCTGGTGGCAAGCGACGGTGATACGGTGCTGGGCTTTGCCTATTGCAATGGGTTCAAGCCGCGCCCGGCCTACCGATTCTCGGCTGAAGACTCGATCTACATGGCCCCCGACGCGCAAGGCCAAGGCCTCGGGCGGGCGCTGCTGTCGGAGCTCGCGACACAGGCCGAAAAAGCCGGCGTGCGAAAATTGATCGCGGTCATTGGCGACTCGGCCAACACCGGATCCATCGCGGTCCACCGGTCGGTCGGGTTTTCCCATGTGGGGGTTCTAAAATCCTGTGGTTGGAAATTTAATCAATGGCGGGACGTGGTCATGATGGACAAAGCCCTAGGCTTGGGCGACACCAGCGCCCCGCAACAATCATAGGCATTCATGAAAAACAAAACCATCGCCGTCTGGCTGGCGTTCATCGGCGGTCCCTTGGGACTGCATCGCTTTTATTTGCATGGCATGGGTGACCTGCTGGGGTGGCTGCTGCCCCTCCCCACCGCCTTGGGCCTGTACGGCATTGAACGGGTGCAAAAAAATGGCATGGACGATCAGTGGAGTTGGGTGTTGATCCCGCTCTTGGGTTTTACCATCGCCTGCTGCGCCCTGACCGCCATCGTCTACGGGTTGATGACGCCCGAAAAATGGAACGTCCGGTTCAACTCGTCAGCCGCGCCGGATGCCGCACCCGGCCAGACCAACTGGTTCACCATTGGCGCGATTGCGTTGGCCCTGCTGGTGGGCACCACGGTGCTGATGAGCAGCATTGCGTTCAGTTTTCAGCGTTACTTCGAATACCAGATTGAAGAGGCGCACAAGATTTCTCAATGAAATTGGCCTGCAGCCCTCATGGATTGGGCGCAATACGCTATATTTTTTATAGCGTCAAAAAACCTGAAAACTGACCCAGTAGGCTATCGCGGCGACGAAGGCAGTGGCCGGAATCGTGAAAATCCAGGCCCAGACGATGTTGCCCGCCACGCCCCAGCGCACGGCGCTGGCACGCCGGGTGGCCCCGACCCCCACGATCGCCCCGGTGATGGTGTGCGTGGTCGAGACCGGAATGCCCAGAATGGCGGCCGTAAAGAGCGTGATGGCGCCCCCCGTTTCAGCGCAAAACCCGTCTACCGGCTTGAGCTTGGTGAGCCTTTGCCCCATGGTTTTCACAATGCGCCAGCCACCAAACAAGGTGCCTAGCGAGATCGCCGTGTAACAGCTCAACACAACCCAGGTGGGCGGAAATTTGTCGCCCACTGCGGTGTAGCCGGTGGCGATCAGCAGCATCCAGACTATGCCGATTGTTTTCTGCGCGTCATTGCCGCCGTGGCCCAGACTGTAGGCACCGGCCGACACCAGTTGCAGACGACGAAACCACCGGTCAACGCGGCTGGGGGTGCTGCGGCGAAACGTCCAGGACACCCCGATCAGCATCAAAGACCCCAGCAAAAATCCCATCAGGGGTGACACAAAAATGAAAACCACGGTCTTCGTCACGCTGGAAAAGATCAGCGCCGACGCGCCTGCTTTGGACATGACCGCACCCACAATGCCGCCGATCAACGCATGTGACGAGCTGCTGGGAATGCCGTAGTACCAGGTAATGAAATTCCAGCTGATGGCGCCGATAAGTGCCCCAAAAACGACGTGCACGTCGACCACGCCAGGCTGGGCCAGCCCCTTGCCGATGGTGGCCGCCACACCCAATTGAAAAATGAAGATTGCAATGAAATTGAAGACTGCAGCAAACAACACCGCCTGGCCCGGCTTGAGCACGCCGGTGGACACCACCGTCGCGATCGAGTTCGCCGCGTCATGAAACCCGTTCATGAAATCGAACACCAGCGCCAGCGCCACCAGCAGCACCACCACCCACAATTCCACCTGCACCGATGTCATGACGGGACGCCTCAGGAGTTCTCGAGGACAATGCCCTCGATGATGTTGGCGACGTCCTCGCACTTGTCGGTAATGGTCTCCAACAATTCGTAAATCGCCTTGAGCTTGATCACTTCGCGTACATCCGGTTCTTCCCGAAAAAGTTTACTCATGGCGCTGCGCATGACACGATCCGCGTCGGACTCAAGCTGGTCGATCTCTTCACAGGTTTTGAGGGCCGCCGCCGCCGTCGCCGGGTCGGCAATTTTGGACAGCAGGGTCACGGCGTCGCGCACCCGCTCGCAGCATTTCACGCTCAGATCGGTCAGGCGCGTGATGTCGTCGGTCATGTGATGCACGTCATACAGTGCCATGGTCTCGGCCGAGTCCTGAATCAGATCGGCGATGTCGTCCATGGTGTTGATGAGCGAGTGAATTTGCTCGCGGTCGATCGGTGTGATGAAGGTGATGTGAATCGCCTTGTTCACGTCGTGCGTCACCCGGTCTGCGGCGCGCTCCGCGTTGTCCACGTCCTGGTTGTACTTTTGACGCAGGTGAAGATCGCTGTAGTTGGCAACCAGCTTGGAAAACGCATGGGCCGCCTCGACGATACGGTCCGCATGCTGGTTGAACATTTCAAAAAAGTTGCCTTCGCGCGGCAACAACTTGCCAAAAATCATGGCGGACTCCTCAAGGGAACATGTCAAATATTTGACGGCATCAAGACAGCGCGAAGTTTAACCGCCCGATCTGCGGGTCAAGGCCCCGAAATTCAGGCGCTGCGAAAAATAAAAAACACCGCGCCCACCATGCAAAACGCCGCCCACAAATAGTCCAATTTGAACGGTTCTTTGAGGTAGATCATGGCGAACGGCACAAATACAGCGAGCGTAATGACCTCCTGCACAATCTTGAGCTGTCCGACGCTGAAACCAGCTTGCTGAAAGCCAATGCGGTTGGCCGGCACCTGCAGCGCATACTCAAACAGCGCAATGCCCCAGCTCACGAGTGCCGCGATGTACCAGGGCGCCGTGGCCAGGTTTTTCAGATGCCCATACCAGGCAAAAGTCATGAAGATATTGCTGCCAACCAGCAACACGATGGTCTGCAAGAACAGGGGCATGGATTGAAGCGCGTTCATGACGTCAATTATCCCGTACCACTCGTCCCGTTCCTGAAACGAAAAAGCGCCCCGCAGCCTGGGTTGCGGGGCGCCTTGAAGAAGCCGTACCCAACCGGTACCGGGCCGCTTCGGAGTTAGTTAAACCGCGGCACTGTCCTTGACGGAAGCGGCAGCGTCCGTGTAGTCCTGCACCTTGTCGAAATTGAGATACTGGTAGATTTTGTCGCTGGCCGCCGTCAGCACGCCCATGTCAGCCATGTACTCGGCTTTGGTCGGGATGCGCCCCAGCTTGGAACAGATGGCCGCCAGCTCGGCGCTACCCAAGTACACAAAGCTGTTCTTGCCCAGACGATTCGGGAAGTTGCGGGTGCTTGTGGAGAACACGGTCGCGCCCTCTTTCACCTGCGCCTGGTTGCCCATGCACAAGCTGCAACCCGGCATTTCCATGCGCGCACCGGCAGCGCCCAGCACGCCGTAATGGCCTTCTTCGCTCAGCTGCTTGGCGTCCATCTTGGTGGGCGGCGCCATCCACAGCTTGACCGGGATATCGCGCTTGTTTTCCAACAGCTTGGAGGCGGCGCGGAAGTGGCCGATGTTGGTCATGCAGGAGCCGATGAAAACCTCCTCGATCTTGGCGCCGGCGACGTCGGACAATGTTTTCACATCATCCGGATCGTTCGGGCAGGCCACGATAGGCTCGTGAATATCCGCCAGGTCAATCTCGATCACGGCAGCATATTCCGCATCGGCATCGCCCTTGAGCAACTGCGGATCGGCCAGCCAGGCCTCCATCGCCTTGATGCGGCGATTGATGGTGCGCACGTCGGAGTAACCGGTGGCAATCATCCATTTCAGCATCGTGATGTTGCTGGTGATGTATTCGATGATCGGTTCTTTGTTCAGGTGCACGGTACAACCGCCAGCGCTGCGCTCGGCCGACGCGTCGCTCAGCTCAAACGCCTGTTCGACCTTGAGATCAGGCAGGCCTTCAATTTCCAGGATGCGACCGGAGAAGATGTTTTTCTTGCCCTGTTTGGCCACGGTCAAAAGACCGGCCTTGATAGCATAAAGAGGAATGGCGTTGACCAGATCGCGCAGGGTGATACCGGGCTGCAGCTTGCCTTTGAAGCGCACCAGCACGCTCTCAGGCATGTCCAGCGGCATCACGCCGGTGGCGGCCCCAAACGCGACGAGGCCAGAGCCGGCGGGGAAGCTGATGCCAATCGGGAAGCGGGTGTGGCTGTCGCCGCCGGTGCCCACGGTATCGGGCAGCAACATGCGGTTGAGCCAGCTGTGAATGATGCCATCACCGGGGCGCAGCGGAACACCACCGCGCGTGCTCATGAACTCAGGCAACTCGTGGTGCATCTTCACGTCCACCGGCTTCGGATACGCAGCGGTGTGACAGAACGACTGCATCACCAGGTCGGCACTGAAGCCCAGGCAGGCCAAGTCTTTCAACTCATCACGGGTCATCGGACCGGTGGTGTCCTGCGAACCCACGCTGGTCATCTTCGGCTCGCAATAGGTGCCGGGACGAACGCCCTGGCCTTCTGGCAAACCGCAGGCACGACCGACCATTTTTTGCGCCAGCGTGAAACCCTTGTGGGTATCGACCGGGTTTTGCGGCAGACGGAACAAGGTGCTGACGGGCAAGCCCAGCGCCTCGCGCGCCTTGCCGGTCAGGCCCCGGCCAATGATCAGGGGAATGCGGCCACCGGCGCGAACTTCATCAAACAGCACCGCGCTCTTGACCTTGAACTCGGCAATCACCTTGCCGTCTTTCAGCGCTTTGCCGTCGTAGGGACGCAGCTCCACCACGTCGCCCATGTTCATGGCGCTCACGTCGAGCTCGATCGGCAGGGCACCCGAGTCTTCCATGGTGTTGTAAAAAATCGGGGCAATCTTGCCACCCAGACAGACGCCGCCAAAACGCTTGTTCGGCACGAACGGAATGTCTTCACCAGTAAACCAGAGCACCGAGTTGGTGGCTGACTTACGCGAGGAACCGGTGCCGACCACGTCGCCGACGTAGGCGACCAGATTGCCCTTGGCTTTGAGTTCGTCAAAGAACTTGACCGGGCCACGCTTGCCGTCTTCTTCCGGAACGATGCCGGGACGTGCGTTCTTGTGCATCGCCAGGGCGTGCATCGGAATGTCGGGGCGACTGAAGGCGTCCGGCGCGGGCGACAGGTCGTCGGTATTGATCTCGCCTTCGACTTTGAACACGGTCAGCGTGATCGACTGCGGCACCTCGGGGCGCGAGGTGAACCACTCGGCATCAGCCCAGCTTTGCAGCACGGCTTTGGCGTGGGCGTTGCCCTTGTCGGCTTTTTCCTTGACGTCATGGAACTGGTCGAACATCAACAGGGTTTTCTTCAACCCCTTCGCAGCCACTTCAGCCACGACGGCGTCGTCCAGCAAATCCACCAGCGGACTGATGTTGTAGCCACCGAGCATGGTGCCCAGCAGTTCCGTTGCCTTTTCACGCGACATCAGCGGGCATTTTTCAGTGCCATGGGCCACAGCGGCCAGATAGCTGGCCTTGACCTTGGCCGCGTCATCCACACCGGCCGGCACGCGGTGCGTGATCAGGTCCACCAATGTGGCTTCTTCACCTTGGGGTGGGTTTTTCAGCAGCTCGATGAGCTCGCCGGTCTGTTTGGCAGACAGGGGTAAGGGGGGAATGCCGAGGGCGGCGCGCTCGGCGACGTGGGCACGGTAGGTCTGCAACATGGTCAACTCCTTCTATATCAACAAAAATGGTTCCAGTCCTCTATCAATGGGCTGGACGTGCTATTTATTTAGTAGCAATCGCCGCTGGCGCATCGAGCACGCTGGGCGGCGGGTTCTTGATCAGTATCTCGGCCATCACGGCCTGATCCGGGCTCACGCAGACATCGGCCAGCCGCTTGCCCAATTTCTGATCCATCAGCATGGACTTGTTGGCCAACTGCAACCACACAGCCCCGGCCCGATGGTCCTCCAGCCGGATGGCACCGGTGCTGGTTTCAACCGGGAACATGCGGAATTTCCGACTCTTGATCTGCACATCGAAGTAGCCCGGCGCTTTGACGTCTGCCGTCAGGGTGACAAAAGCGCCCAGTTCGCACGGCAACTTGCCCTGGTACACGAGCTGCGCAATAGCCAGTTCGACCGGCGTCAGGGCGACTTCTGCCGCCTCGATACCGGACGCCATCTGATTGGCCGTGGTGTTGATTTCGACCCGACTGGCGGGTAAATGCTTGGCCTTGCTAGCCGCTTTGACAGGCGTTTGTGCCCACAGTGCGACGGGCACCACGATCAGGAAAACAGATGCAAGAAGTTTTTTCATCATGGGTAGTCTCAGTCAGCGGCAGGGAGCCAATATCAAGCCGAAAAATAGGTCCGAGCCTCGTCGGGAAGAGGCCTGCCCGTTTGGTGCGCCCGTTCCAGCACCTGCCAAAAATAGCGGTAACTCGCACGGTCGTGCAATTTTCCGCCAAAAGAGATCGGCGCCCAATCTGCCTTACCGGCAGTTACCAATATCTCCGCTGCAAGATCAATCTCGTGCGCCGCGGGTGCGAAGGCCTCCAGTATCGGTCGGATCTGATCCGGGTGAATGCTCCACATCCGCGTGTAGCCCAATGCACGGGAAGCCCGGCTGGCCGCGGCCCGCACGGTGCCAGCGTCACGGAATTCAGTCACGACGCAGTGGGCGGGCACTTTGCCATGGGCGTGGCAGGCCGACGCGATTTCCAGCTTGGCACGAAGCACCAGCGGATGGGAAAACTGGTCCAGTCCAGCGTCGCTCTCGCCGGCCTGGATACCCATGGCGCTGGCGGGAATCGCGCCACCGTGGCTGGATACAAAGTCCATCAAACCAAAACTGAGTGACTGCACCCGGGGATGCGCCGCAATCTCGAAGGCGCGGTGCACGGCACCAGGCGACTCAATCAGCACATGCAAGGGCAAGGTGTGGGTTCGTCCGGATTTGGCGGCTGCCTGATCCACCCACCGCACCGCCCGATCGACGTCTGCCACCGTTTCGACTTTGGGAATCATCAGGTGGCACAAGGCGGCGGCCGCGCCGCCCACGATAATGTCCAAGTCCTGCTCGAAGGCCGGATGGTCCACCGGGTGGACCCGCACCGCAACACGGGGCAGCACGCTGTTTGCTACTCTTTTCGTAGCTGACTGCGCTTGATTAGCGAGGGCTGCAACCATATTGGCATGGTCTCTTTCACCCCCCACCGGAGCGCCATCCTCACAGTCCAGCGTCACATCGAACACACAGGCACCGAACTCTTCGGACAGGTCAGCCTGCAGAGCCAGGCTCTTGCGCATCCGCGCCTCCACGCCGCTGTAGTGGTCGCACACCGGCAAGGGTGCAGCAACCTTGGTGCCGAGCAGAACGTCGCGTGGATGCCTCACAAACCGGACTCTTTTTGCCTCGGAAATTACAGCAGATGGGCGACGCCGGCTTGCTCGTCTTGCAATTCTTTCAGGGTCTTGTTGATGCATTCCTGACTGAACGCGTCAATCGGCAGATCTTGAACCACCGTGTATTCGCCACCCGAGCAGGTCACGGCAAAGCCGAACATGGTGTCCTTGGGGATGCCGTACTGACCATCCGAGGGAATCCCCATGGTGACCCACTTGCCGTCCGTGCCCAGCGCCCAGTCGTGCATGTGATCAATCGCCGCGTTGGCAGCAGAAGCCGCCGACGACACGCCACGCGCAGCAATGATGGCCGCGCCGCGCTTGCCCACCGTGGGCAGGAAGGTGTTGGCGTTCCAGTCCTGGTCGTTGATCATGTCCTTGACACTGGCACCGCCAATGGTGGCAAAGCGGTAGTCGGCGTACATGGTGGGCGAATGGTTGCCCCACACCACCAATTTCTCGATATCGGCGACCGCTTTGCCAGTCTTGCTGGCGATCTGGCTCAAGGCGCGGTTATGGTCCAAACGCAGCATGGCGGTGAAGTTCTTGCGTGGCAGCTCGGGCGCGCTCTTCATGGCGATGTAGGCATTGGTATTGGCGGGATTACCGACCACCAGCACCTTGACATTGCGGCTTGCCACGGCGTTGAGGGCCTTGCCTTGCGCCGTGAAAATTTCAGCGTTGACCGCCAGCAATTCTGCGCGTTCCATGCCGGGGCCACGGGGGCGCGAACCAATCAGCAAGGCGTAATCGACATCTTTGAACGCCGTCATCGGATCGCCATGGGCTTCCATGCCGACCAGCAGCGGGAAAGCACAGTCTTGCAGTTCCATCATCACGCCTTGCAGCGCTTGCTGGGGTTTCTCCATGGGAACTTCCAGCAATTGCAAAATCACGGGTTGGTCTTTGCCCAGCATTTCACCGGAGGCGATGCGGAACAGGATTGCGTAACCAATTTGACCAGCTGCACCGGTAACGGCGACGCGGACGGGCTTTTTGCTCATGGTGAGACTCCAGAAGTGTTGTGAAACGGGTACCGGTGGCGGCTCTTCACAGTTGCCTGAGCCCCACAGAATGCGCGTCGAGTTTACTCTGGAAAACCCTGAGTCGTCAAATTGTCTTATGTCTTATATAAGATATGATTCGGCTTGTCCCCGCTGCTTGTACGGGATCAAACCACCATGTCACAAACACCCGTCTCTTCAACTGGAAACGTCTTTGCAGGCGCCGACAGCAGCGTGCTCGCCAGTGCGCCGGTGACCCCGGCGTTCAGCCCGCTGTACCAGCAGATCAAGGGCCTGATACTGAACGGCTTGCGTTTAGGCGAATGGAAGCCGGGCGAGGTGATTCCCAGCGAAATGGAACTGGCAGCGCGCTTTCGCGTCAGCCAGGGCACGGTACGCAAGGCCATCGATGAGCTCGCTGCCGAGAATTTGCTCGTGCGACGGCAAGGCAAAGGCACCTTTGTGGCGACCCATGCCGCTCAATATGTACAGTTTCGATTCCTGAAGCTGGTCCCCGACAGCGGCCCCCCGGGCAGCGAAGGCCCGGCCCAGCGTGACATTATTGAATGCCGGCGCGCCCGCGCCAGCGCCGACGTGGCACGCGCCTTGGCGCTACGCACCGGGGACGCAGTACTGCAAGCGCGCCGCGTATTGAGTTTTGCCGGCACGCCCACAATATTGGAAGACATCTGGCTGCCCGCGGCCCCGTTCAAAGGCTTGACGGCGGAACGACTGGCCAACTACCACGGCCCGACATACGCTTTGTTTGAGACTGATTTCAATGTGCACATGGTTCGCGCGGAGGAAAAAATACGCGCGGAACCTGCCACCGACGGGCTGGAGCAACTATTGAAAGTAGCGCATGGAACACCCTTGCTAAGCGTGGAGCGGATCGCCTTCACGTACAAGGATGTCCCCATGGAACTCCGGCGTGGCTACTACCGTACCGATACCCATCATTACCACAACACCTTGAGCTGAACGGCGCGTTCAAAAGCAACAAGGCTTCGCTAACCCGCTAAATCCAAAAAAATGACCGGCGCGTCAACTGGCAACGCGCGGCTCGCAGCGCGCCTCAAGGCGGCACCGCAACGGAAGAAATTGAATTTCCTATCCGTGCGGTCCGGCATGAACCACTAGGCCGGGGCTTTTTGTGCCGCGTGAAATCCCACCATGCCGCCCCAGATGCTTTTCTTGCAGCTGACGTTCGCAAACCCAATAAGTTTCAGCACGCCGGACAACTCTTCCGGGGTATAGAAATGATGGATTGCGTCACTGAAATAGCCGCCGCAGCCTCGGGATGCCTCGGTCGATCCGAAGATCAGCGATGTCAAGAAAACGGAAACGCGCAAAAAACGTAGATAGAACCATTCGACAATCGGGTTGGTCGGCTTCAGCATGTCACAGTGATAGAAGAATCCGCCCGGCTTGAGCACGCGAAGAATTTCGGGCAGCACCTTGTCCAGTTGCAGATGACGCGATGCAGCCTGCAACGTGATCACGTCGAATGAGTTGTCCGGAAAAGGTAGTACATGAACATCGTGAATGATGCTGGCGATGTGCAGGCCATTCTTTTTGGCCCTGCACTGTCCCTCCTCCTGCATTTCCGCACTGCGGTCAATAGCGGTGACGGAAATGCCGGGCTCTTTTTTCAGCAGCCTGACCCCCACATCATTGGTTCCCGCGCAGACATCGAGAACCTGGTAATGCGGACGCAGTGCAATCGTTCTCACGAACTGCCAGACCCACAACTCCCACAGACCCAAACTCGCGACGATGTTTCCCGGGCGATAGTATTTAGGAACATCCTTGAATACCTTGGGAACCAACTGTGACCACACGTTCGAAAAAAGCGAGCGGCGGTGTTCTTCCCTTTGTTCAAATACCCCCCAAGTCACCGAAGAGTCTACATTGCGTTCCATTGGCATTACTCCTAAATTGATGCGCAAGTCTAAAGGGTAGGCTAGACTGAACACTTGAGTCAAGTCAATATTTCAGTCGATCTTGGCTGCGTCCTCGACTTCACTCGCCACTGGACGAGGCCACACAGGTTTGAGCTTGGTCACATTCGCGACGGCCAGCGTGTATCCGCAACCAGCCTGGCAGGCAGTCAAGGCGCCTCCCTGAACCTCCAAGTCCGCCTCGTGCAGAGTGACCGTAAGACCTTCAAGTGACATAAAACAAACTTTTCCGAAAAACATTCCGGAGTAGCTTGCACAGGCAAAGATGGATGCTGCGTTGCAATAGAATGACGCAACCTGCTTTTGCTGGTTACGAAGCAGTTACTCAAAACATAGAAAGCCAAGTATGTCCGAATTAGCAACAACCGTGGTCAAGAAGCGTCCCGAATTCCGCAATATCAACGCATTCAAAGACCTTCCAACCTACCGGTGGCCACTGGCCTCGATGGTCTCGGGCATGCACCGCTTCAGCGGCCTCATCATGGTCTTGCTGATGCCCTTCACCATCTGGATGTTTGACGCCTCGATCAGTTCGGAAATTTCCTTTGCACACTTCACATCCGCATTCAGTGCGGGTCTTGGATTTGTGCCAGGATGGTTCATGAAGCTGGTCGCGCTGGGGCTGATGTGGGCCTACTTGCACCACTTCTTTGCGGGTCTGCGCAATGTCTGGATGGAGACCACCCACATGTCGAGCAAGGAAGCAGGGCGCAAGTCGGCCGTGCTGACCCTGCTGCTGGCCCTGGGCCTGACCGCCGTACTTGGCGCGAAGCTGTTCGGACTCTATTGAACCCAACACTGGTTGCGGTTCAACCAGCCTTCTTTTCATCTCACTAGGAATTGACCATGTCTGTTAACTATGGCTCCAAGCGTCTGGTCGTTGGCGCGCACTACGGTCTGCGCGATTGGCTCAGCCAACTCGTTACGGGCGTTCTGATGGCCCTCTTTACCGTGATCGTGCTGGCCCAGGTGATCTTCACCAAGGGCAGCATGGGCTACGACAAGTGGGCCGGTATTTTTTCCACGCAGTGGATGAAAGTAATCACCTTCACCGTCATCCTTGCCCTGCTCTACCACGCTTGGGTGGGTATTCGCGAAATCTTGATGGACTATGCAAAGCCGATGTCGATTCGCCTGTCCTTGCAGGTCTTTTTCATCGCGTGGCTGGTCGGATGTGCCGGCTGGGCTGTTCAAGTCCTGTGGCGTCTTTGAACCCACTTTACTTCCAAGGCTGAAATTTAATGACTTATTCCGTAACCAAACGAAAATTTGACGTCGTCATTGTGGGGGCCGGTGGCTCTGGCATGCGCGCCTCGCTGCAGTTGGCAAATGCAGGACTCAACGTCGCGGTCCTGTCCAAGGTGTTTCCCACACGGTCGCACACGGTGGCGGCGCAAGGCGGCATCGGCGCCTCGCTGGGCAACATGTCGGAAGACAACTGGCACTATCACTTCTACGACACCATCAAGGGCTCCGACTGGCTCGGCGACCAGGATGCGATTGAATTCATGTGCCGCGAAGCGTCCAATGTCGTTTACGACCTGGAGCACATGGGCATGCCGTTCGACCGCAACCCCGACGGCACAATTTACCAGCGTCCGTTCGGTGGCCACACTGCCAACTACGGCGAGAAGCCGGTGCAGCGCGCCTGCGCGGCGGCCGATCGCACCGGTCATGCGATGCTGCACACCCTGTATCAGCAGAACGTCAAGTCCAAAACCAACTTCTTTGTGGAATGGATGGCCCTGGACCTGATCCGCGACGCCGACGGTGACGTCGTGGGCGTGACCGCGCTGGAAATGGAAACCGGCGACCTGCACATTCTGGAAGCCAAAACCGTGTTGCTGGCGACCGGCGGCGCAGGGCGCATCTATGCCGCGTCGACCAACGCCTTCATCAATACCGGTGACGGCCTGGGGCTGGCGGCACGAGCAGGCATCCCGCTGCAGGACATGGAATTCTGGCAATTTCACCCGACGGGCGTGGCCGGTGCTGGCGTGCTGCTCACCGAGGGCTGCCGCGGCGAAGGTGCCATCCTGGTCAACAGCAATGGCGAGCGTTTCATGGAACGCTATGCGCCCACCCTGAAGGACTTGGCCCCGCGTGACTTCGTGTCCCGCTGCATGGACCAGGAAATCAAGGAAGGGCGTGGCTGCGGTCCCAACAAGGACTACATCCTGCTCAAGCTCGACCATCTGGGGGCCGAAACCATCCATAAACGCCTGCCCTCGGTGTATGAAATCGGTGTGAACTTCGCCAACGTCGACATCACCCGTGAACCGATTCCCGTGGTCCCCACGAACCATTATCAGATGGGCGGCATACCGACCAACATCAACGGGCAGGTCGTGGTGCCAAAAAACGGTGTCAATGAAGTCGTCAACGGCCTTTATGCCGTGGGTGAATGTTCTTGCGTCAGCGTTCACGGCGCCAACCGCCTGGGCACCAATTCACTGCTCGACCTGCTGGTATTCGGCCGCGCCGCTGGCAACCACATCGTCGAGTTTGCCGGTAAAACCAAGACCCACAAGCCTCTGCCCGCCGATGCCGCCGATGCGTCATTGCTCCGCTTAAACCGCTTGGAATCCTCCACCGCAGGCGAATACGCGCAAGACGTGGCCGACGACATTCGCGCGACCATGCAACAACACGCCGGGGTGTTCCGGACCCAGGCCAGCATGGACGAAGGCGTCGCCAAGATCGCCAAGTTGCGCGAACGCGTCGGTGGCATCACCTTGGCCGACAAGTCCAAGGTATTCAACACCGCCCGCATCGAAGCGCTTGAAGTTGACAATATGATCGAAGTGGCGCAAGCCACCATGGTCTCGGCAGCAGCGCGGCATGAATGTCGCGGGGCGCACACGGTCCTGGAGTATGAGCGTCCGGCTGACGACGCCGACTGTCCATTGGGCCGTGACGACACGAACTGGCTCAAGCACACCTTGTGGCACAGCGCCACGAACAGTCTCAGCTACAAGCCGGTCAATCTCAAGCCGCTGACGGTCGCGTCAGTCCCGCCCAAAGTCCGTACATTCTGATCCGGTGAGTCAAGGAGAACATTACATGGCGAAACGCACCTTCCATATTTACCGCTACGATCCGGACCGGGACAGCAAACCCTATATGCAAACCATCGATGTCGAACTCGATGGCAGCGAGCGGATGCTACTGGACGCCCTGACCAAGCTCAAGGCGGTCGACCCCGCGATCTCGTTCCGGCGCTCCTGCCGCGAGGGCGTTTGCGGCTCCGACGCCATGAACATCAACGGCAAGAACGGTCTGGCCTGCCTGACCAACATGCTCACGCTCAAGGGCCCGATCGTCCTCAAGCCCTTGCCAGGTCTGCCGGTCATCCGCGATTTGATCGTGGACATGACCCAATTTTTCACGCAGTACAACTCGATCAAGCCTTATCTGATCAACGACACCGTGCCGCCCGAGAAGGAGCGCCTGCAAAGCCCTGAAGAACGCGAAGTGCTCAACGGTTTGTACGAGTGCATTCTGTGCGCAAGCTGCTCCACAAGCTGCCCGAGCTTCTGGTGGAATCCCGATAAATTCGTCGGTCCGGCCGGGCTTCTGCAAGCCTATCGCTTTCTCGCCGACAGCCGGGATCAAGCCACCGGGGAACGACTGGACAACCTGGAAGACCCCTACCGGCTGTTCCGTTGCCACTCCATCATGAATTGTGTTGACGTATGTCCCAAGGGTCTCAATCCCACCAAGGCGATTGGCAAGATCAAGGAAATGATGGTTCGACGAACCGTCTGAAGTAGTCCGGGAACAGCCAAGTGATTGACCGACTGATCAATGAGCGGGAACTGAGTAAACTCAGATGGCGTTGTCGTCGGGGTTTGCTGGAAAACGACCTTTTCATCGAGCGCTTTTTCAAGCGCTTTGCGGCGGGTCTGACGCTCAGACAATCCGAGGCGCTTTCCGTGCTGATGGATCTCGGGGACAACGACTTGCTGGACCTGCATCTGGCAAGAAAATCTCTGGCACAACTGAATCCCGAACTCGACCGTGACGATATCCGGGAAGTATTGAATATGTTGAAAGAAACCGCTGAAAGGCCAAAAAATGAAGTTAGCTGACAATAAAGCCACCCTGTCGTTTAGCAACGGCAGTCCCAGCGTTGACCTGCCGGTGTACCAAGGCAGCGTCGGACCGGATGTCGTGGACATCCGCAAACTGTACGCGCAAACCGGCATGTTTACGTACGATCCAGGCTTTCTGTCCACGGCGTCCTGCCAGTCGGCAATCACTTATATTGATGGCGACAAAGGTGAATTGCTGTACCGCGGCTACCCGATTGAACAGTTGGCGACCAACTGCGACTTCATGGAAACCTGTCATCTTTTGCTGTACGGGAACCTGCCGGATGTTGCGGCCAAAGCAGGTTTCGTCAAACGCGTAACCAACCACACCATGGTGAACGAGCAGATGCAGTTCTTCCTGCGCGGCTTTCGCCGTGATGCCCATCCGATGGCCATCATGACCGGCCTGGTGGGAGCACTGTCGGCCTTCTACCACGACAGCACCGACATCAATAACCCGGAGCACCGTGAAATCTCGGCCATCCGGCTGATTGCCAAAATGCCCACACTGGTGGCCATGGCGTACAAGTACAGTGCCGGCCAGCCTTACATGTACCCCAAGAACAACCTGAGTTACGCAGGCAACTTCCTGCACATGATGTTCGCCACGCCGTGCGAGGAATATGTGGTCAACCCCGTCATCGAACGCGCCTTGGACCGCATCTTCGTGCTGCATGCTGACCACGAACAAAACGCCTCCACGTCCACGGTTCGCCTGTGCGGCAGTTCTGGCACCAACCCGTTTGCGGCTATTGCTGCGGGCGTCGCGTGCCTATGGGGTCCGGCACATGGTGGCGCCAATGAGGCCTGCCTGAACATGCTCGAAGACATCCAGAAAATGGGCGGTATTTCCAAAGTCGGTCAGTTCATGGAACAGGTCAAGGACAAGAATTCCGGCGTCAAGCTGATGGGTTTTGGGCACCGGGTCTACAAAAACTATGACCCGCGCGCCAAGCTCATGCAGGAAACCTGCAAGGAAGTTCTCGCCGCGCTCGGCCTGGAAAATGACCCCTTGTTCAAGCTGGCGATGGCACTGGAAAAAATTGCGCTGGAAGACGAATATTTTGTGTCGCGCAAGCTCTACCCCAACGTCGACTTCTATTCCGGCATCGTGCAGCGCGCCATTGGTATTCCAGTGGGCCTGTTCACCGCGGTCTTCGCGCTGGCGCGCACTGTCGGCTGGATTGCGCAACTCAACGAAATGATTGGCGACCCCGAGTACAAGATTGGCCGCCCACGCCAACTGTTCACCGGCGCCGTCAAGCGGGATGTCCAGCCGATTTCCCAACGCTGAACCCTTGTTATTTGAAACGCCCGCCGGATGGCAACACCGGCGGGCGTTTTGCTTTGGAACGCAAGGGCTTCACCACGCCGCATAAAATGATGGATTGCCAAGGAAAAACACATGGGCCGCATAAACATTGAGACGCTCGGGCGCACGCTTTACGACAAACTCTGGGACGAGCACGTTGTCCACACGGAAGAAGACGGCACCGCCATCTTGTACATAGACCGCCATCTGGTGCACGAAGTCACCAGCCCGCAAGCCTTTGAAGGACTACGCCAGGCGGGCCGCAAGGTATGGCGTATCAGCTCGATCGTTGCCACGGCCGACCACAACACGCCCACCACCGGCTGGGAGTTGGGCTATGACGGCATCACCGACCCCACCAGCAAAGAGCAGGTCATGATGCTGGACACCAATATGCACGAGTTCGGCGCGGCCGCCTACTTCCCCTTCCTGTCCAAGCGCCAGGGGATTGTCCACGTCATCGGGCCGGAAAATGGTGCCACGCTGCCGGGCATGACCGTGGTGTGCGGCGATTCCCACACCTCCACGCATGGCGCGTTTGGCGCCTTGGCCCACGGCATCGGCACCAGCGAGGTGGAACACGTGATGGCCACGCAAACCCTGCTGGCCAAAAAAGCAAAAAACATGCTGGTGCGGGTAGACGGCACCCTGCCGCGAGGCTGCAGCGGCAAAGATATCGTACTGGCCATCATCGGCAAGATCGGAACAGCGGGCGGCAACGGCTATACCATTGAGTTTGCCGGTGCGGCGATTCGTGCTTTGAGCATGGAAGGCCGCATGACCGTGTGCAACATGGCGATTGAAGCGGGTGCCCGTGCCGGGCTGGTCGCGGTGGACGAAAAAACCATCGCCTACGTCAAAGGCCGTCCACTGGCGCCGGGGCACAGCGCTGTCAACGACACAGCAGCGGCCGTCGAATGGGACCAGGCCGTAGCCTACTGGAAGACCCTGCACTCTGACGCCAATGCCCGGTTCGACACCGTCGTTGAACTGGATGCTTCTTTGATCATTCCGCAAGTCACCTGGGGCACGTCGCCCGAGATGGTGCTGGGCATCGACGGCCGCGTGCCCGACCCCGACAAAGAAAAGGACGCCAACAAGCGTAGTGCCATCGAGCGCGCGCTGGTCTACATGGGACTGGAGCCGGGCAAGGCGCTCGACGACTTGTATGTGGACAAGGTGTTCATCGGTTCCTGCACCAATAGCCGGATTGAAGACATGCGCGAAGCCGCGGCGCTGGTCAAGAAACTCGGCCAAAAAGTCGCCAAAAACGTCAAACTGGCCATGGTGGTGCCGGGCTCGGGTCTGGTCAAGGAGCAGGCAGAACGCGAAGGCTTGCATGAGATTTTCAAGGCAGCCGGCTTCGAGTGGCGCGAGCCAGGCTGTTCCATGTGTCTGGCCATGAACGCCGACCGGTTGGAGCCGGGTGAGCGCTGCGCATCCACCAGCAACCGCAATTTTGAGGGGCGCCAGGGGGCTGGCGGACGCACGCATCTGGTCAGCCCAGCCATGGCCGCTGCTGCCGCCATTCACGGCCATTTTGTGGACGTCAGGAAGTTTGCCTGAACTGACAAGCCAAGGAAATCATCATGCAAAAATTTACATTGCTCAAGGGGCTGGTCGCCCCGATGGACCGCGAGAACGTCGACACCGACGCCATCATCCCCAAGCAATTCCTGAAGTCGATCCGCAAGACCGGCTTTGGTCAGAATCTGTTTGACGAGTGGCGCTATCTGGATGCCGGCTTTCCCGGGCAAGACCCCAGCAGTCGCAAGCCCAACCCGGACTTTGTGCTCAATCAACCCCGCTATCAGGGCACGTCCATCCTGTTGGCGCGTAAAAACTTCGGCTGCGGATCATCACGCGAACACGCCCCCTGGGCACTCGATCAATATGGCTTTCGCGCCATCATTGCACCGAGCTACGCGGACATCTTTTTCAACAACAGTTTCAAAAACGGTTTGTTGCCCATTGTCCTCAGTGAAGCCCAGGTCAGCCAGCTGTTTGACGAGGCCGCGGCCTTCCCGGGCTACGCGCTGACCATTGACCTGGAGCGCCAGGTCATCGTCAAGCCGGGCGGGGAAGAACTGCGCTTCGAGGTGCAGCCGTTTCGCAAGTACTGCCTGCTGAATGGCTTTGACGACATTGGCCTGACCTTGCGGCACGCAGACAAGATCAAGGCCTTTGAGGCCCAGCGTCTTGCACAAAAACCATGGCTAGCCCGCACGCTGATTGCGTAAGCTGCTATACATTTTGATACTTTTCGGGACAGTCCGTAGCTACGCATAGCGCACAAGCTCTGTCCTCAATAATTGAGACTTTGCGGGACAGACCGCAGCTACACGCAGTGAGCAAGCTCTGTCCTCAACACTTTAGAAGCGAGTTAGGTTCATCATGAAGATTGCAGTGTTGCCAGGCGATGGCATTGGTACCGAAATTGTGGCGGAAGCCGTCAAGGTTTTGAAAGTTCTCGATTTGAAGTTTGAGATGGAAACCGCCTTGGTCGGTGGCGCAGCGTATGAAGCGCATGGTCACCCTCTGCCGGACGCCACACTCAAGCTGGCCAAAGAGGCGGATGCCATTCTGTTTGGCGCGGTTGGCGACTGGAAATACGACAAGCTCGATCGCCCGCTGCGTCCCGAGCAGGCGATTCTGGGTTTGCGTAAAAATCTGGGTCTGTTTGCCAACTTCCGGCCGGCCATCTGCTACGAGCAGCTGGTAGACGCATCAAGCCTGAAACCCGAGCTGATAGCCGGCCTCGATATTTTGATCATTCGCGAGCTGACGGGCGACATCTACTTCGGCCAGCCGCGCGGCCGCCGCATCGCCACCGACGGGCATTTCCCCGGTGCCGAGGAAGCGTTTGACACCATGCGCTACTCGCGGCCCGAGATCGAACGTATCGCCCACGTCGCGTTCCAGGCTGCCCGCAAGCGTAGCAAGCGCGTCACCAGCGTGGACAAGGCCAACGTGCTGGAGACCTTCCAATTCTGGAGAGACGTGGTCACCGAGGTCAGCAAGGAATACCCCGACGTGGAACTTGACCACATGTACGTGGACAACGCCGCCATGCAACTGGTACGCGCGCCCAAGAAGTTTGACGTGGTGGTCACCGGCAATATGTTTGGCGACATTTTGAGCGACGAGGCCGCCATGCTGACTGGCTCGATAGGCATGCTGCCCTCGGCTTCGCTGAATGCGAGCAACCAGGGCCTGTACGAACCCAGCCACGGCAGCGCACCGGACATTGCCGGCAAAGGCATCGCCAACCCGCTGGCGACCATTTTGAGTGCGGCCATGATGCTGCGCTTTAGCCTGAACCAGGAAGCGGCGGCCCAGCGTATTGAAAACGCCGTCAAAGTAGTTTTGTCGCAAGGCTTGCGCACGGCCGACATCTTCAGCGAGGGCACCACCCGGGTCAGCACCATGGAAATGGGCGCCGCAGTGGTCAAGGCCCTGTAGACGCGGTGCAAGGGCTCGCATTCCGGTTATTTGAAATATCTGAAAGGGCAACATGATGAAAATTGGCAATCTGGTCGGCCTGGTCGGCTGGCGCGGCATGGTGGGTTCTGTGCTGATGGACCGCATGCAGTCCGAAGGTGATTTCGACCTGATCGAACCCGTGTTCTTTTCAACCTCCAACGTCGGCGGCCAGGCCCCGGCTCAGGCGAAGAACGAAACCGCCCTCAAGGACGCCTTTGACATCGCGGCCCTCAAGAAGTGCGACATCATCATCAGCGCGCAAGGTGGCGACTACACCTCCGAGGTATTCCCCAAACTACGCGCCGCGGGCTGGGCCGGTCACTGGATTGACGCCGCATCCACCCTGCGCATGAACGACGATGCCATCATCGTGCTGGACCCGGTCAACCTGCCGGTGATCATGAAGGCACTGGCCCAAGGCGGCAACAACTGGATTGGTGGCAACTGCACGGTGAGCTGCATGCTGATGGGTGTGGGCGCCCTGTACAAGGCCGGCCTGGTCGAATGGATGACCAGCATGACCTACCAGGCGGCATCGGGCGGCGGCGCGCAGCACATGCGTGAATTGCTGACTCAATTCGGCACCCTGAACGCCGAGGTCAAAGATCTGTTGGACGACCCCAAATCCGCCATCCTGGAGATTGATCGCAAGGTTTTGTCCAAACAGCAGTCCTTGACGAGCGCAGAGACGGCCAATTTCGGCGTGCCCCTGGGCGGCAGTCTGATCCCCTGGATCGACAAGGATCTCGGCAATGGCATGAGTCGTGAAGAATGGAAGGGCGGCGCCGAGACCAACAAGATTCTGGGTCAAGGCGCTATTTTTGGAACGGCTGAAACCCCGGTCGACGGCTTTTGCGTACGCATTGGCGCCATGCGCTGCCACAGCCAGGCGCTGACATTCAAGTTGAAAAAGAATGTCCCCAGCGCTGACATTGAAGCCCTGATCGCGGCTGACAACGCCTGGGTCAAAGTGGTTCCAAATACCCGCGACGCCAGTGTTCAGGACCTGACGCCGGTGGCCGTCACAGGCACGCTGGGCATACCGGTGGGGCGCATCCGAAAACTCGCCATGGGCCCTGAATACGTCGGCGCATTCACCATCGGCGACCAGCTTTTATGGGGTGCCGCAGAGCCCCTGCGCCGCATGTTGCGCATTTTGCTGGCGGCCTGACCGCGCATCCATCCCATCCCAACGGCCTATCATGCCCGTCACGAGGCATCATAGGCCGTTGTCGCTTGACAACATAGAATCGACCCGTGAGCGCCATCCCGCCGAGCGATTCAAAGTTAAAAGCTTTCTCAGCTTGTCAGGCTAAGGCATTGATGTTATGGTGCTTTTCAAGTTTTCGCACCCAAAAATGGGTTCGCACAATAAGACAAATTTTCCTGCTGCCCGAACCTCGGAGTCCACAAATTGATTGCTAAGTCACATCGCTGGCAAAAAACCGCCATGGCCGCTGCGGCCGCAGCAGTTTTCAGCCTATGGGGATCGAATGCAACTGCGCTTTCGCTAGGTCGCATCACGGTCCAGTCCGCCCTTGGCGAGCCTTTGCGTGCGGAAATAGACGTTCCAGATATCAATGCTGAAGAGGCAGCCTCATTGAAGACTGCCATTGCTTCGCCAGACGCATTCCGGGCCGCCGGACTGGAATACAACCCCGCCATGGCAGGCCTGCAAGCCACACTTCAAAGGCGCTCGGACGGACGTGCCTTTATCCGTTTGAGCAGCGACCGGGCCATCAACGATCCGTTCGTGGACGTGATTCTTGAGGCTAGTTGGGCATCGGGTCGTATTGCTCGCGACTACACCATGCTGTTTGACCCGCCAAGCCTGCGGCAAACCGCACCTGCCGCGCCAACTCCTGCGCAGATCACGGCCCAATCGTCCGTCGGCACTGCTATTTCGCCCCGGCCGGTGCCGTCCGCAGCGCCCGCCTTGGCGCCGACGGGACCCGTAGAGCCCCGCAAGAGTACCGCCAAGATTCCGGCCCCTGTCGCCGTGGCCAAGGCGCCGAGCACAGAAATCAGACATGTGACCGTCAAACCCGGCGACACCGCCAGCAAAATTGCCGCTGCGACAAAGCCAGCCAATGTGTCCCTCGACCAGATGCTGGTGGCCTTGCTGCGCACCAATCCGGATGCGTTCGTGGGCGACAACGTCAACCGCGTCAAGGCCGGCTCGGTCGTGAACGTCCCCACGGCGGAACAAGCCGCGGCAACCTCAGCGGGTGAGGCCGCGCAGATCATTGTTGCGCAGAGCAAGGATTTCAACGAATTCCGCAGAAAACTGGCTGGCAGCGCACCAAGCGCCCAGCTTGCCGCCGCCGACCGCAAAGCCAGTGGAAGTGTGCAAGCCAAGGTTGAAGACAAAAAACCACTCACGACGGCACCCGACAAGCTCACCCTGTCAAAAGGGGCTGTTCAAGGCAAGCTCGTTGAAGACCAATTAGCTAAAGAGCGCAGTGCGAAGGAAGCTGCCAGCCGAGCGGCTGAAGTTGCCAAGAACATCAGTGATCTCAGCAAGCTGGGGGCAGCGTCGAGCGCCGTTGCGCCTGGCCTGGCGGTGTCGGCAGTAACGCCCGCCAAACCGGTCCCTGCGACCATCGCCGTTGCGGTCACGACCCCGGCACCGGTTGCCGCCAGCGCCACGCCGTCACAACCGGCCCGTGCTGCCGCGGTGGCACCCATTGCCCCGGCCGCCCAGACAGCCTCCGCGCCCAAACCCGCTGCATCGGCCATGGCAAAACCTCCGGCCGCTATTCCGGTGCCACAACCCGAGGTCGGTATGATCGATGGGCTAATTGAAAATCCCCTGGTCCCGGCCGGCGCCATCGGCTTGATCGCCCTGTTAGCGGGTTTTGGGTTCTACCGAATGAGGCAACGCAAGAACGCCTCTCAGCTCGACAGCATTTTCCTGGAAAGCCGTTTGCGGCCTGACTCTTTCTTTGGTGCCAGCGGCGGGCAGAGTGTCGATACCAATGACAGTGCGGCCACTGGCTCCTCGATGGTGTACTCGCCCAGCCAGCTGGATGCTGTGGACGACGTCGACCCCGTTGCCGAAGCCGATGTTTACCTGGCCTATGGACGTGATCTGCAGGCCGAGGAAATCTTGAACGATGCCCTGCGTTCCAACCCCGGACGTGTCGCCATCCATCAAAAATTGCTTGAGATTTTCGCCAAACGGCGTGACACCAAAGGTTTTCAGGATGTTGCCACGCTGGCCTTCAAAGTGACCCACGGCGATGGACCGGACTGGCAGCGCGTTTGCGAACTTGGCCTGAGCATAGACCCGTCCAATGCTTTGTACCAGCCTGGTGGGCAACCCAATAATCCGGATGGCACGCCCTCACGTCCGGCGCCCCTTGACTACGCCGGTAGCCTGACCGACAGCGAGGAGCCACTGGCAACCCAACCCCATGCACCGCAGGCCAACGGGTCACTGGACCTGGACCTGGACCTCGACTTTTCACTCGACGAAGAACCCACCAGCGTTATCAGTGAGGCGACGGCCAGTAACCCCCCATCCGTGCCCGCTGCGCTGGACCTTGATTTCGGATTGGCCACTGAAGCGATGGCGCCTTTTGAGACAACACAGGCCGCAAAAACAGATACCGTCGAATTTTCCCTGCCAGATCTGGAATTCGCGGACATTGACCTGAGCCTGCCTTCTGCCAGCAGCGAAGATTTCAAGCTGCAGGCGGCCACCAGTTTTGGCGCCACCAGCCCGGCACCTCTGCCCAGTTTGGAGCCTGAAGTGCTGCCGACCCCGGATTTGAGCATGCTGGAGTTTGACCTGGGATCCCTGTCGCTTGATTTGGGGGACGCGCCAGAACCTGACGCCACTGCCGCGCCGGGCGCGCAAGAGGATCCGCTGGCGACCAAACTGGCGCTGGCTGAAGAGTTCAGTGCCATTGGCGACGACGACGGAGCGCGTGCGCTGATCGAAGAAGTTATCTCGGAAGCGTCGGGTGACATGAAAATCATGGCGCAACGCGCCTTGAGCAATCTTTAGTCACTATGAACCCTCCGTGAGGTTGGCACTCGGAATCAGTTACAACGGGCAAGCCTACCAAGGCTGGCAAAGTCAGTTGTCCGGCCAGACGGTGCAGGACAAACTCGAAAAGGCGCTGGGCCAGTTCACCGGGCAAAGGGTTTCAACCTTGTGCGCCGGTCGAACCGATTCGGGCGTGCACGGCCTGATGCAGGTTGTGCATTTCGACACCCCGCTGGAGCGCGCGGCGTCTTCCTGGGTGCGTGGCACCAATGCCTTTTTGCCGCGCGACATTGCCGTGGAATGGGCGCAGGCAGTGCCGCCTGCGTTTCATTGTCGCGCCAGCGCGCTGTCGCGCCGCTACGCCTATATTCTGCTGGAGTCCCCGGTACGACCCAGTGTGGACGCGGGACGTGTTGGCTGGGCCTACCGGCCACTGGACATCGGCCCGATGCAGCAGGCCGCGGCACACCTCTTGGGCGAGCACGATTTCACCTCGTTTCGGGCCTCTGCTTGCCAGGCCTTGTCGCCCATCAAGACGCTCCAGCGCATCGACATTTCCCGGCGCGGCGCCTACTGGCGGTTTGAGTTCGAGGCCAACGCCTTCTTGCACCACATGATTCGCAACATCATGGGTTGCCTGATTGCGGTCGGCCAGCACAAGCACCCCTCTGACTGGGTGAACGACGTGCTGCTTGCCCGCAACCGGGATGCCGCCGCGCCGACGTTTTCACCCCACGGACTGTATTTTCTCGGTCCCCGCTACGCCCCCCATTGGGGACTGCCGGACCGTACGCCGGCCTATGATGGATTGCCATGACACCTGCCCAACTATTTGCCCTACGTACGCGCATCAAGATTTGCGGCCTGACGCGTGAACAGGATGTGGATGCGGCCGTAGCCGCCGGGGCCGACGCTGTCGGCTTTGTGTTGTACGACAAAAGCCCGCGCTATGTGTCGCCCAAGCGCGCCGCTGAACTGGCGCGCAGGCTGCCGCCCTTTGTCACGCCCGTGTTGCTGTTCGTGAATGAGAATGCTACTAAAATAATAGCTGCTTGCGCAGGTATTGCGGGGGCTACCGTGCAATTTCATGGTGAAGAAACACCTGAACAATGCCTCAACGCCACCCAGCAGGGTGCCCGCCCATTTTTGCGCGCGGCGCGGATCCCGCTGGGCGAAGCCGGTCGCCACTTCGATCTCGTAAAATATGCGCAAGATTATTCAAAAGCCCAGGCTATTCTGCTCGACGCGCATGTCGACGGGTATGGTGGCAGCGGGCAAGCCTTCAATTGGTCACTGCTGCCTCCAAACGTCAACGCTCACCTCGTCTTGAGTGGTGGGCTGAACGCTGCGAACGTGACCGAGGGCATTCTGCAGGTACGGCCCCGCTGTAAAACCCTGGCCGTTGATGTGAGCTCGGGGGTGGAGATGTCCGGCCCCGGCAACAAAGGCATCAAGGACCCTGAAAAGATCAACCAGTTTGTCGCCGCCGTTCGCGCTGCTGACCAACAACTTGCAGAGATGTCAAAACATGTTTGAGTATCAACAACCTGACCCGAGAGGTCACTTCGGCATTTACGGTGGCAGCTTCGTCTCCGAAACGCTGACGCACGCCATCAACGAGCTCAAGGCCGCGTACGCCAAGTACCAGCATGATCCGGCGTTCGTCGCGGAATTCAACTACGAGCTGGCCCACTTCGTCGGTCGCCCCTCCCCGGTTTACCATGCCGACCGGATGAGCCGCGAGCAGGGTGGCGCGCAGATTTTCCTCAAGCGCGAGGATCTGAACCACACCGGCGCCCACAAAATCAACAACACCATCGGCCAGGCCATGTTGGCCAGACACATGGGCAAGCCGCGCGTGATTGCCGAAACCGGTGCCGGCCAGCACGGCGTGGCGACCGCCACCATCTGCGCGCGCTACGGCCTGGAATGCGTGGTCTACATGGGCAGCGAAGACGTCAAGCGCCAAAGCCCCAACGTCTACCGGATGAAGCTGCTGGGCGCCACCGTGGTGCCGGTGGAGAGCGGCAGCCGCACGCTCAAGGATGCGCTGAACGAAGCGATGCGCGACTGGGTCGCCAATGTGGACAACACCTTCTACATCATCGGCACCGTGGCGGGGCCGCACCCCTACCCGATGATGGTGCGCGACTTCCAGAGCGTGATCGGCACGGAGTGCCTGGTGCAAATGCCCGAAATGTTGCAGGCCCAGGGCTGCAAGACCAAGCAACCCGACGCCGTGGTGGCCTGCGTCGGTGGCGGCAGCAATGCCATGGGTATTTTCTACCCCTACATCCAGCATGAAGCCACCCGCCTGATCGGCGTCGAAGCGGCCGGCGAAGGCATGGACTCCGGCCGCCACTCGGCCTCTTTGCAGCGCGGCAGCCCCGGCGTGTTGCACGGCAACCGCACCTATGTGCTACAGGATGACAACGGCCAGGTGACCGAGACGCACAGCATCAGCGCCGGGCTGGACTATCCCGGCGTCGGCCCCGAGCACGCCTTTCTCAAAGACATCGGCCGCGCTGAATACGTGGGCATCACCGACAAGGAAGCGCTGGAGGCCTTCCACTACCTGTGCCGCACCGAAGGCATCATTCCTGCGCTCGAATCGAGTCACGCCGTGGCCTACGCCATGAAGCTGGCCAAAACCATGCGACCCGACCAGTCCATCCTGGTCAACCTGTCAGGCCGGGGCGACAAGGACATTGGCACGGTGGCGGACCTGAGCCACGCCGACTTTTATTGCCGCCCGAGCTGCACCGGTCAGTCGGTGAAAGGCGGAGAAACCTCCGCTTTGGGTGCCGCAGAGCACATCGTGAGGATGCCCAAATGAGCCGTATTGCCGCTACTTTTTCCGCCCTGAAAGCAACAGGCCGCAAGGCGCTCATACCCTACGTCACCGCCGGCTTCCCGTTTGCTGACGTCACGCCTGAATTGATGCACGCTTTTGTTGCAGGCGGCGCCGACGTTATCGAACTGGGCGTGCCCTTTTCCGACCCCAGCGCCGACGGCCCCGTCATCCAAAAAGCCGGTGACAAGGCACTGGCCCAAGGCATTGGCATGGTCCAGGTGCTGGACATGGTGCGCGCCTTTCGCAACCAGAACAGCAACACACCCGTGGTGCTGATGGGCTACGCCAACCCGGTGGAGCGCTACAACCAAAAACATGACCGCCACGACGGTAAAAGCGCCTTTGTGACGGATGCCGCCGCCGCAGGCGTGGACGGCGTCCTAATCGTCGATTACCCGCCCGAAGAGTGCGAAGCCTTTGCCGCTGAGCTCAAAGGCAAGGGGCTCGACCTGATTTTTTTACTGGCCCCCACCAGTACCGACGAGCGCATGCAGCAGGTCGCTGCGGTGGCCAGCGGCTATGTGTATTACGTCTCGCTCAAGGGCGTGACCGGCTCAGGCGCGCTGGACACCGGGGCTGTGGAAGCGATGCTGCCGCGCATTCGCCGGCATGTAAAGGTTCCGGTGGGCGTCGGTTTTGGCATCCGTGACGCCGCCACCGCCCGTACCATCGGCAAAGTGGCCGACGCGGTGGTGATTGGCAGCAAGATCATCCAGCTGATTGACGAGCAGCCCCGAGACCAGGTCGCCCCGGTCGCCCAGAATTTCCTGCGCGAAATCCGGACCGCTTTGGATTCATAATTCCACCCCGAACTCCGGAGTAAACGCACATGAGCTGGCTCGAAAAACTTCTACCCCCCAAAATTCAGCACACCAACCCGGCCGACCGGCGCAGTGTGCCGGAAGGCCTGTGGATCAAATGCCCGAGTTGCGAGACCGTGCTTTACAAGACCGATCTGGAACAAAACCAGAACGTCTGCCCGACCTGCAGCCACCACCATCGCATCGGTGCACGGGCCCGGCTCAACGTGTTTCTGGACAACGAGGGGCGCTTCGAACTGGGGCAGGAAGTGCTGCCCGTGGATGCGCTCAAGTTCAAGGACAGTCGCAAGTACCCCGAGCGCTTGAAAGAAGCGCTGGAAAACACCGGAGAGACCGACGCGCTGGTGGTCATGGGTGGCACGGTGCACGGCATCAGCCTGGTGGTGGCCTGTTTTGAATTTGAGTTCATGGGCGGCAGCATGGGCTCGGTGGTGGGCGAACGTTTTGTGCGCGGGGTGCATACCGCGATCGAGCAAAAAGTGCCTTTTGTCTGCTTCACCTCCACCGGCGGCGCGCGCATGCAGGAAGGCCTGCTGAGCCTGATGCAGATGGCCAAAACCAATGCCTCGCTCACGCGTCTGGCCAAAAAGGGCTTGCCCTTTATCAGCGTGTTGACCGACCCCACCATGGGCGGCGTGAGCGCCGGATTTGCGTTTCTGGGCGATGTGGTGATTGCCGAACCGAAGGCGCTGATTGGCTTTGCCGGCCCCCGCGTGATCGAGTCCACCGTGCGGGTGACGCTGCCGGAAGGCTTTCAACGCGCCGAATTTTTGCAGACCAAAGGCGCCATCGACTTTATCTGCGACCGCCGGGAACTGCGCAAAACGGTGGCCAATACGCTGGCCATGCTGCAGCGCCAGCCCGCTGACGCAGTGATCTGAGCCAAGCGGGTACAGCGTGAGGTCTGGCCAGAAAGGTCAGGTGGCCAGCAAGGCCAGACCCTGCAGGTGGCCCAGCGCAATGGAGGCGATCTGCAGCAGCACCAGCAGCACCAGCGGCGAAAGATCCACCCCGCCGATCAAGGGCACCAAGCGTCGGATCGGCGTCAAAGGCGGCGCACACAGGCGCTCGATCACATCCGCTATGACCGAATGGGTCTGCACCCAGGACAGGACGGCGTAAACAATCACCAGGCCGGTCATGCCGGAGATGGCGAGCCGCAGCAGACCAAAGGCGGCCAGGATCGGCACGGCGTACAAGCCACCATCCGCTCCCGCCAGCAGCCACAGCAGGAAGAATTGCGTCAGTTCCAGCAAATAAGCGGCGACCAGACTGGCCACATCCCAGCGCCCCAGCGCCGGCACCACGCGCCGCAAAGGCAACACCAGCCAGTCCGTCAAGGCAAAGACAAAACGCCCCAGCGGATTGCCCGAGCGAGCTGACATGGGAATGCGCTGGTGCTGCATGTACAGCCGCAGCAGACAGGCGCCGCCCAGGACACCGGCGACAACCTCAAGCAGCAGGGAAATGATTTGGTAAAGCATAGGATTCAGATGTAAATCTCACTGGATCATAGCGACCGCACGCGGTCCACTTAAAATCTCATCTTTCGGCCAAAAATGGCCGCTCCCAGCCCTTCTTCGCTGTCCCTACAAATTGCGCCCCTCATGTCTGACCACACCATCACTCAAGCTCCCCAGGACGAAAACCAGCTGATCGCCGAGCGGCGCGAAAAACTCAAGGCCATCCGCCAGAGCCAGGCCGAGGGCAAGGGCATTGCTTTTCCCAACGATTTCAAACCCAGCGACCACGCCGCCGACCTGTTTGCCGCCCACGCCGGCCAGACCCCGGAAGGATTGATCGAACAAGGCGCCGTTGCCAAAGTGGCCGGACGCATGATGCTCAAGCGGGTCATGGGCAAGGCCAGCTTTGCCACGCTGCAAGACAGCACTGGCCGCATCCAGATCTACATCAAGGGCGAAGACATCGGCGCCGACCTGTACGCCAGCTTCAAGCACTGGGATCTGGGCGACATCGTGGCCGCCGAAGGCAAGGTCTTCAAGACCAAGACTGGCGAGCTCTCCATCCATGCCACCAGCGTGCGCCTGCTGACCAAGAGCCTGCGCCCCCTGCCCGACAAGTTTCATGGCATGGCCGACCAGGAGGTCAAGTACCGCCAGCGTTACGTGGACCTGATCACCGACGAGGCCACCCGCAAGCGCTTTGTGGCGCGCAGCAAGGCGGTCAGCGGTATCCGCGAATTCATGGTGGCGCACGACTTCCTGGAGGTCGAGACGCCGATGCTGCACCCGATTCCGGGGGGTGCCAACGCCAAGCCCTTCACCACGCACCACAATGCGCTGGACCAGCAGATGTTCCTGCGCATTGCGCCCGAGCTGTACCTGAAGCGCCTGATCGTTGGTGGTTTTGACCGCGTGTTCGAGATCAACCGCAGCTTTCGCAACGAAGGCATTTCGGTGCGCCACAACCCCGAGTTCACCATGATGGAGTTCTACGCGGCCTACTGGGACTACCAGGACCTGATGACCTTCACCGAGGCCCTGATCCGTGACGCCGCGCACAAGGCCGTCGGCTCGCTGCAGCTGAGCTACGGCGGCAGAGAGGTCGATCTGACCCAGCCATTTGAACGTCTGACAATTCATGAGGCCATCTGCAAGCACACCGAAGCCGGGCAAGCCCTGGAAGACGGCACCGGCTTGGCGGTAGACAACGCCGCCTGGCTCATCAATGCCCTGCGCAAACTGGGCCTGACAGAGGGGAAAAACAAGCTCTCCACGCGCTCGCTGGCCAGCCTGCAGGTGATGTACTTTGAAGAAACCGTAGAAGAAAAACTCTGGCAGCCCACCTTCATCTGCGAGCACCCGGTGGAGATTTCGCCGCTGGCCCGTGCCAGCGATCACAAGCCGGGCGTGACCGAGCGCTTTGAGCTCTACATCACCGGCCGCGAATTCGGCAACGGTTTCAGCGAACTCAACGACGCCGAGGAACAGGCCGCCCGTTTTCACGCCCAAGTGGCCGCCAAAGACGAGGGCGACGACGAAGCCATGTACTACGACCACGACTTCATTCGCGCCCTGGAATACGGCATGCCCCCCACCGGCGGCTGCGGCGTCGGCCTCGACCGCCTCATGATGCTGCTGACCGACAGCAGCAGCATCCGCGATGTGATCCTGTTCCCGGCATTGCGTCGGGAGGCTTGAGGAAAATAGGCTTCTAGCCCTCGTCGCCATTGCGTAGATAGCTATGACATTAATAGCAGTCAAGCCACTGAAGTACCTGCAAGGCTATGCCGCAGACACACTGGCGCAGGTCGAACAGCTCGTCGCCAGCAACCGTCTGGGCGAGTGGCTGCAGAAAAAATACCCCAGTGGCCACGGCGTGCGGACCGACAAGGCGCTGTTTGAGTACGTGCAGGCGCTCAAGCAAAGCTACCTGCGGGGTGCCGAGCCCTTGGCCAAGGTGGCTTTTGACAGCAAGCTGCATGTGGTGCAAAACGCCCTGGGCACGCACACCACCATCTCGCGGGTGCAAGGCAGCAAGCTCAAGTCAAAACGCGAAATTCGTATCGCGACCCTGTTCAAGGATGCGCCGCCCGAGTTTTTGAAAATGATCACCGTGCACGAGCTGGCGCACCTGAAGGAGCGCGCTCACGACAAGGCCTTCTACCAGCTCTGCACTTACATGGAGCCGAACTACCACCAGCTGGAGTTCGAGGTGCGTGTGTATTTGACGCACCTGGAGGTGTCGGGCACGCGCTTGTGGGGGCAGTCTTAGAAGCTTTCCCAACTGTCCCCGTCCGCTTTGGCGGTCTGAACTGGCGCCGTCAGCGCCAGCTTCTTGGCACTGCCGATGGTCGGCTTGGCGTGCGGCGCGTTGCCGAGTTTTCTGGGGGCTTGGGCCGTCTTGGCAGGCGTGTGCTGGCGCTGCACCGGCATACTGTGCGCGGCAAAGCTCCCTTGACCCTGCGCGAGCTTGAACACCGCCACCGCCTGCACCAGTTGCTGGGCCTGGGTCTTGAGGCTGTCAGCGGCGGCAGCACTTTCCTCCACCAGTGCCGCATTCTGCTGCGTGGCCTGGTCCATCTGGGTGATGGCTTCGCCCACCTGCGCCACCCCTTGGGCTTGCTCATTGCTGGCCGCGCTGATCTCGCCCATGATGTCGGTGACGCGACGGATGCTGCTCACCACCTCGGTCATGGTGGTGCCGGCCTGATCCACCAGCGCCGTGCCCTGTTCGACCCGTTCCACGCTGTCGTTGATCAGGGTCTTGATCTCCTTGGCCGCATCGGCTGAACGCCCGGCCAGACTGCGCACCTCGGAGGCCACCACCGCAAAGCCGCGGCCCTGCTCGCCGGCACGAGCCGCTTCCACCGCGGCATTGAGCGCCAGGATGTTGGTCTGGAAGGCAATGCCGTCGATCACGCTGATGATGTCGGAGATCTTCCGGGAAGAGTCGTTGATGCCTTTCATGGTGCCTACGACCCGGGCCACGACGTCGCCGCCTTTGACAGCCACGGTGGAGGCATTTAGCGCGAGCTGATTGGCCTGGCGCGCGTTGTCGGCGTTCTGGCGCACGGTGGAGCTGAGCTCTTCCATCGAGGCGGCGGTTTCTTCCAGCGCGCTGGCCTGCTCTTCAGTACGGCCGGACAAATCGCTGTTGCCCTGCGCGATTTGCATGGAGGCGGTGGCCACGCTCTCGGAGCCCTGGCGCACGGTGCTCACCACCTGGCCCAGGTTGTCCTGCATGGCCGAGAGGGCTTGCAGGAGCAAGGCCACTTCGTCCTTGCCTTTTACCAAGATGCGATGACTCAGGTCGCCTTCGGCCACAGCATTGGCCGCGTCCATCGCCTGGCTCAGCGAGCGCGAGATGCCGCGCACCAGGGCCAGGCCGAACAGAAAGGCAAACAGCACGCCGGTCACGATGGCGGCGATGGCGGCGATGCGGATCATGGCGTAACGGGCCACGGCAGCGTCATATTCTTTCTTGGCTTCGTCAATTTGCAGTTTCATCAGGGCGGCCATACCGTCTCGTACCGGAGCCCACAGCGGGCGAATTTTTCCAAATACGAGACTCTTGGCTCCCTCCAAATCGTTGGCGCGCAAAGCGACGACTGCGGGCTGAATACCGTCCTGGACCAATTTGGCGCGATCCTCGGCGAACTTCTTGGCGATCTTCGCTTCCTCGGTCGTCAGCGTGGTGGCCATGTAGGCGGCCCAGACCGTGCTGATCTCTGCGATGTTGGTATCGACCTCGGCGGTGTTTTTGGTGATTTCCTCGGGGATCGGATTGGCCAGCGAGTTGGCAATCGCCAGCCGGTTGCGCAGCAGGTTTTCCTGCACGTTGGCGATCTGCCCCATGGGCACAGTACGGTCTTCGTACACCGAATGCAGGGCCTCGTTGGCTGTGCTGATGCCAAACAGGCCCAGGCTGCCGATGGCAATAAGCAATGCGGACAAAATGCCGATCAACATGACCAGGCGGGTGGATATTTTCAGGTTATTCATGGGGCATTTCCTTCTATTCTGTTCTGTTCTGTTCTGTTCTGTTCTGGGTGGGTTGGAACTGCTTTTACTGAACCGTTTCGGCCATCAGCCCCATGTCGGCGCTGGACATGAGTTTTTCGATGTCCATCAGGATCAGCATGCGCTCCTCGTCACCGTTCTTGATGGTGCCAAGGCCCGTGACGTGTTCGGTGCTCAGGGCGCCGCTGAACTCGGGCGCCGGTTTGATGTCCTGACCCTTGAACTCGATCACGTCGGACACCGAGTCCACCACCACGCCGATGACGCGCTGGCCGATGTTGAGCACGATGGTGACGGTTATGTCGTCGTACTTGACTTCGCTCAGACCGAACTTGATGCGCAGGTCGATGATGGGCACGATCACGCCGCGCAGGTTGACTACCCCCTTGATGAAGGATGGCGTGTTGGCCATGCGCGTGGGCTTGTCATAACCCCGGATTTCCTGCACGCGCAGGATGTCGATGCCGTACTCCTCGCTGCCGAGGCGAAAGCTCAGGTATTCAGCGGCGTGGGCCGCCTGGGGGGCAGTACGGGATGCGGTTGGGGTGCTCGTGTTCATGGTGTCGGGTCCGCTGAGGGTTGAGGTAGAAGTGAAATTTGAAAACCGGAACGGGTCGGCAGAGGCTCAGGCGCGCCTAAGCCGGATAGCCGAGCAGCTCCTCGCGCGTAAAGCCGCTGACTTCGATGCAACTGGCGTTGCAGTGCGTGATGCGGCCTTTCAGGTCGGTGGTCGAGACCAGCCATAAGACTGCAATCCCGTTGAGTCTTCGCGCTGCTAATTCTTACATTCCGGGAAACGTCCATATAAGCAACTCAATGGCGCGAACGTCGCACTAATGCACTGGTATCGAGAATCAGGGCCACCTTGCCATTGCCCAGAATCGTGGCGCCAGAGACATTCGGTACCTTGCGGTAATTGGTCTCCAGATTCTTCACGACTACCTGCTGCTGACCGAGCAATTCGTCCACCAGCATGGCCACGCGGCTGCCATCCGCTTCGACCACCACCATGATGTCGCTGGTTTTTTCCAGGTCGAAGCGGGGCACCTCAAACAGCTTCTCGAGATGGATGACCGGCATGTACTCTTCGCGAACCTTGACCAGCTGGGAATTCTGACCCACGGTATTGACATCGCCAGCCTTGACCTGGAAGGATTCGACCACCGAGGACAAAGGCAGGATGTAGACCTCGTTACCAACACCCACCGACATGCCATCCATGATGGCCAGCGTCAGCGGCAGACGGATGGAGACCCGCATGCCGTGGTCTTCGGCCGAATCGATTTCCACCGTGCCGCCCAGGTCGGTGATGTTGCGTTTGACCACATCCATGCCGACACCGCGGCCAGAAATATCCGTGACGACGTCGGCGGTCGAGAAACCAGGTGCAAAGATGAGCTGCCAGACTTCACTGTCAGGTATGTGATCCGAAACGTTCAGGCCACGCTCCCGGGCTTTCTTCAGGATCTTCTCCCTGGGCAGGCCTCGGCCATCATCACGCACCTCAATGACGATGGAGCCTCCCTGATGAGCCGCCGACAGGGTGATGGTACCCATCTCAGGCTTACCCTTCTGGGCACGTTCCTCAGGTGTCTCGATGCCGTGGTCGCAGCTGTTGCGCACCAAGTGGGTAAGGGGGTCGGTGATTTTTTCGACCAGAGCCTTGTCCAGCTCCGTGGCCTCACCCTGCGTCACAAAATCCACCTTCTTGCCCAGCTTTCCGGCCAGATCACGCAACATGCGCGGGAACCGGTTGAAGACAAACGACATCGGGATCATCCGGATCGACATCACGGATTCCTGCAGGTCGCGGGTGTTTCGATCCAGATCAGCAAGACCCGCCAAAAGCTGTTGGTTGAGCGCCGGATCGAGGGCTTGGCTGTTTTGAGCCAGCATCGCCTGCGTGATGACCAGTTCACCGACCAGATTGATCAGCTGGTCCACCTTGTTGATGGCCACGCGGATGGTGGCGGCCTCCGGTGAAGCCGCCGCATCAGGCTTGGCAACGGATTGCTGCTCGCCCGGTGAAGCAGCGGCCGGCGCACCGGGCGCTCCATCAAAGAACCCATAACCGGGGGCGGGTGCAATCGGCGTGCCGGGCGGGGGGTCATCGTCGTAACTGTTGCCGCTGCGGGCGGCTACTGGCTCAGCCGAAAGATTGGAATCCGTCAGATCAAGAATCGTCACTTTGTCGCGCGGGAGATGAAAGACAAACAGGTCCAGCAAATCCTCATCGGTGGACGTGGTCATCACCTTGAAAAACCGGGTGTCCGCGCGGTCGCTTGGAAGATCGGAAATCTCACCGAGTCCGGCAATGTCGCGAAACAGCTCTTTCACGTCTTCGGCTTGCTCGGGATGGTTCAATGGTCCCATTTTGATTTCGAGATGCCTTTGACCATTCGGCATAGGACTGGCGCTTATAACAGGGATTGGGGCAGCGGCGGCCATAGCGGGCGTCGAGGCGTGTGCAACCGGGGCTGGTGCGGCAGGTAACGGGGCGGGTTGCGCCAACTGAGGGGCGACCTCAGGAGTTGCCCCAGATGCCAGCACGCTGATGCGGCGAACAAGATCCGCAGTGTCAAGGGCCTCGCCCTCGCCACCAGCCTGGTGCCGCGCCAACAGGCTGCGCGAGGCATCGGCCGACTCAAGCAGCACATCGACCATGATGGCGTTGGGCTGGATTTCATGGCGACGCAAGCGATCCAGCAAAGATTCCATCTGGTGCGTGAGTTTAGTCACATCATCGAAAGCAAAAGTAGCGGCACCACCTTTGACCGAATGGGCGCACCTGAAAATCCCATTGAGCTCTTCATCATCGGCGGTCTCGATGTTCAGGTTGAGCAGGAGCTGCTCCATCGAGTCCAGGTTCTCCCCGGCTTCCTCAAAGAAAATTTGATAGAACTGGGTCAGATCGAACGAATCATCGGAACCGCTGCTTTGTTGTTGTGCGAGTGACATGATTTGCCCTTCAATATTTGCAATGTGATCAGAATGCTGTCTCATGGGTAGCAACTGTTTGGGGGGTGCTTCAAACGTGAGGGAGTGAAGCAGCGTGGGGCTCGATGCACTTTTGGATCGGTGTTTTGGAACCTGTGGCGTGCCCCGTTTGAGCCGAGCTGCTTAATGCGGTCATGGCCTAAGTGCTGAAGCCACGGGAATCCAACTTGAAAACTGCTACTGCGTTGACCAGATCATGGGCCTGTGAATTCAGGCTGGAGGCAGCTGCCGCCATCTCCTCCACCAGCGCGGCATTTTGCTGCGTGGCCTGGTCCATCTGGGTGACGGCTTCGCCTACCTGGGATACCCCGGCACTTTGCTCGGAACTGGCCGCACTGATCTCGCCCATGATGTCGGTGACACGCCGGATGCTGCTCACCACCTCGGTCATGGTGGCGCCGGCCTGACCCACCAGCGCGGTGCCGTGCTCGACCCGTTCCACGCTGTCGTTGATGAGCGTCTTGATTTCCTTGGCCGCATCGGCCGAACGACCGGCCAGGCTGCGCACCTCGGAGGCCACCACGGCAAAGCCACGGCCTTGCTCGCCAGCGCGGGCCGCTTCCACCGCCGCGTTCAGGGCCAGGATATTGGTCTGGAAGGCAATGCCGTCGATCACGCTGATGATGTCGGAAATCTTCCTGGAGGAATCGTTGATGCCTTTCATGGTGTCGACCACTTGGGCTACCACGTCACCACCCTGGATGGCCACGCTGGAAGCGTTTTGGGCCAACTGATTGGCCTGTTTGGCGTTGTCGGCGTTTTGCTTGACGGT
>NZ_DHXT01000123.1:0-938 GCF_002413825.1 Rhodoferax sp. UBA5149
GATGCGATCTTCAAACAGGACCCCAAATCCCGTGTCGCCGCAGAAACCCTGTGCAACACCGGCCTGGTGGTGCTGGCCGGTGAAATCACCACCAACGCCCATGTGGACTACATCCAGGTCGCACGCGACACGCTCAAGCGCATCGGCTATGACAACACCGAGTACGGCATCGACTACAAGGGTTGCGCCGTGCTGGTGGCCTATGACAAGCAGAGCAATGACATTGCCCAAGGCGTGGACCACGCGTCAGACGACCACCTCAACACCGGCGCCGGCGACCAGGGCCTGATGTTTGGTTATGCCTGCAATGAAACGCCCGAGCTGATGCCCGCGCCCATTTACTACGCCCACCGTCTGGTGGAGCGCCAGGCCCAACTGCGCAAAGATGGTCGCATGCCTTTCCTGCGGCCGGACGCCAAGAGCCAGGTCACCATGCGCTATGTGGACGGCAAACCGCACAGCATTGACACCGTGGTGCTGTCGAGCCAGCACAGCCCCGACATGAGCGACGGTCAGCATATGAAGCCGGCGTTTATCGAAGCGGTGATTGAAGACATCATCAAACCCGTGCTGCCCAAGGCCTGGCTGACCGCTGACACCAAATACCTGATCAACCCGACCGGACGTTTCGTCATTGGCGGCCCGCAAGGCGACTGTGGCCTGACCGGGCGCAAGATCATTGTGGACACCTATGGCGGTGCCTGCCCGCACGGTGGCGGCGCCTTCAGCGGCAAAGATCCAACGAAGGTGGACCGCTCGGCCGCCTATGCCGCCCGCTATGTGGCCAAGAACATCGTGGCGGCCGGTTTGGCGCGCCAGTGCCAGATTCAGGTGGCCTATGCCATCGGTGTGGCCAAGCCGATGAACGTGACGGTGTACACCGAAGGCACGGGCGTGATCCCGGACGACAAACTCGCGGAACTGGTGCATGAGCACTT
>NZ_DHXT01000123.1:1177-7474 GCF_002413825.1 Rhodoferax sp. UBA5149
GCGCAGGCATTGCGGGCCAGCGCCGGGTTGAATTGACGCCTAAAGACGAGCACAGGGCGAGCCCGACGCATGAAAGTACAGACACAACGCTGGATTGACCGCTGGCTGGGCCAGCTCCTGTGCGGTGCGGTGTCGGTTTGGGCCCGGTGCATGGCACGGTTGCGGCCTGCAGCACGCTTGTCTCGCGAACCACGCCACATTCTGGTCATTCTGCTGTCCGAGATGGGCAGCGTGGTATTGGCGGGCCCCATGTTTGCGGCCCTGCGTCAACGCTACCCCGGCGCCACGCTGCATGTGCTGCAGCTCAAGAAGAATCAGGAAGTCGCCGTCCTGCTCGGGCTGGCGCAAGCTGAACACCTGCACGCGCTGGACGACAGCGCCGGCCTCGGCTTGCTGCGCGACATCTGGCGCGTCATCATGACGCTGCGCCGCCTGCCGCTGGACGCCGTGATTGACTGCGAGCTGTTTTCCCGCATCAGCAGCCTGATGTCTTACCTGAGCGGCGCGCCCTTGCGCGTCGGCTTCACGCCGCATACGCAAGAAGGCCTGTACCGCGGCAGCTACATCAACCGGGCCATCCCCTACAACCCCTACCAGCACATCAGCAAACAATTTTTGTCGCTGGTCGATGCGCTGGACGGCAACAGCATGCCGCGCAACAAAGCGGCCCCCATTCGCGAGCTCCCCTCGGACACCGGTTTGGCCGTGCCGTTTGAAGCCACCGAGTTGCGGGCCTACCGCAGCAAGATGCTGACCGACCACCCGGCTCTCAATAATCGAAAAATCGTGTTGATCTACGCCGGTGGCGGCCTCCTGCCAGAGCGTGCCTGGCCCGCCGCGCACTATGCCCAGGTGGCACGTGGCCTGTGCCAGGGCGGGCATGCCGTCGGGCTGATTGGCCTGCGCGATGATGCGACGTTGGCGCGCGAGCTGCAAACTCGGATCAACAGCGCGTTTTGCGTGGACCTGACCGGCTACACCCGCAGCATCCGCGAGCTGCTGATGCTGTTCCATGGCGCTGACTTGCTGATCACCAACGACGGTGGGCCCGGCCACTTTGCCAGCCTCACACCCATTCGCACTTTGGTGTTCTTTGGCCCCGAGACCGGCCGTCTTTACGGGCCACTCGGGCCACGCGCCACCGTGCTGGAGTCCGGACTGGCCTGCTCGCCCTGCCTCAGCGCCTACAACCACCGTGAAACCTTTTGCGATGGCGACAACCAGTGCCTCAAACGCATTGCCCCGGACCCCGTACTGGCAGATGCCTTGTCCGCTTTGACCCTCACCACGCGCGTGCCGTCATGAGCCAGCGTCAGGGCTGGCAGCCGCGTCTTTTTTTGCTGATTGAGTGGCTCAAGGGCTTTCGCTACATCAAATTTGGCCTCGTCGGCGCCAGTGGCACCGTCGTCAACATGGCTGTTTTGTACCTGGCACAAGAGTATTTTTTTGCGGCCATTGCAGCACCGCGCAGTCGGCTCTACGCCTCGCTGGCCCTGGCCATTGCTGTCGCCACCATCAACAACTTCACCTGGAACCGGCTCTGGACCTGGGCCGACCGGCTGCGTGCCGCCGCCGCGCACGCCCGCTCCATACAAGCGCCCTCGACCGGCATGGCGGTCTTTTGGGGACAACTCGGACGTTATGCGCTCGCCTCGTGGTTTGGTATCGCTCTGCAATATGGCCTGACCCTGTGGCTCGCTCACTCTCTGCATTACCTGCTGGCCAATGTCATCGCCATCGTCATTGCCAGCGTGAGCAACTTTCTGGCCAATGACCGTTGGACCTTTCGGCATCGGTCGCCCAAATAGGCCATGACTGTCCCACGCCCACGCAGTCGCCTCGTTGACGCCTCAACGCTAGCCTGGTTTGTACTGCTCCTGTTTGCCGCAGGCGTCTACGCCTACGGTTTGGGTGGGCAGTACAACCCGAGCATCGGGGATGAGCTGGTTTACACGCATATCGCGCGGCTGACGGCAGCGTCGAACCACTGGCTGCCGCTGGTGTCCGAGCTGAACCACATGCGCAATACCAAACCACCCTTGCTGTTCTGGCAAGCCATGGTGGCTGGAGACTGGGGGCGCCACTGGAGTCTGGCCGCCCTGCGCATACCCAGCCTGATCTATACGCTCCTGATTGCAGGCGCGGTGGTCTGGACTGTGCAGCAGATCACCCGCAATCTAAAAGCTGCCGGCCTGGCGGCCTGCATTTACCTCGCTTTCTTTTGCACCTTCCGCTTTGGTCGCACGTATTTGACCAGCGCCCCGGAAACGTTTTGGTTGAATGTGCCCATGTTCTGGCTGCTGTGGCACCGCTTGCGTCAGACGCGGACAACTCAGACAAGCGATCTGAGCTGGCTAACACACGTCGGCTTCGGCTTGGCCCTGGGGCTCGGATTGGCCTATAAGTCCTTCGCCCTGATTGCACCGGCAGCCGCCGCGCTGTGGTGTGCCCAGCTCCTGAGCGCGCCCACCGCAAGTTGGCGCGTGATGGTTCAGATCACCCTCAAAGTGAGCCTGAGTGCAGCCATGGCGCTCGGTATTTTCGCCCTGTGGTTTGTGCTGGATCCCGACCCTGGCGCCGTGTGGCGAGAGTTTGTCATCGGTGAAAACGCTGGAAAATTGTCCAACAGCGAGGGCTACTGGCATGTGGCTTTGTTGGGGGGTGGCATCAGCATGTGGGCGCAACTGCTGGCCTATGTGCAAAATGCCGGCCTGCTGGCTTTCGTCGTCATCGGTCTGGCGTGGCTCGGACTCAGACGTGGGTTTCAGGCCTGGCGCGGCCCGGGTGGCGACGCAGGAATCAAACTGTCGCCGCAACTGCTGATCTTGCTGGCCTGGCTGGCCGTGTGGCTCATTGTGTTCACCCTGCCGAGCCAGCGCTCGGCCCGCTACGTCATCCCCGCCATGCCAGCGCTGGCCATGCTGCTCGCGCTCTACTGGCCACGCATTGCACGCGGGTGGTTTTTGCTGTCTTTGCTGCTGTGCGGAATTTTCATCGGGGTGCTGGGACGCATCGCTTGGGCGGCGCATGACATCGGGATCGGCACCGGCATTGAATTGGGCGCCAGCATGCTTGCCGTGGCGCTGGGTCTCATCCTCGTGATCGGCGGTTTGGCGAAGCCGGCGTGGACACGAGCCTGCACCGTGGCCGCGTGTCTCGCGGTTTTCGCCTGCTTCGGCTTGAGCACCGCGCCCCTGAACGGCGCCGCTGGACACTATGACGCCCAAACCGTCGAAAAACTTGACAAGGCGAGCGTCGCCGTGCCGAACGGTTTCAACGGGCAGTTTGAGCGCTTTCAGTTCTTGCTGCCGGGCAACCAGTTTCTGCCCTATGACAGCGAAGGCCGCGCAGGTTCCCGCGCAAGCTCAAACACGGAAGAACTCAGCCGCCTGCTGGCCAGCCACGATGCCGTCATTTGGCTCCAGTCGGCGCCCTCCGAACAGGCACCGCCCTGCGTGCCAGGCTGCAAGGTGCTGGGCACGCGTTGGGAAGTGAAAGGGCGCCACCAGAGCGGTGAAATCAATCTCGCTAACCTCTGGTATCCGCAAACCTGGTTGTTCAGGCGCGAGTGGCTGGTAGCAAGCGCTTCCCCGCCATCAGGCGACGCGCCGCGCTGACCAGCCACCCAAGCTGAAGTGCGCCCCATAACCAGGGGTCGATCAGCGCATCCCATACATTGCCCGTTGGCAAACGGGTCAGCACAAACAGGGTCAATACAGACAGAGCCAACAACGGCCCGACCAGCGCCATTCGATTCGTCGCGGCGCTGCCCAACACGACCCAGAGCAAGGTTGCGAACAGAGCCACTGCGCCAAAGGCGGCCGCGCCAAACCCCCACGCGTAAACCGACAGCGGCAGCAAAGCGAACGTGTCCAACAGCAGCACCCAACCCAGTACGACGCCAAGCCCCGACAGAATTTTCAAAGCAGTAACTTGAGGCTCAGACATCACCGCATCTTCGCCCTGCGCCATCCGCGCACGGCTTAAGAACCACGCCAAACAAATGACAGCGCTGGTCAAGCTGGGCGTTTGAAACGCCAAACCCAGCCAGTACGCGGGCGACGCGCTACCCGGCAGCAAAGTCAAGGTCATCACCAAAAAACTCAAGCCCAGTCGATAAGGGCGTGCGAGCTGGCCAGCCAGCAGCAGGGTGCCACTGCCCAGCACGATGGCCCACACCAGATGCAGGGCCACCCGCATCGCTGTCAGGTTGGGCAACACCGGTGCCTCTGTCACCAACAGGATGTTCGAAAAAGCGCTCATATCCATGAAGTACTGCGCCTCAGCGCGCGGAAGACGAGAAAGAAAATCGTTGCCAGGCGATGCGCTGGCGCTGATCGGTATAACTCACCCACAAGCTATTGTCAGCCCAGGCCAGTGCCGGGTAAGAATACTCATCCGAGCCTGCACCGTGCGCCAGCCCCTGGGCCAGGACCCAGGCCCGACCGTCTGCCGAACTGCTCAAATCCAGCGTGACGCGGGAGTGCGGTGAAGAATTGTGGGCCAGAAACATGCGCCCCGGTGCCAGGGCCAGCCCTGCCACCGAGGCATCGGGGTTGTCCAGTGCCAGGTCAGGTAAATCCACCCAGTGCTGCCCGCTATCAGAAGTTTGGGCCACGGCCACCTTGCCCTCAGGTCGCTGGTCGCGCATCAGGGCCAGCCAATGTGACTCGGTCGCCATCAAGATCGTCGGTTGCAGCAAATGCTTTCGACTGGAAATCCGCACCATCCCCAAGAACTCGCCGCTGGCGTCAAAGCGCAAGGCGACCGGGTATTTGATGCCCAATTCAAAATGCACCGGCAACACCATGCCGCCATCTCTCAGAGGAAGTGGTGCGGTGCGCACCAGAAAGCTCGTGTTCCACAGCCACGACAGCGGCAAGGTCCGCACCACGTCAAACGACAACGCAGAGAAGTCCTGGCGTTCCTGGCTTTGGCGCAAATGCACAATGCGCGCGGCGGCCCAGCCGCCTAGACCGGTGGCCACCACAAACAGATGAATTCTGCCTTGGCTATCGAGCCAGGCCACCGGATTGCCGAGTCGGCGCACGCCAAAGCCCAAGGGCTCGGCCATGGCAACACGATTCACCACAAAACGCGCGGCGCTCCACTTCTGCGTAGCGCGGTCAAAGTGCGAAGCGGCGATCTGCACATCGGCGGCGCTTTCGCGCGTGCCCGCGAACCAGAATGCCATCAGGGCGGAGGGGTGCACGGCAGGCATTGACAGCAGGCTGCTGGCGTGGGCAGCGGGTGTATTGGCGGGCATGGGGATATGACCATGGGCAATGGGCACCAGGGGATTTCCCGCCACGGCATTCTCCACACCCGGCCACACGGCTTGTGCCAACGGTGTCACGCCAGCGCGACGCCCCGCATCCAAGCCCATCAAAGCAGCGCATACCAACAGAGCGCAAAGCAGACGCACGCTGAAGGAGCGGGTGACAGCGGCGACAAAGGAACTAAACATCGCACGTTGCCATGAATGGAAAAGTTGATTCAGTACCAAGCGGGCTGAATGATGCATTCACGTGTGAAATATCAAAGAGGATACCCTATGTGGTTTGTAGACTGAAACGCTATTCGACTGAGCTAAGCATTTGCAAAACAAATGCAACAACCTAACCAAGTCCCTGGGAATACCCACATGCAAAAATCCAGCTGTCTTTTATTGTCTTCACTTTGTCACAGGCGCTTGCGTCCCTTGCTACTCGCCTCCGCGCTTGCCGCCTTGATGGCGGGCTGCGGACAAGACCCCATGAACGCGGGCAAGGAACACATGACAAAAGGGGAATACCCCGCGGCGGTCATTGAATTCAAAAACGCGGTTCAGGCGCAACCGGACTCGGTTCAAGCCCGTTTGGCACTGGCTGATGCCTACGAACATTCGTTTGACCCCGGCAGTGCCGAGCAACATTTACGTAAAGCGGTCGAGCGTGGAGGAGACGCCGACCTACTTTTGCCGCGCATTGCCATCCTGATGCTGGAGCGCGGCGAGCTGGAACCCATTGTTCGCGATTTTAAGGATCGCCATCTCAAGTCAGCTGAAGCTGAAAGCAATCTGCGGGCGATCGTCGCCATCGCCTATGTCAGTCAAAAGCGTGCTGGTCTGGCCGAAGAACAACTCAAAGGGGCAACAGCCAATACCCCCGCAGTGAAACTCGCCAAAGCCCAATTGCTGCTGGCCAGCGGCCAGGCCAACCAGGCGCTGGCGGAACTCAATACCCTACCCTCAGACACGGCGGCCTCCTGGTGGACCCTTCGTGCCTTGAGCCGCGTTTACAGCGCCGTCGGCAATCC
>NZ_DHXT01000123.1:7758-11171 GCF_002413825.1 Rhodoferax sp. UBA5149
GCGGCGGGCAAATTTGAACAAGCCATCCCTCTGCGCGACCAGCTTAAAAAAATGGCCCCCAACTATTACTGGACGCACTATCTCGACGCAGTCATCCTGGCGCGTGAAGGGCGCGACGAAGCCAGTCATGCGGCGGCGATCAAGGTGCTTGCGGTATCACCGGACCATCTGCCTGCAACCTTGCTGGCATCCGCCGCCGAACTCCAGAGTGGAGACGTGCTGATGGCAGACAGCCGTTTGAAAAAAATTCTCAAACTAAATCCCTATTCGGTTCCTGCCCTACAGATGCAGGCCGCCACGCAACTCCAACTGGGCAAAACCAAAGAAGCACAGGAAACCATCCAGCACGGACTCAGTGTGGCGCCGACCGATGTACGGCTGCTGTCGTTGAAGGCCGATGCAGAAATAAAGAGTGGCGATCCCAAAAAAGCGATAGCCACGTTGGAAAATCTTGTTTCGACGCACCCTAAAAATGCATTAAGCCTTCTCCGTTTGAGTGTATTAAAAGCCGGTCAAGGCAACAAGCAAGACGCGGCAACATTGCTGGACAAAGCCGCCGCCGCAGGGCAGGATGATCCGGCGGTGCGCGATCAAATCATTGCGATCGCCATGCGAACAGGCGATTCGGCAAGGGTCCGACAACTGGCGGACCTTGCCATCAAGTCGCGGCCCCAAGATCCGCAATCACACCTCGTGCAAGCCGCCGCGCTGGGCTACCAGAATGACACGGCCGGTGCCTGGCGCGCCACCCTGGCAGCGCTGGATATCAAACCTGACTTTGACGCGGCCCTGATGGCGCTGGCCGGCATGGCCAAAGAGCCCGCGCAGCGCCAGGAGTTGCGCGCCCGTTATGAAAAAGCCGTGGCAAGCAAGACCAGCACAGGGCAAACTTATCTGGCATTTTCCAAGCTGCTGCGGGCCGATGAAAAGGGGAAAGCCGGCGTTATCCCCCTACTGGAAAAGGGCGTGGCAGCACATCCCACTGAAAGCAAACTCAGGGCAGCGTTGGTTGAAGAACATCTGCGGGCCGGCAACGCCGACACGGCCCTGAGCGTGGCCCAGACGGGCGCGGCCATCAACAACGCGCCCGCTGCGGCGGCTGCCTTGCTCGCCACCACCTACGAGCGTGTTGGCAAGACCGAGCTGGCAACCGAAACCTATCGCAAGCTCGTGTCAAGCTACCCGCAGCGCGCGGACTGGCGACTCAAGCTGGCCGAACTGGAAGTCGGAGCCAACGGAAAAACCCAAGCCACCACCTTGCTGCGAGGATTGATAAACGAGCGGCCTTTCGACAGCAGCGCCTACATCGCCCTGGCCAAGCTGACGGCACGTGACAACCCGCGCGAGGCATTGTCTATTGTTCACGAACTCGGCGAGCGCGAACCCCACAAACTGACCGCCATGCTGCTGGAAGGCGATGTGCTGGCCCAATCTGGCAAGCCGGACGATGCGCTGAAACAATTCAGCAAGGCCGCCAAGGCCGGCGCTGATCCGGCGGCGTCCTTGCGCATTGTGGGCCTGCTGGACGGCACCAACCGCGGTGCCTCTGCAGACGACGAACTGGCAGCCGCGCTGCGCAAGTTCCCAGAGGACGTTTCGGTGCTGGCTTATGCGGCGCAGCGGGCGCTCGCGCAAGGCAAGGCGGAAAAGGCCGTCGAGTTGCAACAGAAGATTGCCATCCGAAACCCGCGCAATCCCGTGGTACTCAACGATCTGGCCTGGGCCCAAATACAGGCCAAACAACCGCAAGCCATCGACAACGCCCGAAAAGCGGCACGGATGATGCCCGACAACCCCAATGTGCTGGACACGCTGGGCATGGCCCAGGCACAGGCCGGTAAACGGGATGAAGCGATTGCCAGCCTGCGAACTGCTGTCAACCTCGCACCCGTGGCGGCGCTGCCACGTCTGCATCTGGCCGAGCAGTTATTGGCGGCGGGCGATCGCAAAGCGGCAGCGTCCGTGGTGGCACCGATCGAGGGCAAGCAGCTAGCTAAGGCGGATCAGGCAGCGCTGGCCCAGTTGAACAAATCGTTACTGAATTAACACGGATCGACAACATATAAACGTCGACTTTTTTGACACCTGCTCACTTGTTAACACCCACTTGTAACAAAAAACATTACAAATCAATGACTTGGAAAATTGGCACGAAGAATGCTTTATTACTGAGCAAGCATGTTTTCATCGTGTTTTTTAATTTTTTAGGGGCTGAAAATGATCAAAAAACTTCTTCCAATGGCCATTGCTGCAGCCTTTGCGGCAGGCTCGGCTCAAGCCGCCAACTTTGTTAACGGCGGCTTTGAAAATGGTGACCTGAGCAGTTGGAGTCAGGGCAGTGGACGTTGGAATAGCAGCGACTATGCTGACCTGACGCCGGCCAACTACAACAGCGCAACGGGTCCTCTGTATGACCCCGCCTATGGGGCCACCACTGTCACGAATTTGGGTGATACGGATCCGTTTTCAGGGCTTTCAACCGTTCGTTACGGCAACCATGCTGTCAAGGTGAACGACACCAACAACAATAACTCTGTGAACCTGATCTCGCAGTCGGTTCTCAACTACGACGCGAGCACGATCAATTTTTCCTGGGCTGCCGTGCTTGAAGCTTCGCATGGGCCCACCAATTCGGACAACTTCACGATCACTCTGCACGACGATACGGCCAACACCGACATCACCACAATTAATTACAACTCAGCCTCAAACAGCGCTCTTTTTGACCCCGGCTTCATCCACTTCAGCCAGTGGATGGACGAAAGCATCAATGTCACCCAAGGCCATGACTACACGCTGACTCTGCTGGCGGCTGACTGCCCCTTCGGTGGTCACTGGGGTTATGTCTACCTTGACGGCTTTGGCTCTGTAGCAGGTGGTGGTGGCGGCGACGGCGGCGGCACGGTTCCGGAGCCAGGTTCTCTGGCGCTGCTCGGCCTCGGCTTGGCTGGTCTGGCCGCCAGCCGTCGTAAAAAATCCGCTTAAAAATCACACCAACGGCGATTGGGCGTCGATAATGGCGCCCAAGTTTTTGGCGAGAAGCCTCTAGTTTTCTAGAGGTTTTTTTTTGCCCCAAGTTGTCGATATTATTTACACCATCCGTTCTAGTTATTGTTTAAGGGATTTCAGTTTGTGGCCAAGAAAAATATACTCACCGCTGGCAAAAAACTGAAAGCTGAACAGGCCGTCATAGTCGGCGATCTGCAACAGGCGCATGCATTGCTTTCCAGCGTCTGCAAGCTCGACCCCACGGATGCCGATGCGTTGGCCAAGTTGGGTGCACTCCGGTTTCGTCTCGGTCGATACGATGAAGCCGAAACATGCGCGCGCCGGGCTCTGTTGCTTGCACCGAACCTGGTTTTTGCCCAGCAGACCCTGACCACGGTTCTTCAGCATCAGGGAAAGCAGGATGA
>NZ_DHXT01000047.1:0-2011 GCF_002413825.1 Rhodoferax sp. UBA5149
TCGCCGCCATCCGCGAAGGGCGCCAGCCCAACAGCAGCGTGGCCCAGGTGCTGCCGTGCTACCAGGTGCTGCACGATCTGGAGCAGCAGCTGGGCGGGTAAGCCGCTAGCTGACTGCTATAAATAAAATAGCTGCTCGCGCATATACTGCGGGGGGTAGAGGCCAATTTGGCTTGAAGAATTTCTGGAAAATGGCTTGGGTGCACTTGTTTTACGAACAGTTGCCACCATCTCGCCGAAGTAAGTTAACTACCTTTTAAGGGCAAAAACCGATGTTGAACCGATCCATCACGCAGCGCGTTGGCAAGTGGCTGGCTGTCGCGGCCTTGCTGAGCTTTGGCTTCGCCATGGCGCAAGCAGAGCCCACGCTGAAGCAGGTTTACGACGAAGCGCAGGCCGGGCGCCTGGAACAGGCCCAGGTGATGATGCAGCAAGTGCTGGTGGCCCATCCGGGCAGTGCCAAGGCGCATTTTGTGCAGGCTGAACTGTCGGCGCGCCAGGGCAAGATAAGCCACGCGCGTGAAGCGCTGGCCTCGGCTGAAAAGCTGGCTCCGGGCCTGCCATTTGCCAAGCCCGAAGCGGTGCAGGCGCTGCGCGCCCAACTGGCTGGCAAGAACAACGTGCCAGCCAATAACGGCAGCACCAGCCGCGCGATGGGTGCGGGCGCACCCGCTGCGTATTCCGCGCCATCGTCCGCGCCAAGGTCATCGATCCCGTGGGGCCTGGTCCTGGCGCTGGGCGGCGGGGCAATCGCCATCGGCATTTATATGCTGCGCAAAAAACCGACGCCGGAATTCATGCCGCAAGGCGCTTATGCGAATCAGGGGGCCATGCAAGGTGGCCTGAATGGTCCGCAGGGTTTTGGCATGGGCAACAACGTCGGTGGCGGCGCCATGGCGCCAGGCTACGGTCAACCCGCCTATGGCCAGCCTGGCTACGGCCAAGCGCCCGGCATGGGCCTGGGCGGCAAGGTGATGGGCGGCCTGGCCACCGGCTTGGCGGTGGGCGCCGGCGTGATGGCGGCGCAAGCCATTGGCAAGAGCCTGATGGGCAATGACGACCATTCCGCGCGCCAGCACGACAACCTGGCCAACAACAACGGCTACGAGCCTTTTGCCGGCAACAACGACATGGGTGGACAGAACTTCGGCGTCAACGATGCCGGCTCATGGGATGACGGTAGCTCCTCCATGGCCAGCGGTGACGGCGGCGGCGACTGGGACAGTTAAGCGACCGCGGCGCCTGCCGCGCCGGCGCCTGAAACAAACCGCAACAAAGCGATACCGCGCAGACAGGACGCCGCCGCTGGCGCCCGGCATCATGACAGCCATGTTCAACCCTTTCTTGCAATAGGAAACACTGTCATGAAACCCTGGATCAAACGCTCCCTGATCGGCCTCTTCGGCGCCTCCATCCTGGTGGGTGGCCTCACCGGCTGCGGCCACCGCCACCATGGCTTCGGTGCCAACATGAGTGCCGAAGAAACCGCCCAGTACCGCGGCAAGATGATCGACCGCGTGGCGAGCCGCCTCGACCTCAATGCGGATCAAAAGCAGCGCCTCACCGTGCTGGCCGACAAGCTGCAGGAACAGCGCATTGCCCTGATGGGCCAGACCAAAGACCCGCGTGCCGACGTGAAGGCGCTGCTGGCCGGCGACAAATTTGACCGGACCCGCGCGCAGGCCCTGGTCACGGAAAAAACCACGACGTTGCAAAGCAAGAGTCCGGAAGTCATCGCCGCCCTGGCTGACTTTTACGACAGCCTGAACCCGGCCCAGCAACAAAAGGTGCGCGACTTCATGGAACACCGCGGCGGCTGGTTCCACCGCGGTTAAGACCGCCGCAAAACGCCTGTGACGCACCCCCCTCGTGCGCACGGGTGAGTGGGACAATGCCTGATGCACCGCATCCTCCTGATCGACGACGACGCGCAACTGGGGCCGCCACTGGCGGCTTATTTCCAGCGCTTTGACATGGCGCTGGAATGCGCCTTGCGCCCCAGCGCGGGCCTG
>NZ_DHXT01000047.1:2267-3120 GCF_002413825.1 Rhodoferax sp. UBA5149
GCCGCGATTCTGGACGTGATGCTGCCCGAGATGGACGGCTTCGAGTTGTGCCGCACCATCCGCCGCGAGAGCGACATTCCCATCATCATGCTGACGGCCCGTGGCGACGTGATGGACCGCGTGGTGGGCCTGGAGCTGGGCGCTGACGACTACGTGCCCAAACCCTTTGAGCCGCGCGAGCTGGTGGCGCGGCTGCAAACCGTGCTGCGCCGCCGGGCGGTGAGCGCACCGGCTTCTGCCCGGTTGACGTTCGAGGGCTTGGTCATCGACCCCGCCACCCGCAGCGTGCAGCGCGCCGGCGAAGCGGTGGAGCTCACCAGCACCGAGTTTGACCTGCTGCACCTGCTGGCGCGCGACGCCGGCAAGGTCTTCAGCCGCGATGACATCCTGAACCACCTGCGCGGCCACGAGGCCGAGCTCTACACCCGCGCGGTGGACATTGTGGTGAGCCGCCTGCGCAAGAAGCTGGAGCCGCTGGACTGCATCAAGACCCTGCGCAACGCCGGCTACTCACTGGCCCTGGGCCGCGCCCAGCCCCAAGCTCAGTCCTCGCCATGAGCAGTTTGCCGTCGCCCCCGCGCCCGCGCTGGCACCGCCGCGCCCGCCAGGCGCTGGCGCACTCGCTGCGCGTGCGGCTGGTGGCCTTGTTTGTGTTACTGGCGCTGGCCATGGCAGCGACCTTTTTGTTCGGCATGCAGCGCGCCTTGTCAGTCGGTTGGCGCGCCGCCGCCCGCCCGCTGGTGGCCGACTATGTGGACCGCCTCGCCGCCGAGCTGGGCAGCCCGCCCAGCGTGGCGCGGGCTGCAGCGCTGGTGCAGCGCCTGCCCATCACCGTGCGCATCAGCGGCCCGCA
>NZ_DHXT01000047.1:3264-15974 GCF_002413825.1 Rhodoferax sp. UBA5149
GAAGACCGCTGGCAGAACGACTGGTCGGCCGAGGACTGGCGCCGCAATGAGCCGCGCCTGCTTGAGCGCACCACGCCCGACGGCCACCGCATCCAGTTCAGCCTGAACCGGCAGATCTGGCACACCCAGCCGCGCCTGGTCGGCTGGATCACGCTGGCGGTGCTGCTGGCCATGACGGCGCTGGCCTACGCCCGGGTACGCCGCCTGCTGCGCCCGCTGGACGACATCCGCGCCGGTGCGCTGCGCTTTGGCCAGGGCGACTTTGCCCAAGCAATTCCGGTGCACCACCCGCAGCGCCCCGACGAGCTGGGCGAACTGGCCGCCACCATCAACACCATGGGCGGCGATATCCACCAGATGCTGGACGCCAAGCGCGCGCTGCTGCTGGCCATCAGCCACGAGCTGCGCAGCCCGCTCACCCGCGCCCGCCTGAACACCGAGCTACTGCCCGAAACTGCCGACGTGCAAGCCAGCCGCGAGGCCCTGCTGCGCGACCTGGGCCTGATGCGCGACCTGATCACCGACCTGCTGGAAAGCGAACGCCTGGCCAGCCCGCACGCCGCCTTGCAACGCGAGCCGACGGATCTGGCCGCGCTGGTGCAGGAGGTGGTGAGCAGCCTGCCCGGCGCGCCCCCGGTGCAACTTCATGTCGCCCCGGATCTGCCGATGCTGGCGTTGGACCGCAGCCGTATGCGCCTGCTGCTGCGCAACTTGCTGGACAACGCCTTGCGCCATAGCGCCGATGCGGCGCAGCCGCCAACCCTCCAGCTGCAGGCGGACAAGGCGGCAGATAGGCGCGGCACAGGGCAGGGCGTGCGCCTCACCGTGCGCGACCACGGCCCCGGTGTGCCCGAAGACCAGCTACCGCACCTGGCCCAGCCTTTCTATCGGCCCGATGCCGCGCGCGAGCGCACGACCGGCGGCGTCGGTCTGGGGCTGTATCTGTGCAAGCTGGTGGCGCAAGCGCACGGCGGAACTTTCAGTGTGCGCAACGCGCAGCCGGGGCTGGAGGTCAGCGTCACGCTGCCGGGCACGGATTCGTAGCCGTCTGTGGTTTTGCGCTTGCTATTGAAGTAATAGCTGCTTGCGCAATGACTACGGGGCTAGAGGCCTATTTTGCTTACAATCAAGCATGCGCATGAACAACGATCTTCCCTCCCTGACCCAATCCCTGCACGACTTCGCCACGGCGCGTAACTGGGAGCAGTTTCACTCGCCCAAAAACCTGGCTTCGGCCCTGAGCGTTGAGGCAGCAGAGTTGCTGGAGCACTTTCAGTGGCTGACCGAAGAACAAAGCCGAAATCTCTCCGCGCCGAAGACGGCTGAAGTGGCCGCCGAGGCGGCCGATGTCTTGTTGTATCTCTTGCAGCTGTGCGACAAACTAAATATTGACCTGCTGGCGGCGGCGCGCAGCAAGCTGATCGTGAATGGCGAAAAGTATCCGGTTGACCGGGCACATGGCTCCAGCAAGAAATACACCGACCTCTAAACTGCCCGGCGAACCCAGGCCCTAGAATTGCCGCCAACGGGAGAAGGCATGACGCCAGAGCAAAAAGCCAGAGTCAGCATCGATGCACTGCTAAAACAAGCCGGTTGGCACGTTGCTACATCCGAAACGGCTGCAACCTCAGTCGCTACGCGATAACTGGAGTTATTAAATATGGATAGGCATCTGCTGAGCGAACGCGACATCTGTACCAAGTTCATCACACCGGCCATTGGTCAAGCTGGATGGGCCCAGCATCAGTTTCGTGAAGAGGTGACAACGAAGGCAAAGCGCAGCTCAGCTACTTCATTGACAACGACGAGCCCTTCCCTGTGATAGCCACCACCTCCAAGCTGCTCACTACGGGCGTGGATGCCAAAACCTGCAAGCTCATCGTGTTGGACCAAACCATCAACTCCATGACCGAGTTCAAGCAGATCATTGGGCGCGGCACCCGCATCCGTGAGGACTATCACAAGCTCTATTTCACCGTGATGGACTTCAAGGGCGCAACCCGTCTGTTTGCCGACCCCGATTTTGATGGCGACCCGGTCACCATCTATGAGCCCAAACCTGATGAGTCTGTGGTGCCCCCAGACGACTTGTCCACGCCACCTAGCGCCAAAGAACCCACGCCTCAACCACAAGGTGGTGGCAATACGGGTGGCGACACCGGGGGGCGAGGGCCGCATCAAGTATGTACTGGACGACATTGATGTGAACGTTGCCGCCGAGCGCTCGCAATACTTGGACGCCGACGGCAAGCTCATTACTGACAGTTTTCGGGTGTTGCTCAAATACGACATCAAAAAATCGTTGCTGAAACAATTTGGCTCTTTGACCGAGTTCCTGCGCCGCTGGTCTGCGGCGGACCGCAAACAAGCCGTGCTGGATGAGCTGGCCGACCAGGGCATACCGCTCGAAGTCTTGCAGCAAGCCGTCAAGAACGGTGACGAACTGGACGCCTTTGACCTGGTAGCCCATGTCGCGTTTGACCAAAAGCCACTCACCCGCCGCGAGCGCGCCAACAAGGTCCAAAAGCGCGATGTATTTGGCAAATACGGCGACCAGGCCCGCACCGTGCTGGAAGCCCTGCTGGAGAAGTTTGCTGACCACGGCATCAGCGACCTGGAAGACCCCAAAGTGCTGGAGTTGCCGCCCTTTGACCAAATCGGCACCAAAACCCAAATCCGTCGCAGCATCTTTGGCGGCGTAGAGCAATACGCCCAGCCTTCCCTGACGCGGACATTGTCTCCGCAGTGCGGAGACAATTGAGTTGGACACACATCAAGGCGCTCATCTACATCGACGACCCGCTCAAACGCGAGTTTTACGTCGAGATGTGCAAGGCCGAGCGCTGGAGCACCCGCACCCTGCAAGACCGGCTCGATTCCATGCTGTTCGAGCGCACCGCGCTATCTCGCAAGCCCGATGAACTGCTGGTCACCGAACTGGCCGCTTTGCGCACCACCGGCCATCCCAGCCTGAGCACCCTATATGCAAAGGCCCGCAAAGAAAAGCTGATCACCAATGCGGGTTTGCGTGCCAACGAGCGCTTGGCCCGTAAGCGCGCCGACTACCGGGCTTCCATGGAGCACATTCGTGAAATGGAAGAGCGAGGGCTGAGCGAGATGCGGGTTGATGACTTTGCCATCGAGCCCCTGCCCAAAGACTACGCGCACGATTCGCTCAAGATATTCGCCGAAACCTTGCCGTTCTTTCGCAACACGTATGCCCATGGCAGCGCCATGCTGCATTCCACGGTGCTGGGTACTTTTGAAATCGTGACGGACTTGGTGAATCAGTTGTATCCGGTAGATTTACTATCAAAAGCGTAGCTGCTTGCGCATATTCCACGGGGGCTGTGGCGTTATTTTTTTCCTAAAATCTGGTGCGCCCATTGCGGCAGGGGTTGCATCAGTTCTTTCGTCCCGATCCCTTTGCACATCGCCACCGCAGTGTGTGTGCCAGGGGTAACGTCTTGCGAGTCGTACAAAACGGCGGCATCCGCCAGCCGCACAGCCTGCATCAGGTTGGCCAGTGTGCGTGGGTAGCGCGCCAAGATGCGCTCGGCAGGCACTGGGTGACCGCCTTCTGCGACCCGCTGCGCGACGCGCGCCAGCAAACGCTGGGGCTGGTCCAGCGCCACCACCAGTAGCATCACGAAGAAGCCCTGTGCTTGGGCTTCATCAATCAGCGCCAGTTTGGATTCATGCGAGAACACGGTTTCACTCACAAACGACAGGCCAGCGCGTAGCAATTCGACTCGGCGGCCATCGGCCCACAGGCGAGCTTGCTCTGAGCGGGCTTGGTCGTTGGCAATGTGTTGCAAGTGCGCCGCCTCGTACAGGTCCGCATTGACGAATTCGGCCGTGTTCGGGATGGTGCCCGCCAGAACCAGCGCCTTGTACAAGGTGGATTTGCCTGCGCCATTAGGTCCGGCCAGCAGGTAGAAGACGGGTTTGTGGGTGGCGCTGCGCTGCGGTATGGGGGCGGCCTGCCCCATGCTATGCGGCTGGCCCGCCGATTTTGCTGCGGTTGTTGGCTACTACTTCCCGTACGCGCTGGGCCAAGCTGCCATCGGCTTCCACCGTCATGAATTGCGCGAGCAGGGCGTCTGCTTGCGGTGTGGATTCCTGAGGGCTAGGACGGGCGCGGCGGGCGGCGGCTTCGTAGTTGGCGATGGCCGCTTGTGCCTCTTGTGCGGTCAGCCCGCTGTGTTCCACGATGCGGCCCAGCGTGGCCCAATATTCCACTTGGCCCGCCACTGAGCGGCGCATGGACTGCGCGGCCGCTCGCGCTTGTGCCACCAGGGCGGAGGGGAGCTTGACGGAGGCGAATGCAGTGCTAGGTTGGGTCATGGTGGTTCTCCTGTATGGCGCATTTTGCGCCAATATACGCCATTTAGTCTATATGTTTGAGGTCGAAAATTGTGACCTAAAACGAAAACATGTTTCCGTAACTTTGTTATGCGCATAATATGCGCATAAATATCGTTGAGAGAATTCCAGCATGCCCACCGCAGTCCCCACCACCGTTGCCGCCACGCGTAAACGCGCGGTCAACCTCACCCTCAACGTCGATCTGGTCGCGCAGGCCAAGGTCTACACCAGCAACCTTTCTGCCACCATGGAGGCGCTGCTCACCGACTATGTGCTCCAGCAGCAGCAAACTAAGGCGTCGCGCCAACAAATGGCCGATGCCTGCGCTGCCGACTGGAACGCGGTGCATGCGTCGGTTGGTTCGTTTGCCGACGAGCACTCCACCCTGTAATGGCCCAGTTCGACGTACACCGTAACAAAGGGCCGTTGAAGGAGTCCATCCCCTTCGTGGTGCTGGTTCAGTCATCGCTGTTTGACCGCTACCGCCGGCGCATGGTGGTGCCGCTGGTGCGCCGCAGTGCACTGCCCGGCCAGGCGGCCACCGTGGGCTCGCGCCTGAACCCGGTGTTCCAGGTGGAGGGGCAGGAGCTGGTGCTGCATCCGCTGGACATGGTGTCTGTGGCGCTTGGTCAGCTGGGGGAATATGTCGCATCGCTGGCCGGGCAGGGGCAGGCCATAGCCGATGCGCTGGATGAACTGTTGACTCGGTCGTGGGGCTGACACCATGCAAACCCGGCCCATCCGCCTGACCCCTGGCCAAGACTTGCGCCAAGCCATTGAAGCCGCCGTGCTCCACCAAAACTGCCGCGCCGCTTTTGTGCTTTCGGGCATCGGCAGCTTGTCAACCGCCGGCCTTCGGTTCGCGGGGGTGGACCAGCCGCAGCGCCTGACGGGCGACACTGAAATCCTGAGCCTGTCCGGCGCCGTGGCGTTTGATGGTGCCAAGAGCAGTTCGCACCTGCACATGGCGCTGTCCACGTCCACCGGTCAGGTGCTGGGCGGGCATGTGGCGACGGGCTGCATTGTCCGCACCACCGCAGAAGTGCTGCTGGCCCTGCTGCCGGAATGGGCGTTTGCGCGCGAGCCCGATGCGTTGACGGGTTATGACGAGCTGGTGATGAGGGTGGTTGATGGCACAAACTGTGATGCCACGTCTGTACAAGAAAGTGGTAAAGCGTTAAAGTAAGTATTCCTTACTTTAACCAATTCGCCATGCTTGCCAAAATCACCTCCAAAAACCAACTGACTCTACCCAAGAGCGTGACGCAGGCCGTGGGCGCCACTGAGTACTTTGACGTGGAAGCCCGAGCCGGGCAGATTATTCTCACGCCAGTGCGCATTCAGCGCGGTGACGCGGTTCGGGCCAAGCTGGCCGAACTGGATTTGAGCGATGCGGACATCGCGGATGCCGTGGCGTGGGCGCGGTCCGTCGTTGCGCCGCCTGTGCTGGTGGCGGAGCCAGTGGCATCTTACGGCGCTGTTACTGCAAAGACCAAACCGGCTGTACGCAAAAAAGCCATCTCCAAAAATTCAGCGTCCAAAGCATGAGCGCCCCTTTGCGTGTGGTGCTCGATACCAACGTGGTGCTCTCAGCGCTGGTATTTGGCGGTGGCACGGCCGGGCGATTGCGCCTGGGTTGGCAGCAGGGCGTTTTTGTGCCGCTGGCAAGCACGGCCACGATGAGAGAGCTGGTGCGGGTGCTGGCCTACCCGAAGTTTCGTCTCTCAAAGTTGGCGCAGGACGAGTTGCTGGCCGACTACCTGCCGCACACAGAAGCGGTGCGCATTTTCCAACCACCCCCGACGGTGCCAGACTGCCGCGACTCGCTGGATGTGCCGTTTATGCATTTGGCGGTGGTTGGAAAGGCGCAGGTGCTGGTTTCTGGGGACCGCGATTTGCTGGCGCTGGCGGATGAGTTTGAAAGGACCTGTGGCTGCCCTATCGTGAATTTGGATGCGTTCGTTCAGGGGTACACCTTGCCGCTTCCAAAAAAGTAATCCATTTTTCAAAAAATAACTTCCATGAATTCAGCCCCCATCGTCCAGAAACGCTGGAACGACTGCAAGGTGCGGCGTAGCCAGGCGCGGTTGCCGAGCCGGTGCAATAACATAGCCCCCTCCTGATTTATTTTTTCCACACTGCTCCTTGCAACATTCCCCCTATGCCAACCCCCACCCCCACCCGCTCCCTGATTCTCACTGGTGCCTCCAATTTCCGCGATCTCGGCGGCTACGCCGGGCAGGGCGGGCGCGCGGTGCAGTGGCGGCGGCTGTTCCGCTCGGACCATCTGGCGGCGCTGACGCCGCAGGATGTGGCGCAGCTCGCCAGCCTGGGTCTGACGCGGGCCTACGACTTCAGGGGCGAGGCGGAGCGTGCGGCGGTGTCCTATGCACTGCCGGGGGTGACCTCCTATTCCCTGCCGATTGAGCCCACGGTGGTGCAGCGGATGAAGGATCTGCTGGAGTCCGGGCACCAGCTGACCGCGCAGGATACGGTGCGCCTGATGCAGCAGACCTATCGCGCGTTTGTGCACGACAATTCGCCCCGCTTTGCCGAGCTGTTTGGTCATCTGCTGGATAGTAATGCGCCGCTGGTTTTTCACTGCACGGCCGGCAAGGACCGCACCGGTTTTGCGGCGGCACTGATTCTGCTGGCCCTGGGCGTGCCGCGCCCGGTGGTGATGCAGGACTACCTGCTGACCAACGAATTGTTCCTCATGCCGCCTACCGCCACCCCCGGCCTGGCGTCGCAGGAGGTGCTGAACGTGCTGTGGCGCGTGCAGGAAGACTTTCTGGATGCCGCACTGCACGCCGTCGAGGCCGATTTTGGAGGGGTGCCGAAGTATCTGGAACAAACCATGGGCCTGGGCCCCAAAGAGCAGGCGCGGCTGGCAACCCTGTATCTGCAGCCATAGCCCGGCACGCGCTTCAAGCCTGTTTAACTTCGTGCAGCGCGGTGAGGTTGATAAGGGCTGCCAGCACCTCGTGCTTGAATCCGATCCTGGTGTTGCCGACGCCGTCGCCACCGTTGAGAATCAATTGTTGCAGGTACTCAACACAGTCCCTGTGACCCCAGAAAACTTCAATCGCTTTGGCAATGCGTTCATGGTGCGACCTGATGATCGCCATTTCACGGTCTATGCGGGCCTGTCTGGGGAGTTCTTGCAGCGGCATCGGTCGGGTGGGCTCATATTCAGCATTGTGAATGAGGTCTGGAAAGCCGACATTTTTTTTCTCGGACATGACTTGTTTATCTGTTTCGGTACGGTTGCAGTATGGCGTGCCTGCTAGCAAAATGCAATATTAATGATGTATGAAAAGCTTGGCCTTGGGGCTCGTCTGGAAGTGGGTCAGTGCGTAGGACAAAGCCCGGACTTCATCGGTCAATCGACGCGCTCCAGCGCTCATCCCAGGCTTTCTCGATGTCGCGCCGGTCCCGTTTGGTGGGGCGACCGTGCGCCAGGGTCTGCGCCGGTTCGCTGCCCAGGCGTCGCTGCTCGGCGGCGTGTTCCCGGTCCCGGAGGCTGTCCGGGGTCTCGGCATACAGCTGTTGCGCCACAGGAGCCGGGCCACGGTGCTGGCTGATGCCCAGCACCGTGACGGTGCGGATCACCGGGCCCTGGCGTATCACCACCTTATCGCCCACCTTGACTTCGCGCGACGGCTTGGCGACCTGCGCATTGACTTCGATCCGCCCTTTGACGATCTCATCGGCCGCCAGTGACCGGGTTTTGTAAAAGCGTGCGGCCCACAGCCACTTGTCTATTCGAAGTCGTTCCATGGCTCTGTATTTTGCCCCGTTCAGGCGGGAGAGGACGAGATTTTCAAATGGCCGCCAGACGCCAAAGTGAGGTCACTTCACGCGACCTTGGCTCGTGCAGTGGATCGTTGGCATCAGAGGCCTTGGGGTGTTGTGGCCTGGCGTCGATGCGGCTCACCACCCGCAAGCCGTTGCTCTCGAACGCCGCCAGCAGTTCAGCGCGTGAGCGCAAGCCCAGGTGTTCGGCAAAATTGGACAAGATCAGCCAGCCTTCCCCTTTGGGCGCCAGGTGGGCGGTCAAACCTTTGAGAAAACCCAGCAGCATGCGGCTGCCTTCGTCGTACACCGCGTGTTCAAGCGGCGAGCTGGGCCGCGCCGGCAGCCAGGGCGGGTTGCACACGACAAGGGAGGCGCGGCCCTCAGGAAAAAGATCGGCCTGCACCACTTTCACCTGCTGCGCCACGCCCAGTCGAGCCAGGTTGTCCCGGGCGCAGGCCAGCGCGCGCGGGTCTTGATCGGTGGCCACCACCTGCTGGACGCCGCGCCGCGCCAGCACGGCTGACAACACACCGGTGCCAGTGCCAATGTCAAACGCTACTATCGACGCTTGCCCGGTCGGAGGTTTGGGCAGGTGAGCGGTGGCAACCAGATGGATGTATTCCCCCCGCACCGGTGAGAACACGCCGTAATGGGGGTGAATGCGGTTGTTGGGGGCGTCGCCCAACGCCGCGATCTCAACGCCGACCCGGCGCCATTCGTGCGCGCTGGTGATGCCCAGCAGCTCGCGCAGGGACGCCACCGAGGCGCCTGTTGCTGCGTCTGCGGCGCCCCAGGCCTCGGCGCAGGCGGCTTTCGCATCGGGGGCGCGGCGCAGGGGAATGCTGTAGTCCGCGTTGAACGGGATCAGCAGCATGCCCAGCATGCGTGCCCGCTGCGACTGGGCCAGGCGGTGCAGGTGAAAGGCCTCGGCAAGCGGCACTTCCTGGGCCGCTTTTTTGCGCTTGCGTGTAGGAATATTGTCGGCGCGCCGTGCCAGCGCCTGCAGCAATTGCCGGGCGTTTTGAAAATCCCCGCGCCAGAGCAGGGCCGTGCCTTCGCAGGCGAATCGGTAGGCGATATCGGCGGTGGTGGTGTCGTCCGCTAAAACGATTCGTTTCGGCGGCGCTGCGCCTCGCTCTGAGCGCCAGAGTGCTGAGCAGGCTTGGTCCGCTTCGGTCCAGTGGATAAGCGGCGGTGGGCTCTTGAGGACTTCGGTACTGACAAGGGGAGATGAATTAGGCATTGGCTTGGTAAAACGCAAATAAGAGATAACAAGTGTTTTAACAGTAAAGTGGACGCCGGAATTCAGACGCTGATTTAAGTTGCAAAGCCAACGGTGACGCCACGCAAGAACTCCACAAGTCCGCGGTCCGCTTCCAGCTTGGCGACGAGTACTGCCGCTTGCACGACATCCCGTGTGGCTCCTATGCGCATCTGCAGGCTCACGGCCTGCTGATTCCAGCGTTGCGTGCGCCGCTTGGGCAAGAGGGTGCGCAAGGCCTCGATGTCGTAGCGCATTCGCTTGGCGAGGATGCGAACCCGGTGCAGATTGTCGGGTTTGTCGGCGGCTTTCAGCGCGCGCTGCAACTGCTCATGCAGGCGGGCCATGCGGCGCTTGGCCCAGTGGCGCAGTGGCAGGTTTACTTCAACCCTTGCATCTTCCGGCGCTGGCCGCGCGGACAAGCCTTCCAGCCACTGGGTGGTCGCCAGCAAGGCGGCGCCAACCACGGGCTCTTCGAGCGCGTAGCGCACGGATTTGCGCTGTAGGTGGGCCGCGTGCAGCAGGGCCTGCGTCATCGCCTGCCAGGCTTGTGCGCGGCGGGCGTTCCCGGCCGTATAGGCATCCGCGAGCGGCGGGAGGGTATCGGTCCGGGCGACATCAAGGTCGCGCAGTTCGCCCAGAAAAATCAGAAGGGGCTGCAGAGCTTGCCAAGGTGGCAGCGCGTCGACCGCCAGCGCTGGCTTGAAAAGTCGCCATGCACTTCTGAAGCGCCGCCAGCCGACCCGGGCCTGGTGCACCACCTCGGGGTCATCCGAGGTGCGCAGCGCATCGAGGTTGCAGGTGAACTGGCAGAACATTTCGCCCAGCACGCGCCGTGCGGCCTCGGGCAGTGGCAGATCAGGCGTCAGTTTGGGTGGCTGGGCGCGTCGCGGCATGTCGACGCCGCCCTGCGCCAAGGCGTAGCCACGTTCCGCCTTGCTGATGCTTGCCGGCAGCACGGCGATGGTGCTTGCAATCTGCTGGGCGAGTTCGAACAGCGCTGCGGGCTGACCCGCGAGCAATTCGAGTTCGAGCTCGCAAATGGGTGCGCTTTTGTCGCCGACCACGGTCTGTCCCACGTCCAGCGCCACCTCGACCACGCTGCCATCGCGTCGGCGCACCAGCCACTTTGTCCGCTCAAAGCTCGTCACAAAGCAGGGCACCAGCGTACTAAACACGGTGCCGTCGGGATCGACGCTTTCCCACGGCGTGGCCTTGAGCGCCTGCAAGACCAAGGCGGCACCGGGCACGGGCGTTTCCCATTCGCCACGCTGGCTCAAGGCCGAGTCATCGCGGCCGCCGGTCTTGAGGGTCTGCAGCCACTGCGGCCTTGCGTCGCTGCCAACGCGCCGTAGCCGCAGCGCGACACGCTCTTGACGCAATAGCTGCCCGGGCGTGTCGTAATAGACGTTGTGCAAATGCTGGTGAGTCGGCTTGCGCCGCGCCAATACGGGGATCCGGCCAAGTCGCTTGGCCAAGCCCGACGGATCGGAGCCGGGCAGCGCCAGCTTGAGTTCAATTTCTTGCGAACGAGGGGGGTGGGGATCTGGCTTCATGGGATTCAATCCGTTGACTGGACTCTAATAGCCACGCCCGCACTTGTCCAGCAAACCAGGGCGCAGCGCCAGCCATCCGGGGGTTATGGCGTCAGTACCAGTCCTGCAGCGCCTGCGCATGGTGCTGGGCACGGGCTTCGCTGCCGGGCAGCCAAAGATGATGGCCGCAGGCCGCGCGCGACAGGAAGTCCAACAGCAACTGGTGCTGGCGCAGCACCCGCTGTTGCCGGTGCTCAATCAAGGGGTTGAAAATGCCGTGCCGCGAAAACAGCTGGCGCGGGTTTTTCTTCACCCAGAGCCAGGAGCCCATCTCCAGCGTCAGCGGCAAAAACATGCGCCCCTCCTGCGCACAGGATTGCAGGTACAAATGGTCCCACAGGTCGCCATGCGCCAGGTACTGCAGGCTTTGTGGCTCGATGATGTAACGGTGGTGGCTGTTCGACTGGATAAAAATGGTTTTGAGCGCGTGCATCTCGGCCAGGTGTGCAATCGGCGCGCGCGTGTGCGCATAGGGAAACCAGAGGCGGTCTCTGGCGCCGAAACCCGAATGACAGTCCACCGACACGCTGAAGTCGCGCGCCAGCAGTTCGGCTGTCACCACCTCGCAGACAGCCCGATTCTCGATTTCCATGGGTTTGGCCTTGGCACCGCGGTACCAGGGCAATGCGGGGCCGAAGCGCTGCCCACCGACCAAAAAAGGCACTGGCTCACGTGCCTCCACCGGCGCATTGCGCATCAAATCCACGCCGTGCGGGTTGGCCCGTGTGCCCAGCGCCATGCCGCCGGGGTTGACGATGGGCATGAACACCAGGCGGACTGATTCGAGCTGTTTGTGCAGCGTGCTGTCCCACTGCAGGCGCATGACCAGGCTTTGCAAATAGGCAATCACGACACCGGCGCCGATGCGCTCCAGGCCATGAACACCGCCAAAATAGCCGACCGCAGGCACCTCGCGCGCGGGGTTGCCCAGCGTAATCACATGAATCGGGTAGGCGCCGCCGCCCGGCAGATTGACGTCACACACGACGCGGGACTCCAGCCAGCCTGCGCCCAATTCAATGATGCGCTCGAGTGCGTCCAGTTCGGGTAATTTAGGCGGGCTCACAGTGGCCTTGGGCGCATGGGTGCAGAGAAGTCGGCATGGCCGCAAAGCATACAGGCGGCGGCGCCTGAAATGCAGCATTTGTGCGTGCTCGCGTCTGAATTTTGCACTGACACGAAGCTGTCATACGACGCGGGTAACTTTGGCCGCAACTCACTTCGGGCCTTCGGGCTCTCACACCATGTTGCACAAAGCCACCTTTATTCGCCTCATGGCCATTCCGGCTTGCATGGTTTGGGGTGTGCTCGAATTTTTCGCCTTGCAGCGCGCCCGCTTGCAGAGCCGACGCGCTCACTTTTAGGAAGCCTCCACCGCGTTCGCACGGCGGCCTGTCACTTCGCGGTGCACGGTAACATCCGCGCATGGAAAAAACCGATTCGCTGCCGCGTGACGCCCAGAGCATTCTGGAGCTGGCCGCGCGCTCCATGTTCGACCTGTTTGCCAACGCCAGCGAGGGCATGATGCTGGTGGACCGGCAAGCCCGTGTGGTCTGGGTCAACGAGCAGTACAAACGGTTTTTGCCGGCCTTGGGTTTTGAGCGGGTTGAAGATTTTGTCGGCCACCCGGTAGCCAGCGTGGTGCAAAACACCCAGATGCACCATGTGCTGGAGAGTGGCAAACCGAT
>NZ_DHXT01000047.1:16063-23750 GCF_002413825.1 Rhodoferax sp. UBA5149
GGTATCGTGCTGTTTGACCATGCCGAGACCAGCCTGCAGCCCCTGGTGGGCAAGTTCGCCCTGTTGCAGCGCGACCTGGATGATGCCCGGCGTGAGCTGGCCAGCCAGCGCATCAGCCAGGAAAAAAGCCAGCGCAGTGGCCAGCGCCAGTCCAGATATACGTTTGCCAGTTTTGTGGGCGCCAGTCCTGCCGCCGTGGAAGTCAAGCGGCAGGCGCGCCGGGCGGCGCAAACCGCCAGCCCGGTGCTGCTGCTGGGGGAAACCGGCACCGGCAAGGAGTTGCTGGCGCACGCGATTCACGCCTCCTCTGCGCGGGCCGATGGCCCTTTCATCAGCTTGAACATCGCGGCGGTGCCCGATACCTTGCTGGAGGCCGAGTTTTTTGGCGTGGCGCCTGGCGCCTACACCGGTGCCGACCGCAAGGGGCGCGAGGGCAAGTTCCGGCTGGCCCATGGCGGCACGCTGTTTCTCGATGAGATTGGTGACATGCCGCTGGGCTTGCAGTCCAAGTTGCTGCGCGCCTTGCAGGAAGGCGAGATCGAACCGCTGGGTTCCAACAAGCTCATGCCTTTTGACGCGCGGGTGATTGCCGCCACCTCGCGCGATTTGAACAAGCTGGTGCGGGAAGGCAACTTTCGTGAAGACCTGTTCTATCGCCTGAATGTGCTGCCGATTCGGGTGCCACCCTTGCGCGAGCGGCGTGAGGACATACCGGCCTTGGTGGAGGTGCTGGGTGAAGACATGGCCTTGCGCAGTGGCGCGCAGCCACCCGAGCTCAGTGCCGACGCGCTTTCCCTGTTGTCGGCACAAGTGTGGCGGGGCAATATCCGGGAGTTGCGCAACGTGCTGGAGCAGGCCACGATGCGCAGCGATTCGCATCGCATTCTTGCGTCACAGCTGCAAGCTGTGCTGCGTGAATCGGGCGTTGCGCAGGTGGAGCCGGTGCCAGCGCTTGCTACACCAGGCGAGGCGGCGTCGGCGGTCACCGCGACGGTCCGGCCCCTGGCCGAGCAGGTGGCCGAGCTGGAGCGCCAAGCCATCGAAGCAGCCATGACCGCAGCCCGCGGCAACAAGGCGGCGGCCGCAAAAATGCTGGGGATTTCCCGTGCAACCCTTTATGGACGTCTCGACGATGTTGCATAAAAATAATACATAACGTCTAAAATAAAGACGTTAATTATGTACATATTTCATACATATTCATTGAAATTTAATTTTATTTCAATGAAATCAATGACTTGCAATTTGGCATGGTTGGTGCATAGTCTCTCAGACTAATTGTTATAACAGGAGACAAATATGCATCGTCGTACTTGGGTCGCGCGCACCGCGCTGGCCGCTACCGCACTGGCCTGTGCCCTGGCTTCCCCACTGGCTTTCAGCCAATCCAAGGAAATCAAGATTGCCCACATTTACAGCAAGACCGGCCCGCTGGAAGCCTACGGCAAGCAAACCGCGACCGGCTTCATGATGGGTCTGGATTACGCCACCGGCGGCACCATGATGGTGGCCGGCAAGAAACTGGTCGTGATTGAAAAAGACGACCAAGGCAAGCCTGACCTGGGCAAGAGTTTGCTGGCTGCGGCCTACGGCGACGACAAAGTGGATCTGGCGGTGGGCCCGACCGCCTCGCCGGTGGCGCTGGCGATGTTGCCGGTGGCCGAGGAATACAAAAAAATCCTGCTGGTCGAGCCGGCCGTGGCCGATTCGATCACGGGCGAGAAGTGGAATAAGTACATTTTCCGTACCGGGCGCAATAGTTCGCAGGATGCAATTTCCAACGCGGTGGCGCTCGACAAGGCAGGCATCACGATTGCCACCCTGGCGCAAGATTCCGCTTTTGGTCGTGACGGCGTCAAGGCCTTCAAGGAAGCGATCAAAAAAGCCAAGCTGGTCCACGAAGAGTATTTGCCGCCGGCCACCACCGACTTCACGGCCGGGGCGCAACGACTGATCGACAAACTCAAGGATCAACCCGGTCGCAAGGTGATCTTCATCATCTGGGCCGGCGGTAATCCGTTCAAGATTGCCGATATGGATTTGAAACGTTACGGCATCGAGATTGCCACGGGAGGCAATATTTTGCCGGCCATGGCGGCTTACAAGCAGTTTCCGGGCATGGAAGGTGCCGCCTATTACTACTTTGGTATCCCGAAGAACCCGGTCAACGAAGCCATGGTGGCCCAGCACTACAAGCAGTTCAAGTCGCCGCCGGACTTCTTCACGGCCGGTGGCTTCTCGGCCGCGATGGCGGTGGTCACGGCGCTCAAGAAATCCAATGGCGATGCGACAGCGAACACCCTGATCAAGACCATGGAAGGCATGAGCTTTGACACGCCCAAAGGCAAGATGACTTTCCGCAAGGAAGATCACCAGGCCATGCAGAGCATGTACCACTTCAAGATCAAGGTGGACCCGGCGTTTGCCTGGGGCGTGCCTGAACTCGTGCGCGAGATCAAGGCGGAAGAGATGAATATCCCCATCCGCAACAAGCGCTAATTGATGAGGTGCTCGGCTACTGCGCAGGCCGATAGCGGCGTTGCGCAGTGCTCGAAATCCTCACGTACCTGAGTACGTTCCGGTTTCTGCGCGCTGTGCGCCTTGCTCTCGACCCGCTCGCTACGCCGCTCCCCCCATCAAGGGAGCTTTAAAACATGCTTGAAACCAAAGAACTCACGGTTCGCTTCGGCGGACACGTGGCGGTGAATGCCGTCAGCTGCGTTTTCCGGCCCGGCACGCTGACCGCCATCGTCGGCCCCAATGGGGCGGGCAAAACCACGTATTTCAATCTTATCTCGGGCCAGATCAAGGCCACAAACGGCGAGGTGCTGCTCAACGGCAACAGCCTGGCGGGCATGAGTCCGTCGGCCCGAACCCGCGCCGGGCTGGGGCGGGCGTTCCAGCTGACCAACCTGTTTCCAAACCTGTCGGTGCTGGAGAACGTGCGGCTGGCCGTGCAGGCAGCACGTTCCGGGGCCCATTTGCGCGGCCTCAATCTCTGGACCATCTGGAGCGATCACAAGGCCTTGACGCAGCTCGCCGAGGAAGTTCTGGATGCCGTGGCCATGAACGACAAACAACACACACTGGTGGCCAGTTTGCCGCACGGTGACCAGCGCAAGCTGGAGGTCGCCTTGCTGATGGCGCTGGAACCCGATGTGTTCATGTTCGATGAACCGACGGCCGGCATGAGCCATGAAGAAGCGCCGGTCATTCTCAACCTGATTCGCGCGCTGAAAAACGACAAGACCAAGACCATTCTGTTGGTGGAACACAAGATGGACGTGGTGCGCGAACTGGCCGACCGCATCATCGTGCTGCACAACGGCTCGCTGGTGGCCGATGGTCAGCCAGCGGAAGTCATTGCCTCGCCGATAGTGCAGGAAGCGTATTTGGGTGTGGCCCCGGTCATGGCGGGGGAGGGCGCATGAGCGACACTCTTCTCAAGCTGGAGGGGGTGCATACCCACATCGGCGCCTACCATATCCTGCATGGGGTGGATCTCGCGGTGGCGCGTGGCCAGCTCACCATGCTACTGGGGCGCAATGGCGCGGGCAAGACCACGACGCTGCGCACCATCATGGGTCTGTGGCAGGCGTCCCAAGGCCGCATCACGTTTGGGGACAAGGACATCACGGCCTTGAGCACGCCACAAATTGCCGGCCTGAACATCGCCTACGTGCCCGAGAACATGGGCATCTTCTCCGACCTCACCGTCAAGGAAAACATGCTGCTGGCCGCGCGCCAGGCCAAGCGCGCCAGCCAGATGGACGAGACGCGTTTGAAGTGGATTTTTTCGCTGTTTCCTGCCGTCGAGAAATTCTGGAATCACCCGGCGGGCAAGCTCTCGGGGGGGCAAAAGCAGATGCTGGCGGTAGCGCGCGCCATCGTGGAGCCGCGCGAACTGCTCATCGTGGACGAGCCCAGCAAGGGGCTGGCGCCTGCCATCATCAATAATATGATCGACGCCTTTGCCCAACTCAAGGCCACCGGCACCACCATTTTGCTGGTGGAGCAAAACATCAATTTTGCCAAACGGCTGGGGGATCGCGTGGCCGTGATGGACAACGGTTGCGTGGTGCACGCGGGTTCGATGAAGGAACTGGCCGAGGACGAAGAACTGCAGCAGGCGCTGCTGGGGTTGGCGATATGAAACAGATCGACTTCGACTGGAAGCCCCTGGTGCTGGTGCCCCTGCTGGCGCTGCTGGTCCTGCCCTTTATCGGCTCGGCTTCGACTTGGCTGACACTGACGGTGGCGGGCGTCGCCATGGGCATGATCATCTTCATCATCGCCTCCGGACTCACCCTGGTGTTTGGCCTGATGGATGTGCTGAATTTCGGACATGGCGTGTTCATCGCGCTGGGTGCGTTTGTCGCCACCACGGTCCTGGGACTGATGGGCGACTGGACGGGCTCGCAGGATCTGTGGCGCAATCTGGTGGCCGTGTTCCCCGCCATGCTGGTGGCCATGGCGGTATCAGGCGCCGTCGGGCTGGCCTTTGAGCGTTTCATTGTGCGACCGGTCTACGGGCAGCACCTCAAGCAGATTTTGATCACCATGGGTGGCATGATCATTGGTGAAGAACTCATCAAGGTGATTTGGGGTCCTGCACAAATTGCCTTGCCCCTGCCCGAAGGCCTGCGCGGCGCCGTGCTGCTGGGCGACGCCGTCATTGAGAAGTACCGATTGCTGGCCATGGTGGTGGGCTTGGTGGTTTTTGCCGTGCTGGCCTGGACGCTGAGCCGGACCAAGATTGGCCTACTGATCCGCGCCGGGGTGCAGGACCGCGAGATGGTGGAGTCGCTCGGCTACCGCATCAAGCGCCTGTTTGTCGGTGTGTTTGTGGTCGGCAGCGCCCTCGCCGGTCTGGGGGGCGTCATGTGGGGGCTGTACCAGCAAAACGTCACGCCACAAATGGGCGCGCAGGTCAATGTGCTGATCTTCATTGTGATCATCATCGGCGGCCTGGGCTCGACCGGCGGTGCTTTGATTGGCGCCCTGTTGGTGGGTCTGATGGCGAACTACACCGGCTTCCTGCTGCCCAAAGTGGCGCTGTTTTCCAACATTGCGCTGATGGTAGCGATTCTGCTGTGGCGTCCGCAGGGTGTGTACCCGGTGGCGAACCGATAAAAAGCCATGACTTTTGAGAGTTGACGTATGCTGAAAAGAATCCTCTCCAATGATTTCCCGCGCAGCCGCGTGCTGGCGGTCTTGCTGGTCGTGCTGCTGATTGCACTGGCCGGCGCGCCCTTTATTTTTCCGGGCGTCAAGGCGCTCAACGTGGCGGCCAAAGTGCTGGTGTTCATTGTGTTGGTGGCCAGTTTTGATTTGTTGCTCGGCTACACCGGCATCGTCAGTTTTGCGCACACCATGTTCTTTGGCATCGGTGCCTACGGCATCGCGGTTGCCACCACCCGCATGGGGCCGACCTGGGAGGCACTGGCGGTGGGGCTGGTGTCCTCACTGGCGCTGTCGTTTGTGCTGGCCCTGCTGGTGGGGCTATTTTCGTTGCGGGTGCGGGCCATCTTTTTCGCCATGATCACGCTGGCCGTGGCCTCGGCCTTTTTGACACTGGCGTCGCAACTGTCCGACATCACGGGTGGCGAAGACGGCCTGAGTTTCAAAGTACCGGAAGTGCTGTCACCTAGTTTTGAATTCATGGCGCAGCCCTTTCTGGGGGTCATGCTGGACGGGCGGCTGCTGTGCTACTACCTGCTGTTTGCGCTGGCGCTGGTGCTCTTGCTGGCGATGCTGCGCATCGTGAATTCACCGTTTGGCCGTGTGCTGCAGGCGATCCGTGAGAATGAGTTTCGGGCCGAGGCCATCGGTTACCGCGTCGTGGTCTACCGCACCACCTCCAGCATTTTGTCGGCGCTGTTTGCCTGCCTGGCTGGCGCCATGCTGGCACTCTGGCTGCGCTACAACGGGCCCGATACCTCGCTCTCATTTGAAATCATGATGGACGTACTGCTCATTGTGGTGATTGGTGGCATGGGCACGATTTACGGCTCGGCCATCGGCGCCGCACTGTTCCTGGTGGCGCAGAGCTACCTGCAGGATTTGCTGCGGCTGGGCAGTGAAGCGGCCTCGTCCTTGCCCTGGCTGGCCGCCTTGCTGTCGCCAGACCGCTGGCTGCTCTGGCTCGGTGTGTTGTTTGTTTTGTCGGTTTACTACTTTCCCACCGGGGTTGTCGGGCGCTTGCGCGCCGCTGCCGCAGGAGGTAAATCATGAGCCTGAATCCTCTGTTTTCTTCCCACTACATCACCTGCGCCGGGCGCGAAATTCACTACACGGAGTGGGGCGCGCAGCATGCGCGCAGCGTGATCGCGTGGCACGGCCTGGCCCGCACCGGACGCGACATGGATGAGCTGGCGGAGCACCTGAGCGCGCGTGGCTACCGGGTGATTTGTCCGGACACCATCGGGCGCGGCCTGAGCCAATGGAGCCCGGTGCCGGCGCAAGAGTACTGCCTGTCGTTTTATGCCCGCATCGCGCAAGAGTTGTTTGATCAGCTCCAGATTGAAAAGGCGCATTGGGTGGGTACGTCCATGGGTGGCGCCATTGGCACCGTCTGCGCGGCGGGCTTGTTCCAGCCCGGCATGCGGCAGCGCATCCAGAGCCTGACCTTGAACGACAACGCACCGCAGCTGGCCGAGGCTGCCATCAACCGCATTCGCGCTTATGCGGGTAGTCCACCGGCTTTTGCCACCGTGCTGGAACTGGAGGCGTTCTTTCGACAGGTATACAAGCCCTACGGCGTCTTGAGCGACGCGCAGTGGCGGCGATTGACAGAAACCTCCACACGCCGTTTGCCGGACGGCCGTGTCACGCCGCACTACGACCCGGCCATGGTGCAGCAGTTCATCAGCCACCTCGACGATTATTTGATTTGGGACCATTACGACGCGCTCAACATCCCGGTGCTGTGTCTGCACGGGGCTGACTCGGACTTGGTGCTGCGTGAGACGACCGACCAGATGCTGCACCGCGGCCCGGGCAGCAAGGGCCTGACGCAGGTGATCGAGGTCAGTGGCTGCGGTCACGCGCCGGCACTCAACGTGCCCGAGCAGCTGGACCCGGTGGCCGCGTTCATAAAGGCCGCAGGTTGAATCTTGATTGCTATTAAAGTTATAGCGTCATATGTAGTATTTACGGGGGCTACTGGCCTGTTTTATTCAAGAGAGAAGGGACCTTTCGGGGGCCTTGAAAATCAGTGATACTCTGCCCGTATAACCGCTCTAACTGCCTGCCAAGCACGCTAGATACAGCATGTTGGCTGAGATCAAGGGGGCGGCAAGCGACGCAAACCCCGCTATGTGCGCTAGCGTCCAGACGTTGCTCTGAGGTCGCGGCTACATTTCAAACGGGTGGACTTTAAAACCCCCGCTATGTCTCCCCTGAGCGGGCCATCGAGAGGTGGCTTCTACCCGGCCAAGGTGCCGGGTTTTTTTTCGTCAGGCGCTTCTCAGCGGCGGGCTCGACCTAGTAATTAACCCACTGTTGAATCTTCTGGCTAGGTTGCGAGGGTGTCGCGTCCGTGGCGGTCGCACGTATCACGTCACTTGAGCCGTCTGCCTCAATGGCCCTATCGTGGAGCTCAGATGCAGCAAACACGCCCACGATGGCCGCCAGTATTGATAAACCCAGTACACCGATGACTGTTTTCATTTCAAACCCTCCAGCG
>NZ_DHXT01000047.1:23972-28548 GCF_002413825.1 Rhodoferax sp. UBA5149
TTTTCATGATGCTCATCCTTGAATTTATTCAAAATGAATCATGTTCTTTGGAACGATAAACTTTGTTTCAGTTCAGTGAAGAGAGGGTAAAGATAGGCGCGGCCATGTCAGGGTTTTCTTGGTACTGGTGAAGGAGAAACGCAAGGGAAAGATCGTCAGGCCTGCCAGGTTGGAAAGAGCCTTGTCGGCGGGGCCCGATAATGGCAGCCAAACCAGGCGGAGAATTTCAATGAAGCGAGTTGTCGATAAGGCGGTCAAGACCGTGAGCGTCCTGTCCGTTCTGATGTGCAGCGGGTGCGCGGTGGTCGCCGTGGCCGATGCGGTCGTGACGGTTGCCGCGACCGTCGTCAAGACTGGCGTCAAGGCGACCGGGGCGGTCATTGACGCGGTGATTCCGGACTCGAAGGTCGCGAAGAACTAATCACCACCACCGAATATTTGATATGGCAGGCCCCACGACTGAATTTTGGCAAGAACGCTTTGAAAAAAAGGAAACAGCTTGGGACCGGGGCAGTGCAAGTCCTCAGCTGTTGGCTTGGCTGGACAGTGGTGAACTGGCGCCCTGTCGCATGGTGGTTCCAGGTTGCGGCAGCGGTTGGGAAGTGGCGGAACTTGCCAAACGCGGCTTTGACGTCATGGGCATCGACTACACCGCAGCCGCAGTGGAAAGAACGCAAGCCCTTCTTGAATCCCAAGGCCTCAAGGCAGAGGCCATACAAGCGGATGTTCTGAGCTACCAACCCGACAACAAGTTTGACGCGATTTATGAGCAAACCTGTCTGTGTGCGATTCACCCAGAGCATTGGTTCAAATACGCGCAGCAATTGCATCAGTGGCTAAAGCCTGAGGGTAGTTTATGGGTGATGTTCATGCAGATGATTCGCCCTGGTGCTAGCGAAGAGGGCTTCATACAGGGTCCGCCTTATCACTGCGACATCAATGCCATGAGAGCGCTATTCCCAGAGAAAGACTGGGTCTGGCCCAAGCCACCCTATGCACGGGTTTCCCACCCCAGTCTCGCGCATGAATTGGCGCTACGGTTAATCCGCAAATAAGCCACTCCGCATCAAAAAAAGCCAAGCTATTTTGTCGGGTTACCTTACACACAGCTATTTTGACGAGCCGCGTGTGAACGGCTAAAACCTCGGCGAGCCGCGCCCAGCATGGGTTGCGGGCGCAGATGGCATCCTTCGGTGTGAAACTTGCTTGGGCCCCTTTCGTCGGGTGGGGCGTACAGATTTGGCCCACGTACCCAAGCTCCAAGGAGATCAGCCGTGAAACAGTTCGTGATGATTCTTGCCTTTGCCGCCGCATTTTTCGGTGTTCCGGTGGCCCAGGCGTCCCCGGTTACTTTCACCGCTGTACTGGACGGACCGAGCGAGTCGCCCGCGAATGCATCGCCGGGAACCGGCACCGCCACCGTCGTCATTGACGCGGCGCTGCACACGATGGACGTCACAGTCGCCTTCTCGGGACTTGTCGGTCTCACTACTGCGTCTCACATTCACTGCTGCACGGCTGTTGCGGACGCGGGTACCGCCGGCGTCGCGACCGTCACGCCGACCTTCCCCTTTTTTCCGTCAGGGTTAGTTCCGGCACCTACAGCAACCTCTTTGACATGACCCTGGCGGCTTCGTACAACCCGCGTTCATTACAGGTCACGGTGGTACAACAAGTACTGCTGAAGCGGCCTTGTTCACCGGCATGTTCGCCGATGAGGCCTACCTCAATATCCACAGTACCGCCTTCGCGGGAGGCGAAATCCGCGGATTCCTGCACGAAGTCCAGGCCGTGCCCGAACCGGGTAGCCTGGCTTTGCTCGGACTGGGCTTGGCGGGGCTCGGTTTCATCAGAGGCAGGAAGCTCAAAGCAGTGACGAGCTGATTGACGCACGACGCATCCTGGCATCGCAAGGGCTCGATTGCGGATGCTGTGGAGGATGCGAATGCCCTAAAGGGCGTGGCGCACATCACTGCGCCGTTGCACGCCGCCGAGCAAAACCGCAGACGCGGTAACTGCCCCGCTGGCATGGCGCTGGTTGTTGCAGAAATCGTGGCTGATGGCCAGGTTTTCTGCGTGGCTGTTGCCGCCTTCGCTCAGGGGCTTGATGTGTTCCAGCGTTGCGGCTGCGGGCAGCACATGCTCGCCGCAGACCCAGCAGGGCACCAGACCATGCAATTGGCGCGCCACTGTTTTGTAGATCTTGTCGCGTGAGTGGGAGAGTTTGCTCATGAGGGAATATAACTTTAGCTCACGGGTATTCCAAGGGAGGCTGCACAAGCGTGCGGGCTCTGTTAGCCTTTCTGGCTTCACTCACCTAACTTTCATGATCCGGTACGCGGAGCACCCCGAGTCATGAAAGTTCTTTTTTTCACGTTAAATCACTTTAAAGCAAGGAAACTATATGCAGTATCGACGTCTCGGCCGCAGCGGCCTGCAGGTCAGCGAACTCTCACTGGGCTCCTGGGTGACTTACCACAACCAGGTGGACGTGGCCGCGGCCCGTGAGATGCTGGCGGCAGCGTTTGATGCGGGCGTCAACTTCTTTGACAATGCGGAGGCCTATGCTGGGGGAAAGAGCGAAGTCGTCATGGGCGAAGCCATCAAGGCGTTGAAATGGCCACGACTCAATTTCATCGTCTCCACCAAATTCTTTTGGGGCCTGGACCGCGAGGGCCAAGCGGCGAATCGCAAGGATACGCTCAACCGCAAATATTTGATGCAGGCCATTGATGGCTCCCTCCAACGCATGGGCCTCGATTTCATTGACCTGGTGTATTGCCATCGTCCCGACCCGCAAACCCCGGTTGAGGAAACGGTCTGGGCGATGAGTGACATGATCAGCCGCGGCAAGGCGCTGTATTGGGGCACCAGCGAATGGTCTGCCGAAGAGATTCGCGCCGCCTGGGACATTGCCGAACGGCACCACCTGCACAAGCCGGTGATGGAGCAGCCGCAGTACAACCTGTTTTACCGCAAGCGGGTGGAGCAGGAGTACAAACGCCTTTACGAAGACATGGGTCTGGGTCTGACGACCTGGAGCCCGCTGGCCAGCGGTTTGCTCACCGGCAAGTACCGCAACGGCGTGCCCGAAGGCAGCCGCGGTGCGGTTGAAGGGATGGGGTTTCTCGTCAAGGGACTGACCGACAGCGCCAAGAATTCTGCGGTAACGCAGCTGCAAACCGTAGCGTCTGATTTGGGTTGCAGTCTGGGTCAGATGGCGATTGCCTGGGTGGCGCGCAACCCCCGGGTCAGCACCGTCATCACCGGGGCATCCAAAATCTCACAGTTGCAAGACAACCTTGGCGCCGTGGACGTCATCGCCAAACTGACGCCAGAGGTGATGGCGCGTATCGACCAAATTACAGCGCCGCTGGCAAGCTGAGGCGTCGGCGCCACCAGCGCAAGAGCTCGATGCCCGTGATGCACAGCGCGAGCCAGGTCGCACCCGATGCGAAACCGGCCATGACGTCGCTCGCAAAATGCACGCGCAAGAACAAGCGGCTGGCACCGACCGTGAAGGCGAGCACCACCGCCGTGACCAATGCGGGCAGGTGCCAGCGGGCCGGCAGCAGGCGCAGCGCCAAGTAGGCCAGCATGCCGTAGGCCACCACTGAGCCGGAGCTGTGGCCGCTCGGGAAGCTGAATCCAGACGCAACCGCAGAGCCGTCCGGATCCAGCGGCCGAACGCGGCCGAAGACCTGCTTGAGCGTCTGGTTCAGCAAACCGTTGCCCGCCACCGCGACCACCCAGCCGACGGCGAGCCCGCGCTGACCCAGGACGACGAGCGCCATCGCCATGACAATGCACAGACCGGTCAGTGTGGCGGTGTCGGCGAGGTGCGTGAGCGCGGCAAACAGATGCAGCGCCGTTTGCGGCACGCTGACGCGCAAGGCGTCAGTGAGCGCCTGATCGGCCCGGCCCAGTACGTCTTTGGCGCCGAGCTGTCTGGCCAGCGCGGCGAAGATTCCTGCGCCCGCCAGGATGACGGCGCAGCCGAGCGCGAAGCGCTGGCCCAGGACAAGCGCCGGGCGTCGGGTGTTGTGTCTGCGAAGCCGGGTGGTTCGCTGTAGGGCCCACCAGCCGGCACAGCTTGCCGCCAGTAACAGCGCCAGCATCACGAAGAACAGTGGCAACGCGTGCTGACCTATCCACAGGGCGCGCTGCGTCAGCAACTCGGCGTCAGCCTTCATCGGCGACCCCGCCCGCGCGCGTCGGCTTGACTTCGGTGACGTTCTTGCGAACAAAGGTCTGGGCCGTCGCGCTGTAGTCCCAACGCTCGATCAGGCAGCGCCCGTCGGGCGCTGCGCCACCCCAACGCAGCAGGTTGACCGAGTTCGGTACGCCGTCGCGCACCCGCTTCGACACCGCCGTGCCTGCCTGCACCGCCCACATCGGTCGCGCCAGGCCCGGCAGCGCCATCACGTAGGGCAGGTGGATGTGGCCGCCCATCACCAGGTCGGCGCCGGCATCGGCCCAGCGGTGCACGGCCGCGGCGTGCCGACGCACGAGGTTGTGAACGTCGCCGGCGCGTGGCACCGCGACCGGCTGGTGCACGACGATCACGCGCAACTGA
>NZ_DHXT01000161.1:0-369 GCF_002413825.1 Rhodoferax sp. UBA5149
GGGTCTGCGACTTCGTATTCACCCGGAAGTAAATGGCCATAACGAGCTTGAGTCAGGGCCGTGGGCTGGCTACCAGTCTTCCTTCACCGCCAGCACCGCATCCTTGCCCGCCGCCGCCCGCCCCGCCAGCCAGGCGGTGAGAGTGCCGGCCAGCACCACGGCCAGACAGAGGGCGAGTAGCCGGGCCCAGGGCAGCAGTAATTCCATGGTCCAGTGAAAACTCTGCGGGTTCACCACGTGCACCAGCACCACGGCCACGGCCAGCCCCAGGCCCAGGCCGGCGATGGCACCCAGCGTGGTCCAGGCGGCGCCTTCAAAGGCCACCACGGCCAGAATCTGGCGCCGGGTCAGGCCCAGGTGGGCCAGCAG
>NZ_DHXT01000161.1:440-18828 GCF_002413825.1 Rhodoferax sp. UBA5149
CCGAACTCCTTGCGCCGCGCCAGCACCTGGGCGCTGAAACTCGCCGCCACGCCAAACAGGCCGATGGCGATGGCCACGGCCTGCAGCCAGTAGGTGACGGCAAAGCTGCGGTCAAAAATTCTCAGAGAGGTGGCCCGGATCTCGCGCGCCGAGGCAAATTCGATCAACGCCCCCGCGCCTTCACCGGCCGCCGCGCGGATCGCCTGCTGCACGCTGGCGACGTTGGCGTCGGCCGGCAGCCACAGGGCGAGGTCGCCGACTCGCCGGTCGCCGCTGAGGCGCTGGAAGTCCGCCAGGTCCATCACCACGGAGCCCGACTGGCGGGCGTAGTCACGCCACACGCCTGCTACAAAAAACGTAGCTGCTTGCGTAGGTTTGACGGGGGCTAGCGCCTCAAAAAACCTAGACATCGGAGTAAAGACAGTGCCTTGCCGGGCGTCGTGCAGATCGACCATGGCTTCACTCACGTAGATGCCAATTTGGCCGGACGGAACCGGCAGCGCTTGACCGATCAGTGGCAGTTCCCGCGCCGGGTCGGTGAGGGGGCGCGCAATCAAAGTGATCGCCGGTCGGGCCGGGTCCAGCAGCAGCTGGCTGCTGCGTTGCGCGGCCACTTTTTGCACGCCGCTCAGGCGCGCCACGGCCTGCGCGAATTCCGGCGTGAAATAGGCCGTTTCGCTGGCACTGCTGGCGGTGGCGGTGCGGACATAGAGGTCGGCCGGCAGCACCACATCCAGCCACTGCATGACCGAGCCGCGAAAACTCGCCACCATCACCGTCAGGGCCACCGCCAGGCTCAGCGACGCGACGACGCCGCTGATCGCCACGCTGGCGCTCTCGCGCACGCGGCGGGCGCGCTCCACCGCCAGCAAGGGCAGGGCGTGCCGCGCCACCAGCGGCGCCAGGCGGTCCAGCAGCAGCGCAATCAGCCACGGCAGCGCCGTGATGCCGCCCAGCAGCAGCAGCGCAACCGACACATAGGCTGCCAGAGGTATGCCGAAAACGGCTGGAGCCCTTGTCATCATTACACCTACTGCTATCAAAATGATACTAAGCCAGTGATGGCGACGGGTCACAAGGCTGCCGCCCAGACCTTTGAGCGTTTGCGCCAGTGGCAGGCGCTGGGCCTGTCGCGCCGGCCACCAGCCCCCCACCAGCGCCGCCAGCACGCCCAAAGCACCGTAGGCCAGAGCCGCCCATCCACTCCATTGCAGGGTCGGCGCCACGCCGGCAAAGTAGCCGCCACCGAGGTCGCCGCCGAGCAGGCGCAGCGCCAGGGCCGCCAAGGCGGTACCGAGGGCGATGCCGGCCACGCTGCCGACCCCGCCCAGCACCAGCGATTCGAGCAGCACCAGACGCAGCCGGTCACGCCCGCTCAGACCCAGCACGCCCAGCAGGGCAAATTGCTGGGCGCGCTTGGCCACGCTCAGGGACAGCACCGAGAACACCAGAAAGGCCCCGGTAAACAAGGCCACCAGCGCCAGCACCGTGAGGTTGACGCGGTAGGCGCGCGACAGGTTGCTGACGCGCGTCGCAGCGTCGCCGGGCTCGGCCACGGTGACGCTGGCGGGCCAGTCGGGGGCGCTTTGCAGGGCCTGCGCAAAGGCCGCCCGGTCGGTGCCAGCCTGCAGGCGGATATCGATGCGGCTGAGCTGACCTTGTTTGCCAAACAGTTCTTGCGCGGCGCCGATGTCCATCACCGCCAGTGGCGCGCCAGCCGCGTTGACGCTGCCCACCACCGTCACTTTTTTCAGCTGCAAGGCGCTTTGCAGCAGCAGTGTGTCGCCGCCGAGGCGTTGGCGCGCACTGGCGTTCAAAAACACATTGTTGGGCGAGAACAGGGCCAGCCGGTCGGCGTCCGCCGCGGGTAGTGGCATGAGGGCTGGCGCCACCGCGGCCACCAGCAGCGCATCGACCCCGACCACGCGCAGCAGCACGCGTTCGGCGTTGGCTGTCAGGGCATAGGTGCTGACTTCGAGCACCGGCGAGGCCACGGCCACCTGCTGGAGCCGGGCGACGCGGGCAAAGACCGCCTCATTGAAGCTGCCCTGCACGCCGCGCAGCTCCAGGTCCGGCTGACCGTTGACGGAGCGCACCGCTTTGGAGAACTCGTCCAGCGCCGAGGCGTTGATCAGCTGCACCGAGAACGCCAGCGCCACGCCCAGCATCACGGCGACGATGGCCGCGGCGTTACGCCAGGGGTGCTGGCGCAGCTCTTGCCAGGAGAAGGTTTGAAGAAGTGCCAGCACACGGCAGTATAGGGAGCCAGCGCAGGCGAGGACGGCTCACGGATTCGCCGCTCAAACATCCACCACCGTTTGCGCCAGCCAGCCATCATGGAGGGGTGCGACGCGCAGGGCGACGTAGGTGACGCCTTTGACCGCCAGTGCCGGCTGATGGCGCGGCGTCGAGATCGGCTCACCCAGCGCCCGCGCCTCCAGGCGCCGGCCATTGAGCTGAACATGAAAACGCGCAAACAGCATGCGCCGCGCCGTCATCTCGCGCACCAGCGCATTGAGCCAGTTGGCGAGCAGCAATTCGTCGTCCGCCGCCTCGCAGCGGATGTGCACGGTCTCGCGTTCGTCCACGCCCAGCGGGTCGGTGATCACGGCCGTCAGCGCCAGCGCGGCCTGCTCAAAAGCTTCGGCCTTGCTGGCACCCACGCCGCGCACGCCGATGTCGGCGCCATGCTCGAAGTGTTCCCAGTGCTTGTACATAGAGGGTGTGTCCGCGGCCGATGCTGCAGGCCACAGAAGGGTTCTTGCTGCAAGCATTCTTTTATGCCCGGCCTGGTTGCTGAAGTATTTGACAAACCGCAAGGAGCATGTCATTTTTTCGCGTGCCGATGGCTGCATGCAAGCCGGCCTGGCTTTAAAGAAAGTCAGCTTGCTTTGCGTCAACCGGGACACTGGCGACGCTTGAATAATTTGCCTTTGATGCGCATATCTGGCGGTGGTGTCCGTGGTCATCGGGGTCGCGGAGAGGCATCACATGGATTCATGCACTGGAGAAGAAAATGAACTCACTGATGACACGAGGCGGTCTTTTGAATGAATTCTTCAAGGACATGTCGCCCGGTTTTTATGTCAGGCCGCTGCACGGCGAACCGTTGCCAGACCCTGCGCAGATCAAGATCGACGTCAAGGAAAATGAGCAGGCCTACACAGTCCATGCGGAAGTCCCGGGCGTGAGCAAGGAAGAGATTCAGGTGTCGCTGGAGGGCGACGTCGTCTTGCTGCGTGCCGAGATCAAACAGCAGGATGCCCAGAGCAAGGACGACAAGGTCTTGCGCACGGAGCGGTATTTCGGATCGATTGCCCGCAGCTTTCAGTTGCCGCAGGAGGTTGACCCGTCTCAGGCCAAGGCCAAGTACGAGAACGGCGTGCTGACGCTCACCCTGCCCAAAAAACAAAAAGGGAAAGAGACCCAGCAGCTCAAGATTGAGTGAGCACGGCCAGCCGCTGGCAGGCGGGTCGCCACGCGCACCGGGCCCTCATTGCGTCGCGCGGGGACGGAGTCCGTCCGCAGTCAGCGTCAAGACCCGGTCAGCCCGTGCGCTGGCCGCTTGCGAATGGGTGACCAGCACCAGCGAGGCATGCTGCTGGCGGGCCTGTGCGATCAGCGCGTCCATCACTTTGGCGGCGGTGCTGGGGTCGAGGTTGCCGGTGGGCTCATCGGCCAGCAGCAGGCTGGGGCGGTGCACCAGCGCACGCGCAATCGCCACCCGCTGCAGCTGCCCGCCGCTGAGCTGCTGCGGCAAGCGCTGGCCCAGGCCGGACAGGCCCACGGCGTCGAGCATGGCCTGCACGCGGGCCTCGTCTGCCGCCGGGTCGCCCTGGCCCAACAGCAGTAAAGGCAAGGCCACGTTCTGCGCGACGTCCAGGTGCGGCAGGACGTGAAACGCCTGAAAAACAAAGCCCACATGCTGGCGGCGCAGCTGGGCGCGCTGGTCGTCGTTCAAGCGGCCCAGGTCAAGCCCGTCCAGCGTCACCGAACCGGTGTCCCAGTTATCCAGCCCGGCCATGCAGTTGAGCAGGGTGGATTTGCCGACACCGGACTCCCCCACAATGGCGACAAACTCGCCGGCTGCCACGTCCAGCGACACCTGGCTGAAGACGGCCGCGTCGCCGTAGTGCTTGCTCAAATTGCTGATCACCAGACTCATGCGCGGCCTTGCGCGGAGGTCCGGAAAAAATCCTGGGCCAGAGCCAGCACCTGCTGCAGGGCAGCGGGGTCATCGCAGGCCACGACGCGGCGCTGTGGCATGGCCCTCAGCCAAGTGATCTGGCGCTTGGCGAGCTGGCGCGTGGCGAAGATGCCTTTGTCGCGCAACTCGCCCAGGGGTGGGGCGCCGCCCAGCCCACGTGCTGCGTGCGTGTCCAGGTCGCGTGCTTCGTGCGCGTCCAGGCCGCGTGCTTCGTGCGCGTCCAGGTATTCCCAGGCCTGCCGGTAGCCGACGCAGCGCATGGAAGGCAAATCAGCATTCAGGTCGCCGCGCGCGCGCAGGGCTTTGACCTCGTCCAAAAAACCAGCTGCCAGCATCGCGTCAAAGCGCTGTGCAATGCGCTGGTGCAGCCAGGCCCGGTCCAGCGGTTCGAGTGAAATCAGCAAGCTGCCGTCCACCGAAGAGTCAGGGTCATTTTGGCCTCTAGCCCCCGTGGAATGTGCGTGAGCAGCTATTGTTTTTGTAGTATGAAAGGATGACAGGGGTTGCCCCGAAAGCCGAAACACCTCCAGCGCGCGCTGAATGCGTTGCGAATCAGATGGGTGCAGGCGGGCCGCCGTTATCGGGTCAACCAGCGCCAACGCCGCGTGCAGCGCGGGCCAACCTTTTTGGCCGGCTTCTTCGGCCAGTTCTGCACGAATGGCCGGGTCGGCCTTGGGCATGGTGTCCAGCCCTTCCAGCAGCGCCTTGAAGTACAGCATGGTGCCGCCCACCAGCAGTGGCAGTCGGCCGCGGGCACTGATTTCGCCAATCAGGCGCCGTGCATCGATCACAAATTCGGCGGCGCTGTAGGCCTGCAGCGGGTCGCGGATGTTGATCAGGTGGTGCGGCACGGCGGCCAGTTCGGTGGCCGAGGGTTTGGCTGTGCCGATGTCCATGGCGCGGTAGACCAGCGCCGAGTCGACGCTGATGATCTCGATGTCATGCGCCTGGGCGATCGCCATGGCGGCCGCCGTCTTGCCCGACGCCGTCGGGCCGGCCAGCGCGAGATAGGCGCCCACGCTTGGCGGCACGGCGGGACTGACAGGGCGGGGGGATCGGACAGACATCGGACTGAGCGTAGCAGATCAACACCGGCCCGCCGGTCTGCCACGCCGCACTTGATAACTCGCAAGCGCAAAGCAGTTAACATGAATCGTGGCCGACGCGAGCATTTACCTGGCGCAGAGTCTCAGTTAAGATTTTCCGGCCTACCCGGCCATTTGATTGAATACGCCATGATCGTCTCCCCTAGTGTCAACCCTCACTGAAACCTCTCGCATGGAGCTTCCATTTGAAGACGCGGCGCACAAGCTTCAGGTCGGCTACCGGCTCCTTTTTGAGCGAAATCCGCTACCGATGTGGGTCTATGACGTCAAGACCCTGCGCATGCTGGCCGTCAATGAAGCTGTCGTAGCACAGTACGGCTACAGCAAGCAGGAGTTCGTCGGGCTGACCTTGCTGGACCTGCACCATGAAGACGATGTCGCGCAATTGCAGGAGCACCTCAAGCTTTCCAAGGGCGAGCAGGCCATGCCCAGACTGTGGCGGCACAAGCATCGCAACGGCGAGTTGATCGAAGTCGAGATGGTGACCGACGAGCTGGAGCTCGACGGCGTTCAGGCGCGCATGGCGCTGGTCCGGGACATGACCGAGCAGCGTCGCGCGGAACGATCACAGCGTGACCTGCAGCATCGGCTGACGACCACCTTGGAGAGCATCTCCGATGCTTTCTATACCCTGGACCTCGACTGGCGCTTTACTTACGTCAACGCCCGTGCCGCGGAATTGTTGTGCTGTCATCGCGATGACCTGCTGGGCCGCACGGTGTGGGAGAAGTTTCCCGAGTTCGTCGGAACCAATTTTCAGACCGAGTGCGAACGCGCGATGGCCGACGGCAAGACGGCGAGCTTCGAGGCCTACTATGCGCCCTTGGGGGCGTGGCGAAAAGTGCATGTCTACCCTTCCGCGCAAGGCTTGGCGGTGTACTTTCGCGATGTGACCGAAAAGCGCGTGCCCGAGCAGCGCCTGACCGAAGAGCAGGAGACGCTCTCCGCCGTGATCAATGCGACCAACGACGCGATTGTCAGCGTGGACAGCGAAGGACTGATCAAGATGTTCAACCCGGGCGCTGAGCGCATTTTTCGCCGTAGCAGCGCCAGCATGCAAGGCCAATCGCTGGAGGTGCTCTTGCCCGAGCACGTCCGCCCGGCGCACCGGCAGCACCTGCACCTGTTCGCCGAAGCAGGCGGGCCGAGCCGCATGATGGGATTGGGCATGGTGAAGGGGCTTCGTTCGGATGGTCAGGAGATTGACCTCGAAGGCACCATCTCCCAAGTGACGGTGCACGGGCAGCAGGTGCTGATCGCCATTCTGCGGGACGTCACCGAGCGCGTGCGTACCGATGCCGAAGTTCAGCAATCCCGCGAGCAACTCTCTGATCTGACGCAAATGCTGATGGCGCAGGAAAGAACGCTCGTCAAGCGCCTGGCGCAGGCGCTGCACGATCAACTGGGCCAAACGATGGCCGCCATTCGCATGGCTCACGAAACCATCATGACCTTGCAGGCCGACGAGACCGCGGCGGGCGTCTATCGGATACAGACGCAAATGGGCACGCTCATCAGCCAGGCCATTGGACAGGTCAGGCAAGTGCTGATCGACTTGCGTCCCCCCTTGCTGGAGGAGCATGGGCTCGCCGCGGCGCTCGACAACGAGCTTCGCAACCGCTCTTTGACGCAGCCGCAACTTGATTTTTCCATTGACGTGCAGCCTGAAATTGCCGTGATGCGCTGGTCGCCCGAGGTCGAATATGCCGCCTTCATGGTGGCCCGGGAAGCGATCGAAAATGCCTTGCGTCACTCGGGCGCGCCGTCGGTGTCGGTCGCGCTGTCGGGCGCGCCACTGTCATTGCAGCTCGAGGTGGCCGATAACGGCGTCGGGATTGCGGGTGGCATCACGGCGCGAGCCGGTCATCTTGGCATCCTCGGCATGCACGAGCGGGCACAGGCGATTGGCGCTGCTGTCACGATCGACTCCGGTGAAGCCCATGGAACGCGCGTGAATTTCAGCTGGCAGCCCAAGCCATGACCCGTTTGTACCTGGTCGACGACCACCAGATCATGCGCGAAGGTTTGCGTGCCTTGCTGGAGGCCAGAGGACACCATGTGGTGGGCGAGTCGGCCGATCCTACCGAGGCGCTGGCCGACCTGCTGCGCCTGCGCCCCGAGGTCCTGCTGCTTGACCTCAATCTTGGAGGGCGTTCTGGTTTGGAGCTGCTGACAGAACTGCAACGCCGTCGCCTGCCGACCCGCTGCATCGTGTTGACCATGTCGGGGCAGCCGCGCCAAGTGGCGGAGGCCTTGCGCATGGGGGCCAGCGCTTATGTGCTCAAAGGGTCGGCCGGCAGCGATCTGATGAGCGCCATTGACGCGGCGGTTCAAGGAAAAAAATACCTGGGCGCCGATGTGGCCGACCTCGCGATGCAGGTCTATACGCAACAAGACAAGGAAGACCCTTTGAGCACGCTGTCCCCGCGTGAGCGACAAATCATCATCATGGTTGTCAATGGCCAGTCGAGCGCCGAAATTGGCTTGAAACTCCATTTGTCACCCAAGACGGTCGCCACCTACCGCAGCCGCCTGATGGCCAAGCTGGGCGTGAGTGACGTTCCGGGGCTGGTCCGATTGGCCATTCGACACAAGCTGATTGACTCCGAGGACCGGTGAATCAGGGCTTGCTGCTGCGGTGAGTTGTCGCGTGCACTGTTGATAATTGACTACATAATTAGTTGATATCGTCCTACATACGGGACGCGACGCGCCAAATAAAGTTGTTGCCAGGGATTGGCTTGAGCGCCCACCGGGCGCGGCATCCAGAAAGAGAGCACAACCATGATGAATGTTCAAGCAATATCGAGCGCGGCCCGTTGGCAACCTTCAGTGAGTCAACCTGCGCTAAAGCTGGAAAGCGACGAACGCTGGTCGGATTTTCAGGAAATATTGAACTTGTTGCGGTTTGATGGTCATGTGCACGAAATGAATGACAACAGCCTTTTTCGGCGTCGTCGCCTCAAGGCCGGCCAGTCGGCCTTGAGCATGGGGCAGGCGTTTGAGGGGCTGTACGTGGTTCGACTCGGGGCTCTCAAAACTTCGATGACGCATGTCGACGGTGCCGAGCACGTTCTTGCCTTTCCCATGAAGGGCGACCTGCTGGGTTTTGACGGCATTTGCAAAAACAAGTACCTGAGTGAAGTGGTCGCCTTGACGGATTGCGATTTGATCAAGATCCCTTCCGCGGAATTGTTTTCGCCAGGCCGGGGCTGCAACGATATTGAACGCATGGCTTATTGGGCCATCAGCCGCGAGATCGTTCAGGAACAAACCGCCTACGCCTTGTCGCACTCGGCCAAGTCGGAAGCGCGCGTGGCTCGTTTCCTGCGGATTCAGTCGGAGCGTTTCAATGCCATGGGCTACTCTCCCAACCGATTCACATTGCCCATGACCCGGCGCGACATCGGCAATCACCTGAACGTCACGCTGGAGACCGTCAGCCGTGCCTTCTCGGCACTGGATCACCTCGGCATCATCTCGGTCGACCGGCGTGAAATAAAGATTCTCTCGCTGGATGCGCTGCGCAAATTCGAAAGTTAGAGGCCATGGCGACCGGTAATGTGGTGACGCTTCAAAGGAGCAGCCCCAAGTTTGAGAGCATTCTGGTTCCCACCGATGGGTCGGCCCTGTCGATTGCCGGTGCACTCAAGGCCGTGGAATTCGCGAAGCGCATGGGGTTACGGGTGGTTGCCTTTCATTCAATACCTGTCTACCAGTACCCGGTCTACGTCGGCGGCATACCTTTTGAGTACCCGTCCGAGGCAGATTATGAGACGCAGTGTCGGGCCATCGTTGATCGCTATCTAGGCCTGGTTGCGAATGCAGCCGACGCGTTGGGCGTGACTGTGAGCACGCGAATCGAATTCAACTCAAGTCCCGCACAAGCCATCGTGGAAGCGGCAAAACGCGAGAATTGCAGCATGATCTTCATGGGGTCGCACGGACGTGGCGGTTTGTCCAGCGTTTTTCTGGGCAGCGTCGCACTCAAGACCTTGACCCTGGCTCACATACCGGTCATGGTGGACCGTCCGACACCGGAGGAAATTGCCCACGCGGAACAATTGATGAGCCAAAGCGCCATTGAACCCTGACCCCGTCTTCACGTCTTGAATCGCGTCGTTGCAAGTAAGGAGCATGCCATCCAGGTCTACACTGTTCCAAAAGCATTGAAAAATCGGATCGAAGGCTAGAAAACCACTTTTTAGGACATCGCCGTGAGCAAGAAACTGGAAACAGGGTTGCGCGCCACGCAAGCCAGGCTTGCCACAGTGATGCAGAAGTCAAGACGACGGGGTGGCGACGATGGTTTATCGTAAAAATCCGTCGAACTTTGGCGAGTTGCGTGAGCTGGCGGAAAAGCGGTTTCCGGGTCATTTGACAAGTGACGCCACCGCCTTGACGCTGCCGCAGGCTCAGCGGATATTTGAAGAACTGGAAATCCATCAAATTGAGCTCGAATCGCAAAACGAGCATCTGAACACCGCCCGCGCTCAACTTGAGTTGGCGCTCAATCAAAACGGCGAACTCTATGACCATGCCCCGGTGGGCATGCTTTCGCTCGACCCCGCGGGCACCATTACCAAGTTGAATCTGGCCGGTGCCAATCTGCTGGGCGGGGAGCGTGCCCGACTGCTGGGTAGCCGATTCGGATTGCATCTATCCGACGCAGAGCGCTTGGTGTTCAATGCCTGGTTGGAGCGTGCCAGCACCTCCAGTGATGCGCCGGGCGGTGAGCTATCGCTGGTAAAAAAGGGCTTGCCGGCCGCGCATGTTCAGATCAAGCTCACGCCGCTTTCGCACGTCTTGGGGTGGCAGGTCATCCTGGTGGATATCACTGAGCGCCGGCAAATTGAGGAAAAATTGCGCGTCAATGAGGAACGCTGGAAGCTGGCGCTGGAGGCAGCAGGCGACGGCGTTTGGGACTGGAATGTGCAAACTGGCGAAGTGGTTTTTTCAAAGCGCTTCGGGCAACTCTTCGGCTTTGCCGAAAATGGGTACGGACACCACATGGAGAACTGGAATTCCCGCATCCATCCGGACGATAAGCGGCGTGTGATGGCGGATATGCAAGCGCACCTGAGCGGCAAGACGGCCAATTATTTCAATGAACACCGGGGGCAATGCAAGGACGGCAGCTGGAAATGGGTTCTTTCCCGGGGCACCGTCGTCAGTCGTACTGCGCAAGGCCAAGCCATGCGGATGATCGGCACGCATGTCGATATCACGCGCCGAAAACAGACAGAAAACGAATTGCTGCTTGCCAGTCGATTCCAGCAGGCGGTGTTCGATTCCCTGGCGGCCCAAATCGCGATACTGGATCGCCACGGCACCGTCCTGCAAACCAATGCAGCCTGGCGGAAAAATACAATTTGCAACGGATGCGCCAAGAGCGCCGCTTGCAGTGGCACGAGCTACCTGGAGGTTCTCAATTGCATGAGCGGGAAAGACCCGCAAACGGTGCTGGCCGTCACGGCTGGCATTGCGGCAGTCGCGTCCGGCGAAGTTCCCGATTTTCAGCTTCAGCATCCATTTTTCGCACCTTTGGACAGGCGTTGGTTCATCATGAAAGCGACGCCCGTGCACGATGCCGAGAAACGGATCGTGGTCAGCCACGAAGATGTCAGCAATCTCAAGGAAGCCGAGCTGGCCAATTCCCGGCTGGCCAATACCGATGCTTTGACGGGGGCCCTCAGTCGGCGGAATTTTCTGGATTTGGCCGAGCAAGAGTTAACCCGGTCAACGCGCTATGAATTACCACTGATGGTGCTGATGCTGGATCTGGATCATTTCAAACTCATCAACGACCAGCATGGGCACGCGGCGGGGGACGCAGTTCTTCGGGGATTCGTGCAGACGGTGACCGGTGTTTTAAGGGAGTCGGATTTGATTGGCCGCCTCGGCGGCGAAGAGTTTGCGGTGTTGTTACCCAATACGGCGCTTGAAGGAGGGCAAGCGCTGGCGCAACGGATTCTTGAGAGTGTGCGTGCCAGCCAGGTTGAAGTGGAGGGTAAACGCCTCCCGTATACGGTCAGCATCGGCGCCAGTTGTCTATCGATCGAGACCTCTTTTTCCGCCCTGCTGGGCCTGGCCGATGCGGCGCTCTATCGGGCCAAAAACGGTGGTCGGGACCGCCTCGAAATGGGACAGCGGTAGCCGCACTGGCCGGGCGGCGACAAGGTGCATTCGTAGTTCATGGTTGCGGTTGTTTGCCTGCGTTGGTAAAGGGGCCAAAGGCAATTTCTATTGGCGGATAACCGTGACCTTAGTCACTCTTGCGATTTATCAAGCGTTGTCAGTCGGCGATGGCTATGCTGAAGCCATCAACGGATTTGGATTGCATAACATGCAGATGGAGCCCTTCAGCCAGAAAATTTCAGAACATGTCTGGCGAGCCAAATACCGGTGGTCTGAAGAGGGACAGTTGCAGGAGTCCTCGATTGAGGATACTTGGGATCGGGTGGCGCTTGCCGTCTCTGGCGCAGAGGCGCACCAACACGATGAATGGCGCGAGCGTTTCCGGGCCATTTTGAATGATTTTCGTTTCCTGCCGGGAGGCCGGATTCTGGCCGGTGCAGGGACCTCGACTCGTGCCACCTTGTTCAACTTTTTCGTGATGGGACCGATTGAGGACTCGGTGCAAGGTATTTTCAATGCGCTGCGCGAAGCCATGTTGACCCTGCAGGCCGGTGGCGGGGTCGGCGTAGACTTCTCCACCTTGCGCCCGGCCGGTTCGTTGACGGTATCCGGTGGCGGCGCTGCCTCAAGACCGGTCTCTTTCATGAAAGTCTGGGAGGAAGCGAACACGGTGCTGGAGTCGAGCAAGCTGCGTCATGCGGCCATGATGGCAACACTGCGTTGCGATCACCCTGATATTGAATCCTTTATCGAAGCGAAAATCGCCCGCGGCACATTGCCGCACTTCAACCTGTCGGTCCTGGTGAGTGACGAATTCATGCGCGCCGTCGAGGAAGACGCTTCGTGGCCCCTGGTGTTTCCGCTGGGAGATCGCGCGATCCCGGTCGGCGGTGAAGTGTGCGAACGGGTTTGGTCCGGCAGCGTGACGCCTCAGCTTTGCCTGGTGTACCGGCGCATACCAGCGCGCGCCTTGTGGGACAAGCTGCTGGCCGTTCAACACGCCAGTGTGGAGCCCGGCGTTCTGTTCATCGACCGGATCAACCGTGCCAACAATCTTTGGTACTGCGAGCGACTGTCGGCCACCAACCCCGGCGGGGATGTGCCGCTGGCGCCGTACGGCGCCTGCAACCTGGGGTCCATCAACCTGAGCCGATTCGTGCTGGCCCCTTTTGGCGAGCACCCCAGCGTGGATTTCGACGAGCTGAAAGCGGTTGCCAGCGTCGCCACGCGCTTTCTGGACAACGTTCACGATATCTCCTTGTTTCCACTCAAGGCGCAGGAAAAAGCGGCCGGCGCCAGCAGGCGAATTGGACTGGGTATCACCGGTTTGGCCGATATGTTTGCCATGCTGGGTTTGCGCTATGGCTCGCCGGCGAGCATTGATCTGACACGCGAGATTATGGGCACGATACGCGACACGGCTTACCGCACATCCATTGCGATCGCTCAGGAGAAAGGCGTGTTCCCCGAGCTTGAAAAGACCCAATATGGCGCCAGTCCGTTTGTGCGGACGCTGTCCTCCGACATTCAGGACGCGATCGCGCAACATGGGATTCGCAACAGCCACCTGCTGGCGGTGGCTCCCTCAGGCTCCATCAACTTGCTGGCCAACAATGTTTCCAGCGGCATCGAGCCCATTGCTTCTTTCAAGGCCGTGCGTCGCATGCGAGGGGCTGATGGCCAAACCGTAACTTTTGATGTGGAAGATGCCGCGTGGCGCCACTACCAGGCCTTGTACGGCCGTCAAGCCACATTGCCGGCGCACTTTGTTCAGGCGGTCGATGTCAGCGCCGAAGACCAGTTGCGCATGATGGAGACCGTGCAGTCCTGCGTGGACAACGCGATCTCCAAGACCGTGCGACTACCGGAAGCCGTTAACCCGCAGGAGCTGGGCTTCGTGTTGCGACGCGCCTGGGAGCTTGGACTCAAAGGCTGTGCGGTGTTCCGGGAAGGCAACCGGGCGGGCGAGGTCGTGGTGGCGCGCCAGCGACGCGCGACCGCCCGCAGACGGCACAGCGACGGGCAGCGCGAGCTGATCTAACTTGCGAGTGAAGGGTCGGCCTGTTTCAAGACAAGGGATCTTGGACGGACATAATTTTTTGCAGCAACTGCTGGAGCGTGGTGCCCGTGCTTTTTTGCTGTTCCACGTCATTCTCAAACTGCCAGTCCTTCAAGGACAGCGACAACTCGACGAGTGCATCGCGCAACTCAAACAAGGTTGCGCTGATCTCTCCAAGGGCCTGGCCCAGATCGGTCCTGGACTCAGAGTTTTCCATTGCCGACCTCCTGACATGTGACTTGAAATCAATATATAAGGGCCCTGCCTGCTGATTGTTGACTATTCGCAATGGGATACCTTTTCAGGTCTTTGCGATGGCGCACCGGTGTGGTCCACCGGAAGCCGGACGGCTGCGGGGTTTGATTATTGTCAAGGCCTCGATTGGCCATCAATGCATTGTCAATACCCATGGAGGTAGCCTATGTTTTTTGAGAAACGCTTTTTGAAAGCCATTGACCAGATCCGGGCCCAGGTTGCCGTGCCGCTGCGGATTGAGTTGTGGAATGGTCGCCAGTTTGATTTTTGCAGCGACCCCAGCGTGACCGTGACCATTCCGAGCTCATGGGCGCTTCGCTACTTCATATCGCCAAACCTCAACAAGTTGGGAGAAGCCTTTGTCGAGGGACATATTCGCGTGGAAGGCTCGTCCAAAAACGTGTTCAAGGTGGCGGAGGGGCTGGCGCGCAGCGTGACGGCCAGACTTCCCGCGGTGTTTCAGCGGGTCACGCACCACAGTCGTGATCGTGATCGAGAGGCGATCCAGTACCACTACGACGTCGCCAACGATTTTTACGCCTTGTTTCTTGATCGCGGCATGGTCTATTCGTGTGCCTACTATCGACATGACAGTGACACCCTGGAAGCGGCCCAAAGCCAGAAGCTCGACCATATCCTGAACAAGCTGATGCTCAAGCCCGGCGAAAAGTTTCTCGATATTGGCTGTGGCTGGGGCGCCTTGGTCATTCGCGCGGCGCAAAAGTATGGCGCCATCGCGACCGGCATCACCTTGTCACAAAACCAGTTTGACAGTGCCCAGGAACAAATCCAGCGTGCCGGCCTGGGCGACCGGTGCCGGGTGTTGCTGTGTGACTACCGTGACCTCAAGGAAGCAGATGCCTACGACAAAATTGCCAGCGTTGGCATGTTTGAACATGTGGGGCTGAAAAACCTGCCCGTTTATTTCCAGGCGATTCACCGGCTTCTGAAAGAGGATGGCTTGGTTCTTAATCATGGCATTACCACCAGTGACGTTGAGAGTCGGTGGCTTGGCATGGGTGCGGGTGAATTCATCGACCGTTACGTGTTCCCGCACGGCGAGTTGCCGCATGTTTCGCTGGCCCTGAAGGAAATGGCCAGCGCCGGCCTGGAAGTGGTGGACGTTGAATCGTTGCGGCGGCACTATGCACGCACCTGCGAGGCCTGGTCCAACAATCTTGAGTCGCGTCGCGATGAAGCCGTGGGCATTGTCGGCGAGCGGCGCTACCGCATCTGGCAGATCTACCTGGCGGGCTGCGCCTACGGTTTTTCCCATGGCTGGATGAACCTTTACCAGGTGCTTTGCAGCAAGGCCGAAAACAGTGAGCTGCGCCAGCAGCCGCTGACACGCGACTACATGTACGGCGGCCCGCCTTGAGCGCTGCGCTGCTGGTTTGGCCACTCGGTCGCGCTATTTGCAATAGCCGCCCGGTCGGGGTATCGTTCGCAGGATGAAAAAGCAAAGATTCTGGAATGTCGACCTGATCGAGTTGTTTCGACTCTGGATCAACGACATGGGGACGTTTTTGATGACGGCCCTGATGTTTGTCGGTCTGTCGCTGCCGGTGGTCATCCCGGCGCTGATCATGTGGTACCTGTTGTCGACCAACTGGAGCCTCAGCCCGTGAGCGCGATTTTCGGCAGAGGCCGTGCGTGGGCCGGACGCTTTATTGCCGCAGTTTAAGCAAGCCGACCGATAGTGCCGTGCCGCACGCGATGATGGTGCCGCAGAACAGCATCCACAGGGAGATGGTCTCATGCAGGAAGAGGCTGCCGTACATCAGCGCAAACACCGGCACGACGAAGGTCACCGAGAGTGAACGCGCCGGGCCGACGGTTTCTATCAGCCGGAAATACAGCACGTAGGCCACGCCCGTGCACAGCACGCCCACCCACAGCAAGGCCAGCCAGGCCGAAGCGCTTGGTGCCTGTCGCGGCCACAGCCACAGGGTGGGCAGCGCCAGGCCCAGCGTGGCGCCCAGCTGGCTGCCGGTGGCGGTCACCAGGGCGGGCAGACCGCTGAGGTAGCGTTTGGTGAAGCTGGCCGAGAGGCCGTAGCACAGGCACGCCAGCAGACAGGCCAGCACCGCCCAGCCGGTGGCCATGCCAGAGGCGTCAGGCTTGAAGCTGGCTTTGTCCCAGGCCAGCAGTGCGACGCCGACAAAGCCGATCAACAGCCCGAGAATGCGCAAACGATGGGGCCGGTCCTTGAGCCAGACCCAGGCGACCAGCGCGCCAAACAAGGGGGCTGTTGCGTTCAGGATGGAAGACATTCCGGTGCTGATCGACAGCAGGGCGAAGGCGAGGCAGGCAAAGGGAATGCCGGAGTTGAGCAGGCCCACGAAAAAGACCATTTTCCAGTTTCGGGCCAGCTCCGGCCCCAGACCACGCCACAGCAGCATGGGCAGCAGAACCAGCGAAGCAATCGCGGTGCGAACGCCGGCGGTCGGCAAAGCGCCAAATTCGTGGGCACCCAGACGGACGGCCAGGAAGGACGAGCCCCAGATTGCCGAAAGGAGTAAGAAGTCCGCTCGCCACGGTCTTTGGGGTTGGTGTGAATTCAATGCGGTTGCTTCAGGTTGGTATCGGGGTAAGCGTCATGTGGGATCAGGTCTTGAAGACCGCGCCTTCAAGTTGCAGCAGGGCTATTTTGCGTTCAATGCCGCCGGCATAACCAGTCAGGGCGCCGCCCGCACCCATCACGCGGTGACAGGGCACGATGATACTCAAGGGGTTGCGTCCCACCGCCCCGCCGACGGCGCGCACCGCCGTGGCTTTACCGATACCGGCACCCAGCGCGCCATAGCTGGAGGTGGCACCCAAGGGGATGTTCAGCAGGGCGCGCCAGACCTTGGTCTGAAAATCGGTGCCGCTATCCAGCTCCAACGGCAGCGCAAAAAATGCGCGACGGCCCGCAAAGTAGTCGCTCAATTGGGTCTTGGCCTCTTGCAACAGAGGGTGATCGGGTGCTTCGGGCCAGCTCGCGCTGTCAGGCTGGTGGCGCTGACCGTCAAACCACACGCCGACTAGCTTGTCGTGCGCGGTCGCCAGAATCATGCGTCCGAGCGGGCTGTCATAGCTGGTCTGAACGGTGGACGGTGCAAACTTCATGTTAATTCTCCTTGTAGCCCTCGTGGAGTATGCGTGAGCAGCTATCTATTTGGTAGCAATTGGGGCGACTTGCCGGCGTGCTGGCGCCGTGGGCAGGGCGGCCCAGGCGCGAATCACCGCGTAGCTGCGCCACGGCTGCCAGGCCACAGACGCCGCTTGTGCTTCTCGGGCCGGGTTTTTGGCGTCTTGCACGCCCAGCGCCTTGTGCAGGGCGACGTCGCCGGCCGGAAAGGCGTCGGGCCAACGCAGCGCACGCATGGCGATGTACTGGGCGGTCCAGTCGCCAATACCGGGCAAAGCCTTCAGGGCGGCCAGCGTGGCGGGCACATCCGCTCCCGCGTGCAGGGGCAGCTGACCATTCAACACGGCGTTGGCGATGGCCTGGATCGCCGCTTGTCGTTGCTTGACGATGCCCAACTGGCCCAGCGCGTCGCCGCTGGCGCCGGCCAGTGCGGCGGCGCCGGGAAAAAGCCGGTTCAGCCCGGCGATCGGGGTCTCGATCGGTTCACCAAAGCGTTGCACCAGTCTGGCGGTCAGCGTGCGCGCCGCCGCCACCGTGATCTGCTGGCCCAGGACGGCGCGCACGGCCAGCTCAAAGCCGTCCAGCGTGCCCGGCACGCGCAGGCCGTCGCCCAGCGGGAAGCGGGACCGCAACAAGCTGTTGATGGCGCGGGGATCAGCGTCCAGGTCGAGCAGGGCGCGCACCCGTGCCATCACCGAGGGCAGCACATCGCGCAGCGAATCACTCAAGCGCAGATCAACGCGGTGGTTAGCCGCGTCAAAGCGGGCCACCAGCCAGCCGGTGTACAGCGTCTTGCCCGATTGCACGGCCACGGTTTTGCCGATGCTCAGGTCGTCGGGCGCCAGCGCGACGTCTTCAACGCCTGCGATCTGGCGGGTGCCAAAGAACTGCAGCATGGCGTCCACGTCATAGGGCGGGCGATACGCCAGTCTGACGTGGATGCCTTGCGCCACCGCGCCGTGACCGAGCGCTGTCCCTTGGCGGCGCAACTGGCTGGGGTTGAGGGCGTAATGGGCGGCAAACGCGGCATTGAAACGCCGCAGGCTGGCAAAGCCGCTCAAATGCGCGACCTGGGTGACGGGCAGCGCGGTGTCGGTCAGCAGCTGTTTGGCGCTCAGCAAGCGCTGCGTTTGCAGGTACTGCAGGGGCGGCACACCAAACTGTGCTTCAAAAATACGCCGCAGGTGACGGTCGCTGACGCCCACCCGTTGCGCCAGTCGCTGCACGGTGGGTGCGGCGTCCAGCCAGGCATCGGGGGTGTCGAGCAGCCGGGCTGCCTGAGCGGCCAGAATGCTGGAGGCGTCCTGGATCGACCAGGCGCGGGCCTCGGGGGCGAGGCTGGGGGCGGGTGTGCGCGGTGCAAGTTCCGGGCGGCAGCGCAGGCAGGGCCGAAAGCCAGCCAGCTCCGCTTGCGCTGCATGGGCAAAAAAGCGGCAGTTCTCGCGCTTGGGCGTGCGCACCCGGCACACCGGGCGGCAATAGATGCCGGT
>NZ_DHXT01000161.1:19041-28153 GCF_002413825.1 Rhodoferax sp. UBA5149
AAACCAGCCGTTTTCGGACATGTCCCCGGAGCTGGATGCGCACCTACAATCCAGAGCGCCAATCGATCAAACAAGTTCTATCCGGGAGTCCGTCCATGCAGTTATCAGCATCCATTTTCAAGGCCTACGACATACGCGGCGTCGTGCCCGCCACCATCGACGAGGCGGTGGCCGAGGCCCTGGGCCGGGCCTTCGGCACGGTGGCCCGCGCGGAGGGTGAAACGTCAGTGGCCGTGGGACGCGACGGCCGGCTCAGCGGCACTTCTTTGAGTGCCGCGCTGGTGCGGGGTCTGGTGGCGGCCGGGGTCGATGTGATCGACATCGGCATGGCGACGACGCCGATGTTGTACTTCGCCGCCAGCACCCTGTGCCGCAGCGGCATTCAGCTCACCGGCAGCCACAACCCCAAGGACTACAACGGTTTCAAGATGGTGATGGCCGGGCGCGCCATTTACGGCGAAGAGATTCAGGCCTTGCGCCGCATGATGGAAGCGGAAACCTGGTCGCTGCTGCCGGGCGGCAAGGTTCGGTCCGTTGACGTGTTCGAGGCCTATAAGGACCGTATCGTCGGCGACATCAAACTAGCACGCCCGATGAAAATCGTGGTGGACTCGGGCAACGGCATTGCCGGTGCCTCGGCGCCGGCCATTTTGCGGGCGATTGGCTGCGAGGTGACTGAGCTGTACAGCGAGGTGGACGGCAATTTCCCCAACCACCATCCCGACCCGAGCAAGCCCGAGAACCTGCGCGACGTCATTGCCGCGGTGCAGGCCGGCGATGCCGAACTGGGTCTGGCGTTTGACGGCGATGGCGACCGCCTGGGCATTGTCACCCGAGAGGGCAACAACATCTACCCCGACCGCCAGATGATGCTGTTCGCCCAGGATGTGTTGAGCCGCGTGCCGGGCGGCACCATCCTGTTTGACGTGAAGTGTTCGCAGCGCCTGGCGCCCGCCATCGTGGCCGCCGGTGGCCAGCCCCTGATGTACAAGACCGGGCACTCGCTGATCAAGGCCAAGATGAAGGAAGTCAACTCCCCGCTCGGCGGCGAGATGAGCGGCCACATCTTTTTCAAGGAGCGCTGGTTTGGCTTTGACGATGGCACCTACGCGGGCAGTCGCCTGCTCGAAATTCTGAGCCGCTCGCCCGATGGCAGTGCCGTGCTCAACGCCTTGCCGACCAGTTTTTCAACGCCCGAGTTGAACGTCAAATGCGCCGAGGGCGAGCCGCATGCGCTGGTGGACAAACTGGTGGCCGATGCGCACTTTGCCGCACCCGCCGTCGTCAACACCATTGATGGTCTGCGCGTCGACTGGCCCGATGGCTTTGGCCTGATTCGCGCCTCCAACACCACGCCGGTGCTGGTGTTGCGCTTTGAAGGGCACACGCCCGAGGCCCTGCAGCGCATCGAAGACGAGATGCTGGCGCTGCTGCGCACCGTCAAGCCAGGCGCCGTGGTGGACGAGGCGTCGCATTGAGCGCCGCCGGGCCGTCCCAAGGCGCGAAGGCCCCCGTGGGGGTCAGCGCAGTACACGCAGTGACAAGCGTGGGGGTTAACGTTTGAAGATTCTGATCGTCAAGCTCTCTTCGCTTGGCGATGTGGTGCACGCCATGCCGGCCGTTCAGGATATCCGTCGGGCGTATCCACAGGCACAGATTGACTGGGTGGTGGAGCGCGGTTTTGCCCCGCTGGTGCGGCGCTGCGCTGGCGTGCATCGTGTCATTGAGTGTGAATTGCGGCGTTGGCGCAAGTCGCCTTTGTCAAAGCCCACCCGGCAGGCCTGGCGCGCCTTCAAGACCGAGTTGCAGCGTGAGCGTTATGACGCGGTCATTGATCTACAGGGCCTGAGCAAATCGGCGTTGATCTCATGGCTGGCGCGGCTGGCGCCGCAGGGCAAGCGTTATGGCCTGGCGAACCAGACCGAAGGTTCCAGTTTCGAGGCGCCGGCGCGCTGGGTGGCTGATGTGGCTGTGTCCTTGCCGCCGCACATTCACGCCGTGACGCGTTCGCGTGCGTTGTGCGCCCGCGCGTTCGGCTACGCCATCCCCGACTTTCAGTCTTTTGGGCTGCTGGCCCGCGTGGATCAAGCGCCATCAGCTATAAAAAACGTAGCGTCCGACGCCAAAGGTGTGGTGGCCCTGGTGCACGGCACCTCGCGCGCCGACAAGCAGTGGCCGCTCGTAAATTGGCGTGCCGTGGGCCAGCGCCTCAATGACAGCGGCTATGCCGTGGCCTTGGCCCATGGCAGCGATGAAGAACAAAGGCAAGCGCAGGAGATTGCCAGCGGTCTGGCCCAAGCGGTCGTTTGGCCGCGGCTGGCGCTGGACACCCTGACCGATGCGCTGGCCGCCTGCGCCGGTGTGATCGGCGTCGACAGCGGCTTGAGCCACATCGCCGTGGCGCTGGATTTGCCGCATGTGCAGATCTACAACTTTGATACCGCCTGGCGTACCGGGCCGCTGCAGAAGGCGCGCCAATGCAGCGTGTTTGCCGATCCAGCGCCGTCGGTGGACGCGGTCTGGCAGGCCTGGCGGGCGGTGTCGGCGGCGCACGCCGTGAAGACCGCATGACACGCCTGCTGTACACCTGCTTCATGTGGCTGGTCCAGCCGTTTTTGCGTCGCAAACTCATCCAGCGCGGCCGCCAAGAGCCGGGTTACCTGGAGGCGGTGGAAGAACGATTCGGTGTCTACAAAAGCAGTTCACCGGTGGACGATGGCAACACCCTCTGGGTCCACGCCGTGTCACTCGGGGAAACACGCGCCGTCGCCGGGCTAGTGGCGCGGTTGCGCGAGCGCTGGCCCGGCATGCGCCTGCTGCTCACGCATGGCACGGCGACCGGCCGCGCGGAAGGTGCCAAGCTGCTGCAGCCGGGCGACCGCCAGACCTGGCAGCCGTGGGACACGCCGTGGGCGGTGCGGCGCTTTCTGGCTCACTACAAGCCGCGTATCGGGATCCTGATGGAAACCGAGATCTGGCCCAATCTGGCCGCCGGCTGCCAACAAGCCGGGGTGCCGCTGGTGCTGGCCAACGCGCGCTTGAGCGCGGTCTCCCTGCAGCGTAGCCGCCGGCTGGCCTGGCTGGCGCGTCCGGCCTATCGCCGTCTGGCCGCCGTCTGGGCGCAGACGCAGGAGGATGCGGCGCGCCTGCATGCATTGGGCGCCACGGTGCAGGGCGTGTTTGGCAATCTCAAGTTTGACGCCACGCCCAACGCGGACCAGCTCGCCTGCGGCCGGGCCTGGCGCGGCCGGGCCGGCCGCCCCATCATTTTGTTTGCCAGTTCGCGCGATGGTGAAGAACAGGCCTTGCTTCAGATATTGAGATCAAATCAGCCGCCAGCCCTCGTCGATCAAGCGCAATGTGCTATTTATTCGATAGCGAGCGCGATTCAATGGCTGATCGTGCCGCGCCATCCGCAGCGCTTTGACGAGGTGGCGGCGCTGATCGCAAGGCAGGGCTTTGCCGTCTCGCGCCGCAGCGATTGGGGCGACGCACCGCCCGCAGCTGCGGGGCCGGATGCGAGCGCGATCTGGCTCGGTGATTCGCTGGGCGAAATGGCGCTGTACTACGGGCTGGCCGATTGTGCCTTGCTGGGTGGCAGTTTCGAGCCGCTGGGCGGGCAGAACCTGATCGAGGCCGCCGCCTGCGCCTGCCCGGTCGTGATGGGGCCGCACACCTTCAATTTTGCCGAAGCGGCCGAACTGGCCGAAGGTGCCGGGGCCGCGCTGCGGGTGGCGTCGTTGCAGCAGGCGGTTCAAGCCGCGCAAGCACTGGTGCAGGACCCGGCTGCGCGCGCCGCCATGGTCCGTGCCGCCGCCGGATTCTCAGGGGATCATCGCGGCGCGGTTGAAAAAACGGCCGCGGCGGTGCTGCCCCTACTGCACCAGCAGGGCGTTGACGCTCAGTAAGTCCTCGGCCCGGAGTGTGCCGTTGGCCTGGCGCAGTTTCAGCCCGCCCACCAGCACGTCATAGCGGGCCTTGGCCAGATCGCGCTTGGTCTGGAACAACTGGCTTTGTGAATTGAGCACGTCGATATTGATGCGCACGCCCACCTGGTAGCCCAGTTTGTTGGCGTCCAGCGCGCTCTGGCTGGAGGCCTCGGCGGCTTCCAGGGCCTTGACCTGGCCTTGGCCTGAGAGCACACCGAAGAAGACCGTGCGTGTGCCCTGCGCGACCGCGCGTTTCGCGCCTTCGAGGTCATTGCGCGCTTTTTCTTCCAGCGCCAGGGTTTCCCGGATGCGGTTTTGCGTCGAGAAACCGGCGAACAGTGGCAGGTTGAAAGACAGGCCGATCGTGCCGGCATTGGCCCGGTAGCTACCGGGCAGGCTGCTGCCCGGGTTGCCGTCCGGGTAACGATTCACGCCGTAGCTGGCGGTCAGATCCAGTGTCGGCTTGTGGCCCGCTTCTGCCTTCTGGGTCTCCAACTGAGCGACTTCCAGCGCAGTCTTTGCCTGCTTGATGCTAGGGTGATCGACTTCCGATTGCTGAACCCAGACGTTGACGTCGTTGGGCACCAGGGCCGGCAGTGCCAGCGGTTGCGCCAGGGGTTGGGGCTTGGCGTCGCTCTTGCCTACCAGCTGATCGAGCGCAATTTTCTTGACGCGAAGGTCGTTCTCGGCCGCGATTTCCTGGGCGATCACGAGGTCAGACCGGGCCTGTGCCTCACGTGTGTCGGTGATGGTGGAGGTGCCCACTTCAAAGTTGCGTTTCGCCGACGCCAGCTGCTCGCCCACCGCCGCCTTCTGGGCTTGCACGAACGTCAGGCTGTCCTGCGCGGCCAGCACGTCAAAGTAGGCCTGGCTGACGCGCACGATCAAATCCTGATCGGCCGCGTCGAGTTGGGCTTGCGCGAGATCGACCAGCTTGAGGCCTTGCCTGTAACTGGCCCAGTTGCCCGGACGGTACAGCGGCTGCGATGCGCTCACGGCGGCAGTCTGGGTGTCATAAGTGCGGTCGCTTTGGGGGATTCCGTCAGGAATCACTTCCTGGTTGGTGCGCGACACGCCGGCTGACAGATTGGCCGTGGGCAGGACGGCCGCCTTGGCCTGGTCTGCCTTCGCGATGGTGGCGTCATACTGCGACTTGGCCGACTGGTAGGACGCATCAAAGCTCCGTGCCGACTCGTACATGCCCACCAGGCTTTGTGCACGCACAGGCAGGGCCAGCGCCGCGCTGACGGCAATGAACAGGGGTAATAGACGGAACGTTTTCATGGGGGCCTTAAAGTCATCTGCAATGACGGGTTGTGACAGCAAGCGGGGGCGGTGTGCGCACCGAGCTCAATATCTGGGGATGGTCGGATCCAGCTCGGCCGACCAGGCGTTGATGCCACCGGCGATATTGGCAACGTGGGAAAACCCCCGGCTCTGCAAAAACGAGGCCACCTGCATGCTGCGCGCCCCGTGATGGCACAGGCAGGCAATCGGTTGCTCGGGGTCGAGTTCGTTCAGGCGCGGTGGAATCAGCCCCATGGGAATGGCCACCAGCTCAAACCCGTCCGCCTTGATGCTGGCTACCCGCAACTCGGCCGCTTCGCGCACATCGAGCACCACGGGCGCGCCATGGCTGCGCGCTGTGTTCAGCCAGGCGGACAATTCAGAGGGTCGGACTTGGACAATCATGCGATCAAAAATGAAAAGGTGAAGGTTCGGGGAAATTGAGCAGACGCGGTGCGACCGTGTCCCACGGCTGGCTGGTTTTGAATTCGGTCTCGCCGGTGCGGGTGACCAGGGTGGCGCGCATCATCGGCTCGTCACCCACAATCGCCATCAGCCGGCCGCCGACCTTGAGTTGCGCGAGCAGGGACTGCGGCACCTCGGCCACCGAGCCACTCATCATGATGACGTCAAACGGACCTTCGGCTGGGGCTCCAACGGCGCCGTCGAACTGCCGCACTTCGGCGTTGTGGATGCCGGCTTTTTGCAGATTGGCGCGCGCAAGTTTGACCAGTTCGGGCTCGATTTCCAGTGAAATAACGCGCTGCGCCCGGTGTGCCAGCAGCGCTGCCATGTAGCCGGAGCCGGTGCCGATTTCCAGCACTTTTTCGTGTTTTTGAACCGCTGCGTCCTGCAGCATGCGGGCTTCAACGCGGGGCGCGAGCATGTACTGGCCCTGGCCCAGGGGAATTTCCATGTCCACAAACGCCAGCGCCTTGTGCGCCAAGGGGACGAAGTCCTCGCGTTTGACGACCGACAGCAGGTGCAGAACGTCGGTATCCAGAACGTTCCAGGGCCGAATCTGCTGTTCGATCATGTTGAAGCGGGTTTGTTCTAAATTCATTTAGGTACTCCAGGGGGTATGTTAACTGATTTCAAGAAATTTTACCCGGCGGGGCTTTCATCCGCGCCCCAGCAGCGGCGCAACCATTGCGCCAAATCATCCATGTAGCAATACACCACGGGCACCACGACCAAAGTCAGCAAGGAAGAGGTGATCACGCCGCCAATCACCGCCTGGCCCATGGGCGCGCGCTGCTCCGAGCCCTCGGTCAGCGCCAAGGCCAGCGGCATCATGCCGAAAATCATGGCCAGCGTGGTCATCAGAATCGGGCGCAGCCGTACTTTGGCCGCCATCAGCAGCGCCGCACCGCGCTCCATGCCGTCGACGTGGCGGCCGTCCGCGTCGATTCCGGGTTTGCGCGCGCGGATGGCAAAGTCCACCAGCAAGATGGCATTCTTGGTGACCAGACCCATCAACATCACGACCCCGATGATCGAAAACATCGACAGCGTCGAGCGGAACATCAGCAGCGCCAGCACCACGCCGATGAGGGTCAGCGGCAGCGCCGTCATGAGGGCCAGCGGCTGGAAAAAGCTCTTGAACTGGCTGGCCAGAATCATGTAGATGAAGACGATGGCCAACACCAGCGCCGAGATCGCATAACCGAAGGATTCCGCCATGTTTTTGGTGGAACCGCCAAACTGGTAGCTGTAGCCGGGCGGGAAACTGATGCTCTCCAGCGCGGTCTTGACGTCGTTGGAGACTTCACCGGCGGAGCGGTTGTAGACGTTGGCGTTGATGGCCACTTCGCGCGTCATGTCGCGCCGGTTGATCTGATTCGGGCCGGTCGAGTCCTGCACCGTGGCCACCTGGTTCAGCCGCACGATGCGGGTGCTGCCGTCCGCATTGCTGCCCATCGCGAACGGCAGGCGCTGCAGGTCATCGGGGCTGTTGCGCGCTTCGGGCGCCAGGCGCACGTTGACGTCGTAGGTTTGATCATCCGGCGCGCGCCAGCTGCCCACCGTCTGGCCCGCCACCAGGGTCCGCAGGGCACTGCCGATCTGCCCGATGCTCAGACCCAGGTCGGACGCCGCGTCGCGCTTGACCGCCACGTCCAGCGTCGGCTTGTTGGGTTTGACGCTGGAGTCAAGGTCCACCAGACCGGGGATCGGACGGACTTTTTCCATCACCAACCGGCTGATGCGTTCGAGCTCGTTCAGATCCGGCCCCTGCAGCGAAAACTCGACCTGCTTTTGGCCGCCCACCGCGTCGAGCAGGCCGACGTGCGTGACGGTGATGCCGGGCACCTGTTTCAGGCGTTCGCGCAGCACGTCCGACAGCTCGTCCACGTTGCGCTTGCGGTCCTTGCGGTCCACCAGACGCACATAAATGTTGGCGTAGCTCTTGCCCACCGCGTTGCCGGTGTTGATGGTCGCCAGCGTGTAGCGGACCTCGGGAAAGCCGCGCAAAATGTCATCCACCTGGCGCGCCTTGGCCTCGGTGACTTCAAGGGACGAACCCATGGGTGTGTAGAAATTGAGCGAGGTCTCGGAGAAGTCGGCCTTGGGCACGAACTCGGTGCCCAGCAGCGGCACCATGAAGAGGCTGGTGACGAAGATGGCCAGTGCCATCGCCAGGGTTTTGAGCTTGTGCACCAGGGCCCAGCGCAGGATGCCCTGGTAAGCGTCGATCAGCAGTTCGGTGGCATGGTCGAACCAGCCGGTGACGCGGCCGATGGTCTTGTCGTACAGCGTGACAGGCGGGCGTTTGCTGCCGTCGGGGTTGCGGCCATGATCGCGGTGGGCCTCGATGCTGGGGTCGTGCCAGATCGAGGACATCATCGGGTCCAGCGTGAAGCTGACGAACATCGAGATCATCACGGCGGCCACGATGGTGATGCCGAACTCGTGGAAAAACTTGCCGATGATGCCGCCCATGAAGCCGATCGGCATGAACACAGCCACGATGGACAGGGTGGTGGCCAGCACTGCCAGGCCAATTTCCTGCGTGCCGTCGAGCGAGGCCTGAAACGGCTTCTTGCCCATCTGCACGTGGCGCACGATGTTTTCACGCACCACGATGGCGTCGTCAATCAGCAGGCCGACGCACAGGCTCAGGGCCATCAGCGTGATCATGTTGATGGTGAAGCCGAACATGTTCATGAACAGGAAAGTGCCAATCAGGGCAATCGGCAGCGTCAGGCCGGTAATGACGGTGGAACGCCATGAATTCAAAAACAAAAACACGATCAGGATGGTGAGCAGGGCGCCTTCGATCAGGGTGCTGCGCACGTTTGCCACCGCCACCCGGATCTGGCGTGAACCGTCGGTCACCGGCTCCAGCCGAATGCCGGTCGGCAGTTGCGCCTTCATCTCCGCGACTGTTTTCAGCAGGCCGTCAATGACCTCAATGGTGTTTTCATCCTGCGATTTCTGGACGCTGAGCAAGAGCGTGCGCTGGCCGTTGTAGAGCGCCAGGCTGTCGGTTTCCTGCGCGCCGTCAGCCACGCGGGCGATCTGGTCCACGCGCACGGGCGCTCCGTTCTTGCGCGTCACGATGATCTTGCCAAAATCTTCCGGACGCTGCATGCGGGCCGAGATCTGCACCACGCGCTCCTGCTGCAGGGAGCGAATCGCCCCCATCGGCAGATCCTGATTTTCATGGCTGACCGCCGAGACCACCTGGTCGGGCGTGACGCCAAAGGCTTCCAGCGCCTGCGGGTTGAGGTAAATATTGATCTCGCGCATGGTGCCGCCCACCACCGTCACCGAGCCCACACCGCGCACGTTCTCCAGGCGCTTCCTCAAAACTTGGTCAGCCCAGTTGGTCAACTCGACGTCTGAGAGGGGTTTGTGCGCCGCGCCGGAAGTGGCAAGCGTGGGGGCAAGCTCCA
>NZ_DHXT01000161.1:28442-38344 GCF_002413825.1 Rhodoferax sp. UBA5149
CGCGCAGCGGCAAGCGTGGGGGCCATATCAGGCAGTACCGCCACCGACCACACGGCGCGGCTGCTGGGGTCGAAGCGCAAGACCCGTGGCTCCTTGACCTCGGCGCGCAGCGTGGGTCGGATGAGCGCCACTTTCTCGCGCACATCGTCGGCCGCCTTGCGCCCGTTGATGTGCAGCTGGAATTCGATGATGACAACGGCCTGTCCTTCGTAACTGCGCGAGGTCAGGGCATTGATGCCAGCGATCGAGTTGACGCCTTCTTCAATCTTCTTCGTGACTTCACTCTCGACAATCTCGGGCGACGCACCGGGGTAGTCCGCGGTGACCACGACCACCGGAAAGTCCACGTTGGGAAACTGGTCGACCTGCAGACGCTGGTAGGAAAACAGGCCCAGCACCACGATGGCAAGCATGACCATGGTGGCGAAGACGGGGTTGTGAAGGCTGACGCGGGTGAACCACATGGTCTATTTACCGCCTGGCGTTGGGTTCAAAGGGTTCGTGAATTTCACGGCGCTGCCTTCGCGCAGGGGTCCGACCGTGCCGGCGACGAGCGTCGCGTTCTCGGCGACGCCTTTGATCGCCACCATGGTTTGTCCGTCGACTTCGCCGCGCGCGCCCATCTCGACCGTCTGGTGGACTATCTGGTTGTTGCTCACCAGTTGCACATAGGGCTGGGGTTTGTCGGTGCGCACCGCATTCAAGGGGACCGCCAGGGCTCGCAGGTGATCAGTGCCCAGCGTGCCCTGTGCAAACAGGCCCTGGCGCAAGCCGGGGGCCGCGTCAACGGCCAGATAAATCAGAACGGCGCGGCTGCCGGCCACGGCGCTGGGGTTGACCCGGACCACTTTGCCGCTGACGGGCTTGGCGGAGCCTTCGATCTGGAGCGCGGCGCTTTGGCCCACGCGCGCGTCCAGCGACTCGCTGGCGCTCACACTGGCTTCGAGTTCGAGCCGGCTGAGATCGACGATTTCCACGATGCGCGCGTCGATCGCCACGCGCTCACCGGGCTGTGCCAGTCGCTGCGCAATCAGGCCGGCAATAGGCGCACGCAGCACCGTGTCCTCCAGTGACTTGCTGGCAATCTCGGCGCCGGCCTGGGCGGCGCGATAGGTGGCCTCGGCCGACGCGAGGCTGGAAATTGAAGAGTCCAGTGCGGTTCTGGAAATAAATCCCTGCGCCACCAGCGAGCGGTTGTTGTCAAAGCTGCGCCGGGCGATGTCAATCTGGGCTTTGGCGGCTTCCGCCTGCTGTTGCGCCTGGCTGACGCGCGCCCGGTATTCGGTTGAATCGACGCGGGCGATGATCTGGCCGGCCTTGACCAGATCGCCCTCGCGCACCGTCAGGCCCTGCAGCTCACCCGCCACTCGCGCCTTGACGATGGCCGTGTTCACGGCCTTGAGCGCGCCCGAGATCGGCAGGCCCTGCGCCAGCTCACGGGTTTTGACCTGCACCACATCGGCCGCGCCCAGTTCCACCACGGTTTGTGTGCGCTGGGCCGCCTGAGCGGCCACGGCTTGCTGTTGGGCCTTGCGGGCTGACAGCGCACGCAACACGCCGGTGGCGAGCAAAACGACGACCAAGGCGACGAGCGCCCATTTCAACCAGCGTTTCATAGTGAGGGAAGTCCTTCGTCTGTTGGAGGAGAAGAGGGGAGGGGCGGTCGCACGCACAGGCCGGCAAGAATGGTTTGCACTTGTGCTGCGAGGTAGTCTTCAGGCACTAGTTGGGACGCTTCTGTATTGTCACAACAAGCGGCTTTGGAGTGCATCAATATCTGCAAGAAAATCATGGGCGCCAGCACCGTATAGACGCCGTATTTCATGTCCACGGGCGCGAACTCACCGCGGTCAACCCCGCGCTGCAGAATGCGGCGGATCAACTCATGGGCCGGCTGGATGACTTCATGCTGGTAGAAGGCGGCCAGTTCCGGAAAGTTTTCGGCCTCGCTCAACATCAGTTTGGTGATGCCGGAGGCCTTGGAGCTGCCCAGGCGCGCCCACCACAGCGTCATGGCGTGGCGCAACATGTCAGGCGTGCTGCCCTCGAACGCATCGAAGCCGGCATTCCACTCCGAGAAGCGCCCCGAAATGTTCTCGCGCACCACCGCCTTGAACAGTTCTTCCTTGCTTGCAAAATAGAGGAACAGCGTGCCTTTTGAAACACCGGCGCGCCGGGCTACTTCTTCGGCCTTGGTCGCGGCGAAACCTTTTTCGACGAACAGGTCCAGCGCAGCGGCCAGCAGTTCGCCTGGGCGCGCGTCCTTGCGGCGTTCGTGCTTGGCGTGCACCTCGGACTTGGTTTTGCAGATCAGTTTGGAAAGCGGCATGAAATTAATGACTAACTGGTTATTTAATGTAGCGTCTGACCAAGGGGCTGTCAATTGCTGGCGGGCCGCCGGGCCAAGTCCTTGTGTAAATTTGAGCAAACACGGGGCTGCGGATGGCAGCGCAGCCCTCGACGCGTAAGATGCGCGGGGTCGACGCGACCAACCGTTTTAAGAGGAGATTTCCCATGACAGATTCCCTGCAAACCATCACCCTGGGCGGCGGTTGCTTCTGGTGCACGGAGGCCGTCTATGTGGCGGTCAAGGGCGTGATGGATGTTGAAAGCGGCTACAGCAACGGACGCGCGGTTCGTCCCAGCTACGAGCAGGTTTGCACCGGCAGCACCGGCCATAACGAGGTCGTCAAACTGGTGTTTGATCCGGTCCAGATCAGCCTGCGTGAGATTCTGGAAATATTTTTCGTCATCCACGACCCCACGACGCTGAACCGCCAAGGCAATGACAGCGGCACGCAGTACCGCAGCGGCATCTATGTCTCAACGCCGGAGCAGGAAACGGTCGCCAAAGACGTCATCCGCGAAATGGGCCAGAGCGGCGTCTACAACCGCGCAGTAGTGACCGAGGTCTTGCCGCTGGCCAACTACTGGCCGGCCGAGGACTACCACCAGGACTTTTTCGAGAAGAACCCGGGCCAGGGCTACTGCGTGGCCGTGGCGGCGCCCAAGGTGGCGAAGTTCCGCAAGACCTTTGCGCGGCTGGTGAAACCTTGATTACATCGCACGGACTCCAGTACCAGTACCCGTTGGGGCCGACGCTGGCTTTTCCCGCCATCAAGGTGCCGCAGGGCGGCGTGTTGCTGCTGCGCGGGCGGTCTGGAGAGCATGGTGGAGGTCAAAATCAAAATTCCGCTCAAATACTCGCTGGAACCGGTGACGGTGGAAGGCAAGTTTGCCGTCCTCAAAGAGGATTCCTACGGCCTGTACTACCAAAAGTGGGAATAGTCCGCGGCTGAAGACACCATGCCCCCACCACCCGACCCCCATCTCTTCGCAACTCGGGGGTCGCCAAAATCGGCGTTGAGTCCAATGTGGCGGTCATCCGCAAAGGGCTCCGCCTCCTTTTTTTCAGGGCATCGGTCACATAAAAGCTCGTGTCCTGCATGTCCAATGAATCCAGGATGCGTTCTTTTTCAAACTGGTAGAGCGATTTTCCAGACACGACTTCAATGACGCATCCGAGGATATCGGTGGAGTGGCTGTCCTCGCAGGTGGTACCGGGCTGGTTCAAGCGCCGCCGGCGTTGCCGTCGGGTTTCTCGACGCCCACCACCATCTTGGCGGCGACGCTGGTGATGGGTTTTCTCATGGAGTAGATGCGAAAGAGTCCGTCCTCGGTCATTTGGGTGTCCAGTGCCGGATCAAGTTTCCCCACGCTCTGTGCATAGGCCACCTTGCCATGCCGGCCGATCAGCAATACCGCGCCGGGCAACTTTTTGCTGGCAACGTCCGCTTTCAGTTTGTTGGTGAGCAACTGCAATTGCTGCGATGACATGCCCACCTGCTCGGGCTTCGCTCTGGGCAGATCGGCTGCATTGGCCTGGATCGCAGCGGCGAGCAACAGGGTGCTCAGAAGTCCGGCAAAACCGATTTTGAAATGTTGCATAGGTGTCTCCTCAAGATTTTTTGTTTCCGAACACAACGGGTTGGGCGCTTTTTAGATGGCGCCTCCACGAGCTCCATTCAGGAAACGATCTAATGCGTACTCCTTTTTCGCGGTAAAGCGCGAGTCGCCGTCGGGACCGTGCTGACGCCCCGGGGCTCGGGCCTTTGAAGGGGGTGAGCCGGGACCGTAACGAGCTGACAGCCGGCAGGGTTATCAGGCTTGCTGGACAATCAAAATTTCAACGCCAGCACAGCAGGCCCAGTTCATGACCCATTCCCTGAAGATCGATTTCGTCTCCGACATTTCCTGCCCGTGGTGCGCCATCGGCTTGTCTGCCCTGGAGCAGGCGCTCGGCAAGTTGCAGGGAGAGGTGGCCGCGGAGCTGCATTTCCAGCCCTTCGAACTCAACCCGCAAATGCCGCCCGGCGGACAGGACATCGGCGAGCATCTGGCGCAGAAGTATGGCTCCACGCCAGAGCAGCAGGCGCAGATTCGCGACACCATTCGTCAGCGTGGCGCGGATGTCGGTTTCAGTTTCAACCGGGCCGGGCGCGGCCGCATCTACAACACCTTTGACGCGCACCGCCTGCTGCACTGGGCCGGATTGGAGACGACAAGCCAACAGACTGCGTTGAAGAAGGCGTTGCTGGCGGCCTGCCATAGCGAGGGCCAGAGCATGGAGTCGCACGAGGTGTTGCTGCGCGCGGTGGCGCAGGCGGGTCTGGACGTGGCGCGCGCGCGTGCCATTTTGACCAGTGACGAATTCGCCGCCGAGGTGCGCGAGCGCGAAGCCTTTTACACCGGCCAAGGCATTCATTCGGTACCGGCCGTCATCATCAACGACCGGCATTTGATTTCCGGTGGTCAGCCCGTGGCCGTGTTCGAGCAGGCGCTACGCCAGATTGCGGCGGGCCAGGAAGGGGCTTGACGGCGGCGCAAAACCCATCGAGTGCTTCGACATAAAGTACGCGCCGCCGGTTTGTCTTTAGTGCGCTGTCGCCAGCCAGGCGGCCACGCACGCATTGAACGCTGCGGGCTGCTCCACCATGACCCAATGGCCGGTGTCAAATGCCTGCACCGCGCAGCCCGGTCGCGCTGTGAGCAACGCCAGCCATTGCGGTGAATGGAACATGAAAGGCTTGCGCGCGCCATAGAGGTAGAGCACGGGGCAGGCCGGGCTGATCTGTGCCGCGCCGCGAAAGCCGCCGAGCAAGCCGAACCACTGCATGGCGTAAGGGTAGTTCATCTGCCAGCCGATGCGGGAGGGCTCGGTGGGGCAGCGCATGGCGCGTGCCATGCCGCGCGTCATCCGATTGCCCAGTGCGCCACTGATGGCGCCGCCCAGCGTCCAGGCGAGGGCGAGCCAGAACTGGTAGGCGAAGACCTGCCGCCTGGCCCGGGCGGTGAGCGATTTGAGAAACGCCCCGGCGTTGTGGTCGCCGATGTCCACCGCCACCATGCGCGCCACGCGCGTCGGATGTTGCATGGCGAATTCGTAGCCGAAGATACAACCCCAGTCATGCAACAGCAGCGTGACCGGCTGGTCCGGGCTCACCGCCTCCACGATGGCGCTGAACAACGCCGTCATTTGCGCCAGCGACGTGGCACGGGCTGGCTGGGCCATGTCAAAGCCCGGCAGCGTGAAGCGCACGCAACGATACTGGCTCTTGAGCGCCGCGACCGTACCGTCCCACAGGCGGTGGGTGTCGGGCCAGCCGTGGATCATCACCACGGTGTGCGGGCCGTCGCCTTCGATGAAAATGTCGATGCCCTGGATGTTGCGTAGGGAAGATGTCATGGTGTGGCGCGGGCAACGCCCCAGTAATGGAAAGTCATGGGTCGCGGACCGGGCAGATAACGGGTGTGCAGGTCGGGCAGCTGAAAGCCCGCCGCCAGCAGCAGCGCGGGAATGTCGCGCCCCAGGTGGCAACCACCGGAGAACTTGCCCCACAGCGGTTGCAGTCGCTCTTGCCAGCGCCGCACTGATTCATCGGGTGCGCGGCCATGCTCGCAATACAGCAACTGCCCGCCGGGTGCGAGCACGCGGCGCATTTCATGCAGGGCGGCCAGCGGGTCGGGAATGGTGCACAGGGTGTAGGTGATCAGCACCGTGTCAAAGCTCGCGTCAGGCAGCGGAATCTGTTCGGCCGACAGACCCAGCAACTCTACCTCCAGCCCGGCCTGCGCGATGCGCTCGCGCGCCAGCGGGTGCAACTCCAGCGCCGGGTCCAGTGCCGTGATTTTGGTGACGCGGGTCTTGTTGTAGTAGCGCATGTTCAGCCCGGTGCCGATGCCCACCTCCAGCACTCGGCCCTGCGCCAACGGCACTACCAACTGGCGCTGGCGGCCCACCATAGGCAGGCCGCAGGCATAGTCCAGCGCGTGGGGCAGGATGTGGCGGTCGTACCAGGAATTGCTCATCCCACCTTCACACTGTTGGCGAACGCCACGCGGCCGCGCACCATCTCGGCCTCGGGTTTGGGCTCGGGGTAGTACCACACGGCGTCGGTATTGAGCTCGCCATTGATTAGCAGCGAGTAATAGCTGGCTTGGCCCTTCCAGGCGCACGAGGTCTTGTGGTTGCTGAAGGTGATGAACTCGCGCTTGAGCGAACTTTCAGGAAAGTAGTGATTGCCTTCCACCAAGACGGTGTCGTCACTCTCGGCAATGACGGTGTTGTTCCAGATGGCTTTCATGGGTGGCTTTCAAGGTGAATTGGAGTGGATGTCCCCGCCGATTATTGATTGGATGCCCCGCAATCGAACGGCTCAGGCGCATGCCGCCTCAATGGCAATCAATGCGTCTTCCCGCCAGAAGGTGGCCGCCGCGTAGTAGCCCTCCCACACGCAGCCGTTGCAGCCGCGTCCACAGCAGGTGGTCGGCTCGGGTGGCGGCTGGCGAAGGGTGATGCCAAGTTCACGGGCGCGCTGTGCCAGCGTGCGGAACATCACGACGGCCGAATGGCGGTCGATCGCGCAATGGTTCAATTCGGCCTGCCTTTTCGTTGATAACTTGCTTGTAGGATGTGCCCAGGCCGTCCAGCAGGCCGCGCGCAAGGTCTTGCTTTGACGTGACTCAGGGCGCCAGCCGTTCGCGAATCCACACCGGCTCGGCGCCGGTCGTGGCATCAGCGCCAGCGCTCAAGGTGTAGCGCAGCCGGTCATGCAGACGGCTCTTGCGGCCTTGCCAGAATTGCCAGTGGTCGGGTTTGAGCCGGTAGCCGCCCCAGTACGGCGGACGTTGCGGTTGCAGCAAAAATTTCGCCCCGTACTTGGCGGCGTTGGCCACCAGCGTGCCTCGCCCCGAGATCACCTGGCTTTGCGGCGAGGCCCAGGCGCCAATGCGTGAATCAAGAGGGCGGCTGTGAAAGTATTCGTCGCTTTCCTCGCTACTGACTTTCTCGACCACGCCCTCGATGCGCACCACCCGCTCCAGCTCCACCCAATGAAACTGCAGGGCGGCAAAAGGGTTGCCCGCCAGCTCCTGGCCCTTGCGGCTGTCATAGTTGGTGAACCAGGTGATGCCGCGTTCGTCATAGCCCTTGATCAGCACCACGCGGGTGCTGGGACGAAGGTTGCCGGCCACGGTGGCCAAGGTCATGGCGTTGGGCTCGGGCGTCTCGCACGCAATGGCTTCCTTCAGCCATTGGTCAAACTGCTGCAGGGGGTTGGCGTGCGATGCGTCCTCATTGAGTTCGGCTCGTTCGTAGCTTTTGCGGAGATCGGCAAGAGAGGTCATGGGCGCAGTATAGGCAGGTCCCTGATCCGAAGGGTTGTGTCGCATAGTTGACAGGAAAACTGTCTCAATTTGCAAAAACTTTTAAACCCATGGGGCTTACCCGTATAGAGCATCGTCGGTATTGATCTAGTCTAATAGATGTGCAAAGAAATGGGACTTATTCCCAACCGCACGTCAAAAATTACCAAGGAGACACCCTGATGAGCGTCAAATTTCAACTCAATGGCAAGGCGGTTTCCGCCAATGCCGAATCGGACACCCCCCTCTTGTGGGTGATTCGCGATGAACTCGGCCTGACCGGCACCAAATTTGGTTGCGGTGCCGGGCTGTGCGGCGCCTGTACCGTGCACCTCGATGGCAAACCGGTGCGCTCGTGCCAGACGCCACTCTCCAGCGTCGTTGGCAAGAAAATATCCACGGTGGAGAGTTTGTCCAAGAACAACACCCACCCGCTGCAGGTGGCGTGGATCAAGCACGACGTGCCGCAGTGCGGCTATTGTCAGTCAGGCCAGCTCATGAGTGCTGCTGGCTTGCTGGAGAAGAACAAGAACCCCAGCGACGCCGAGATTGATGAGGCCATGAGTGGCAACCTTTGCCGCTGCGGCACCTACCCGCGTATCAGGGCTGCCATCAAGGATGCAGCTTCCACCATGCGTAACGCCTGAGGAGATAAAAATGACAACTTCACGTCGCGACTTTCTTAAAACCTCCGCCATTGCCACTTCCGGCCTGATGCTGGGCCTGGCCTTGCCTGGCGCCACTACCGGGGCACTGGCTGCCGGCACCCTGTACACACCCAACGCCTGGGTGCATATTGCAGACGACAACACCATCACCCTGATTTCGGCGCGGTCGGAGATGGGGCAGGGCGTCTACACCTCCTTGCCGATGCTGATCGCCGAGGAACTCAACGTCAATCTCAATCAGATCAAGGTGGACATCGCGCCACCCAATGCTGTGTATGTCAATGCCCTGCTGGGCGCGCAGGTTACCGGTGGCTCAACTTCGGTGCGCGACGGATGGGAAAAACTGCGCATCGGTGGTGCCCAGGTGCGAGAGATGCTGATCAGTGCGGCCGCTGACAAGTGGAAAGTGGATCGCGGCACGCTCAAGGCCGAGAACGGCATGGTGATCGGCGCAGGCGGCAAGAAGGCCAGCTATGGCCAGCTGGCCGAAGCCGCGGCCAAGCTGCCGGTGCCGGAGAAAGTGGTGTTGAAGGATCCGAAAGATTTCAAAATCGTCGGCAAGCGCACCAAGCGTCTGGACACCCCGGCCAAAGTCAATGGCACGGCCGAGTTCGGTATCGACGTCAAGTTGCCGGGCATGGTGTACGCCAGCATCGAGCAGTGTCCGGTGATTGGCGGCAAGGTCAAGAGTTTTGACGCCAGCAGCGCCAAGGGCATGCCCGGTGTGATCGATGTGGTTCAGGTCAATGACGGCGTGGCGGTGGTCGCCAACAGTTACTGGCAAGCTCAAAAAGCCCGCAAGGCTTTGACCGTGCAATGGGACGAGGGTGCGGGTGCCGCGCTGGACCAAAACGTGGTACTGGCCAGCACGCGTGCCGCGGCCGACAGCGGCAAGGTGCTGCCCATTGGCAAACCGGTGGGCGATGTGGCGCAAGCCATGAAGGGTGCGGCGAAGACCGTCAAGGCGGAGTACATCTCGCCCATGCAGGCGCATGCGCCGCTGGAGCCGATGAACTTCACCGCCAGCTTCAAGGATGGCAAATGCCTGCTGGTTGGACCCACTCAGTTCCAGCAGGGTGCGCATGGCGCCGTGGCCGCTACGCTGGGCCTCAAGCCGGAAGACGTGACCCTGAAGACCACGTTCCTGGGCGGCGCCTTTGGCCGTCGGCTGGAGCTGGACTTCATCGTGCAGGCCGCGCAAATTTCCAAGGCCGTGGGTCGGCCGGTGAAGCTGCTGTGGTCACGTGAAGATGACATGACACACGATTTCTATCGTCCACTGGGCCTGAACCAGCTGCAGGCCGGACTCGATGCCCAGGGCAACCCGGTGGCACTGCAGTTCAAGGTCACCTCACAGTCGATCACCCAACGCGCTTTTGGCCTGCCCAAGGACACGTTTGACCCGTTCATGGCGGAAGCGGCGGTGGCGGGCTATGAAATCCCCAATACACAGCATGACCTGGTGATACACGACTCTGGCATGCGTGTCGGTTACTGGCGCTCCGTGAGCCACAACATGAATGCTTTTGC
>NZ_DHXT01000161.1:38625-42246 GCF_002413825.1 Rhodoferax sp. UBA5149
GCAGGCCGGGCCCGTGGCATTGCGCTGATGGAAGGTTATGACACCTACATGGCCCAGGTGGCCGAGGTCTCGCTGAAAAATGGCGAGGTCATCGTGCACCGCGTGACCGTCGCAGCGGACTTGGGCCGCATGGTCAATCCTGATACGGTCGAAGCCCAGATCCAGGGCAGCATCGTGTTCGGCATGTCGTCTGCACTGATGCAGGAAATAACCCTGGACAAGGGGCGTGTGCAGCAGACCAACTACAACAACTATCCCGTGGTGCGCATGCACGAGGCGCCGCAGATCGATATTGTGTTGGTGCCAAGCACCGAGAAGCCCGGTGGTATTGGTGAGCCAGCGACGGCGCTGGTGGTGCCCGCCATTGCCAACGCGGTGGCGGCGCTTACCGGCAAACGCGTGCGTAAACTGCCCATGACGGCGCAAGCCATCCAGCAGGCTTAAACTGGCCAGAGCGCCCTTTCCTGAGCGGGAAGGGCGCGCGCAATAACAGGTGGGTTAATGGAAAGTCTTGATCTCAGAGTCTTGAGTGATGCCCTGGCCTGGCGCAGCGCTGGTCATGCGGTCACGCTGGTCACCGTGGTGGAAACCTGGGGCAGTGCGCCGCGGCCACCGGGTGCCTTGCTGGCGGTGCGTGACGACGGCGTGGTGAGCGGTTCGGTCTCGGGCGGCTGCGTTGAAGACGATTTGATCGCCCGCACCAAAGCCAGCTTCAAGGCGCTCGATGCGGGTACCCCCGCTTTGAGCAAGCCCGCCATGATCGCCTACGGTGTCAGCAAGGAAGAAGCCACCCGCTTTGGCTTGCCCTGCGGCGGCACCTTGCGCCTGGTGCAGGAGCCCTTGCTCGACACCGCTTGGGTGGCGCAATTGCTGGCACGCACGGCGGCCCATCAGCTGGTGGCGCGCACGCTGACGCTGGCGACCGGCGCGGTGCAGCTGTCGGATGCCGTGCGCGGTCAGACCCTGCAGTTCGACGGCTCAACATTGAGCACCGTGTTTGGCCCGAAGTGGCGCCTGCTGCTGATTGGCGCCGGCCAGTTGTCTCAGGCCGTGGCGCAGATGGCCGTCATGCTCGACTTTGACGTGCTGGTGTGCGACCCGCGCGAAGAATATGCGGCCACCCTGGGGGCTGGCCTGCTGGGGATGAGTGGCATCCGGCGTGTCGAAGGCATGCCCGACGATGTCGTGCGCGAACTCGTGCCCGATGCCCACACGGCCATCGTGGCCCTCACGCACGACCCCAAACTTGACGACATGGCCTTGCTCGAAGCGCTGCAATCCAATGCCTTTTACGTCGGGGCCTTGGGCTCGCGGCGTAACCAGGAGACCCGCAAACAGCGACTGGCCGAGCACTTCGATCTGAGCGCTGAGGAGCTGGCCCGCCTGCATGGCCCGGTCGGTCTGGCGCTGGGGGCCAAAACACCGGCCGAGATTGCCGTCTCCATCGTGGCCGAGATCGTTCAGGTCAAAAATGCCGTGACCGGCGCAGTGGCCACCACGGCGGGCTGCGCGCTGACTTGAGTTCACCCACTGTCATTATTCTTGCCTCCGGGCGCGGCGAGCGTTTTGCCGCATCGGGCGGCGGCACCCACAAACTGCAGGCGCGCCTGGGCGACAAGACGGTGCTGCAACACACGCTGGACGCGGTGCAGGCCAGTGGCCTGCCGTGGCATCTTGAAGACGCCGGTCACCCTGGCATGGGTGATTCGATAGCAGCGGCGGTGCGGGCTACGGCACAAGCGGCTGGCTGGCTGATTCTGCCGGCTGACTTGCCCTTGATTCAAAGCGACACCTTGCGTGCCGTGGCGGCGGCGTTGAGTGATCATGAGGTGGTGGTGCCGGTGTATCGGGGCCAGCGCGGGCACCCGGTCGGGTTTGCGGCCCGGTGTCGCCCGGCCCTCCTGGCCTTGAAGGGAAATCAGGGTGCAGCCCCCGTCGTTCGTGCGCATGCCGCTATTGAATTTATAGTGGACGATGTCGGTTGCGTGACCGACATCGACACCGTCGAGGATCTGCAGGCCGCCGCGCGGCTGATGCAGGGCGCCTGAGAATCAGCGCCCGGCTCAGGTCCTGGCGATGACGCCGCAGGCCACGCGCGGGCCCGAGTTGCCGGTGGGCTGGGTGGTGTAATCGTCCGCATCACGGTGCACGATCAGACCGCGTCCCAGCACGTCGGTCTTGCCGCTACCCAACGATAGCGTGGTGGACTCAAATCTGATGCTGGCCGTGCCGCTGGCGTCGGCCTTCAGGCTGGGCAGGTTGCCACGAAAAAAGCTGCCGCAACCGGCGCAATAAGTCGAATCATCTAGACCTCCGCGACTTGAAATGTGAGTGGTGAATGTAGGGCAATCTTGCCGGTCGTGCAATTTGAAACCCTATTTCCGGCAGGCCCATCTCGATCGGTTCGAGGGCCTTGTTTTGGTAACCATCTCGTAACAGCGGCCTCTCCCCTGGCACGGGTTCCGGAGTACCATTAAGTTTGTAATTTTGTTACCAACATCCCATGAAACTCCATTCAACCGTTGAGGCTGTCACGGCACGCATCCGTGAACGCAGCCGGGTCACGCGCAGCGCCTACCTGGATCGTCTGGCGCTGGCCGCCAATCGCAAACCCGGTGCCGAGCGGCTGGGCTGTGCGAATGTGGCGCACGCTTTCGCCGCGCTGCCAGCCAATGACAAGTTTCGTGTCGTGGCCGAGCGCGCGCCCAATATTGGCATCGTGACCGCCTTCAATGACATGTTGTCGGCCCACGCGCCGTTGCAGCATTACCCCGACATCATCAAGACCGAGGCCCGCCGCCTGGGCGCCACGGCGCAGGTGGCCGGCGGCGTGCCCGCCATGTGCGACGGCGTGACCCAGGGCACGCCCGGCATGGAGCTCAGCCTGTTCTCGCGCGACGTGATTGCCATGGCCACCGCCGTCTCGCTGAGTCACGATGTGTTTGATGGCGCGCTGATGCTGGGCGTGTGCGACAAGATCGTGCCCGGCCTTTTGATCGGCGCGCTGCATTTTGGTCATTTGCCGACCGTGTTTGTGCCGGCCGGCCCCATGACCTCGGGCCTGTCGAATAACGAAAAAGCCAAGGTGCGCGAGCAGGCCGCGCTGGGCCTGGTGGGGCGGGCGGAGCTGCTGGACGCCGAGTCCCGGGCCTACCACGCGCCCGGCACCTGCACCTTTTACGGTACCGCCAACAGCAACCAGATGCTTCTCGAAGCCATGGGCCTGCATGTGCCGGGCACGGCCTTCATCAACCCCGGTGCCGCCATGCGCGAGGAGCTGACGCGCGAAGCGGTGCGCACGGTGCTCCGAGGCAAGGGATCGATCGCCGCCGGGCCGCCCCAAGGCGATCGGGCCCCCTCGGGGGGCAGCGCTGTACACGCAGTGACAAGCGTGGGGGCCGCATGTCCGCCGATCGGTCAGGTGGTGGACGAGCGCAGCATCGTCAACGCGATGGTGGCCTTGATGGCGACCGGTGGCTCGACCAACCATCTGATCCATTGGGTGGCGGTGGCGCGCGCCGCGGGCATCCTGATCGACTGGAATGATTTTTCGGCCCTGTCCGACGTGGTGCCCCTGTTGACGCGCGTCTATCCCAATGGCAGCGCCGATGTCAACCAGTT
>NZ_DHXT01000161.1:42527-63818 GCF_002413825.1 Rhodoferax sp. UBA5149
GTGCGCGCCGGCGGTCTGCGTGAATACACCGGCATACCCGCCACCATGCCCGACGCGCCAGCTGGCGCGCTGCATTGGGTGGACGCCGGCGCCAGCCAGGACGACGCCATCGTGCGGCCGGCCAGCGCACCCTTCAGCCCGCACGGCGGACTGAAGTTGCTGCAGGGCAATCTGGGGCGCAGCGTGATCAAGGTTTCCGCGGTGCCCGACGACCGGCACGTGATTGAAGCGCCCTGCCGGGTGTTTGACTCGCAGGAAGCCTTGCATCTGGCCTTCGGTGCCGGCGAGCTGGACCGCGATGTGGTGTGTGTGGTGCGCTGGCAGGGGCCGCAGGCCAACGGCATGCCCGAGCTGCACAAGCTCACACCGCCATTGGCCGTGCTGCAGGGCAAGGGCTTCAAGGTGGCTCTGGTGACGGACGGCCGCATGAGCGGCGCCTCGGGCAAGGTGCCGGCCGCCATTCACGTCTCGCCCGAAGCCGCCGCCGGTGGCCCGCTGGCCAAGGTGCGTGATGGCGATGTGATTCGTCTGGACGCCACCCTGGGTTTGCTGGAAGTGCTGCTGCCCGCTGACGAATGGGCGGCGCGCGCGCTGGCTCCAATGCCAGAAGCCTTGCGCGCCGCCAATGACGTCGGCATGGGGCGCGAGCTGTTTGCCAATATGCGCCGCAACGCCTTGACCGCCGAAGCCGGCGCCTGCAGCTGGCTGTGAGCCGGTATCCCCTGACTTTTGCCTTAACCGGTCTGGAGAAGCCATGAACGCAAGCTCGAAATTGTCCGCTCTGCAGGTGATGCAGGACGCCCCGGTGATTCCGGTCATTGTGCTGAACGACATCGCCCATGCCGTGCCGATGGCGCGCGCCCTGGTGGCCGGCGGCATCCGCATGCTGGAAGTGACGCTGCGCACACCGCAGGCGCTGGCTTGCATCGAAGCCATTGCGCGGGAGGTGCCGCAGGCGGTGGTGGGCGCCGGCACCGTGCGCAGCCGGGCCGATGCGCAAGCGGCGGCCATGGCGGGGGCCCGTTTTGCCGTCAGCCCCGGCTACACCTCGGCCGTGGGCCAGGCGTGCCGGGATGCCGGGCTGGCGCTGTTGCCCGGCGTCGCCACCGGCAGCGAGATCATGATGGCGCGCGAGGATGGCTTGACCGAGCTGAAATTCTTCCCCGCCATGCAGGCCGGTGGCCCGGCCATGCTCAAGGCCTGGAGCGGCCCATTTTTTGATGTGGAGTTTTGCCCGACTGGCGGTGTCACCCTGCACAACGCACCCGAATTTCTGGCGCTGCCCAATGTGGTGTGCGTCGGTGGCTCGTGGCTGGTGCCCGCGGACGCCCTGGCGCAAGGCGACTGGGCGCGCATCACGCAGCTCGCGCGCGATACCCATCATTTAAGGAAATAAGGCCTGCAGCCCTCGTGCTCTATGCGCGAGCAGCTATTAAAACTGTAGCTGCTCGCGGTCGCGGCGCGGGCGGCAGGCCGGCGCCCGGTGCCTACTCGGCGCGCTGAATCAGCTCGATCTTGTAGCCATCCGGGTCGCTCACAAAGGCTATCACGGTGCTGCCGCCCTTGACCGGTCCGGCCTCGCGCGTCACGTTGCCGCCCGCTGCCCTGATTTTTTCGCAGGCGGCATGGACGTCAGGCACACCCAGCGCCACGTGACCGTAGGCGGTGCCGATTTCGTAACTGTCGACGCCGTGGTTGTAGGTCAGTTCGATCTCGGCCTGCTCCGGGTTCTTGCCATAGCCGACGAAGGCCAGTGAATACTTGTACTGCGGATTTTCCGAGGTGCGCAGCAGTTGCATGCCCAGCACCTGGGTGTAGAAATCGATCGAGCGTTGAAGGTTGCCAACGCGCAGCATGGTGTGAAGAAATCTCATGTCGTCGATTGTGGCGCAAGTTCAAACACCAAACAGGTGGTGGTGGCATGCGCATAGAGCGTGCCGTCCGGCCCGACCAGGCGCGCCTCCGCGGTGGCCAGTTGCCGCCCGCAGTGGATGACTTTGCCTTCGGCCCGCACGCGTGTCACCTTGGGCGTCAGGGCGCGCACGATGTTCACGCTTAACTCCGCCGTGGTATAGCCCTGGCCCGACTTCATGCGGGTGTGCACCGCGCAGCCCAGGGCCGAATCGAGCAGGGTGGCAAACCAGCCGCCATGGATGGTGCCCATCGGGTTCAGGTGGGCCGCGCCCGGCGTGCCCTGAAACACGGCGTGGCCGTGCCCGGCTTCCACGATGGTGAAGTTCAGGGTTTGCGCCATCGGTGGATATGGCAGCTCGCCGCGCAGCATGGCCTGCATCATCTCCAGGCCGGTTTTACCGGCGCGCTGATCGGGGTGGGCAATGCCCGGTCCGCAACCCGCGTCCATCAGGGCGCGGACGGTTTGTTCCTGGGCGAGCCAGGCGTCGAGGTGATTGGTTTTGGTCATGAGGACTCCAGTTGTCTATAAATTTGTATATGCAACAATTGTAGCTACAATATAAATCATGAACACCCGCCTGCTTTCCCCGCCGATGGTTGCCGCGACGAAGTTGCAGGGCTGTACCAATCTCAAGTTGCGCCAGTTGACGCGGCGCATCACGCAGCACTACGACGCGGAGCTGGCGCAGGCCGGGCTCAAAACCACCCAGTATTCGCTCTTGTCCTACGTGCTCAAACTGGGGCCGATCCGGCCCGGCGATCTGGCGCAGGCCATGAAAATGGACGCCTCCACGTTGACGCGCAATCTCAAGCCCTTGCTGGTCGCCGCCTGGGTTCAACTGGCCGAAGGGGCGGACGGGCGCAGCCGCCTGATCACCATCACCGATGCCGGCCGCGACAAGCGCCAGGAGGCGCAACGGCACTGGAAAGCCGCGCAGACCGGTCTCAACCGCCTGCTCGGCCTGCCGCGTGTGCTGGCGTTGCATGCCCTCATGGATGAATCACTGGAATTATTGGCGGACCCCAGCAAGGAACAGAACCATGAATAAGCCGAGCGTGTCCAAACATCGTTCCGTGGCGGTCTGGCTGGTGTTGCTGGCCGCCGCCGGCACCTTTGCCCTGACCATGGGCGTGCGCCAGACCATGGGCCTGTTCCTGTCGGCCCTCAACACCTCGACTGCACTCGGCATTGGCAGCATCAGCCTGGCCTTCGCGTTTGGCCAGCTCTGGTGGGGGCTGACCCAGCCTTTTGCCGGCGCCGTGGCCGATCGCATTGGCACCGGGCGCGTGATCTTTTTTGGCGTGTTGCTGGTCGCCATTGGCACCTTCATCACGCCGCTGATGACGAGCACGGCCGGTCTGATCTTCGCCATCGGCATGCTGGCCGCGGGCGGCGCCGGCATGGCCGGTCCCTCGGTGCTGATGGCCGCCAGCACGCGCCTGGTGCCGCCTGAAAAGCGCGGGCTCGCCACCGGCATCGTCAATGCGGGCGGCTCCTTTGGCCAGTTCGCCATGGCGCCGATCGCCGTGGGGCTGACCGCCGCCGTCGGCTGGGCCAGCGCGATGCAGTGGCTCGGTGTGTTGATCCTGCTCGCCTTGCCGGCGGTATGGGTGCTCAAGGGCAACTCGAACGCCTTGGCGGCGCAGGCGGCAGCGGCCTCGGGCAGCCAGGCGCTCAGTGCCCGCCAGGCCATCCGCCAGGCGCTGGCGACACCCAGCTACCGCTACCTGAGTCTGGGCTTTTTGGTGTGCGGGTTTCATGTCGCCTTTTTGGCCACGCACCTGCCCGGCGTGGTGGCCGCCTGTGGCTTGCCGCCCGCCATCGGTGGCTGGGCGCTGGCGATGATTGGTCTGTTCAACATTGTCGGTAGCCTGGCCATGGGTTGGGCGGTCGGTCGCTGGCGCATGAAGTCGCTGCTCGCGCTGGTGTACGCAACGCGCGGTCTGGCGGTGCTGGTCTTTCTGCTGGCGCCGAAAACGCCGGCCGTGATGCTGGTCTTTGCCGCCGTCATGGGCGTGACCTTTCTCTCCACCGTGCCGCCGACGGTGGGACTGGTTGCCAAAATGTTCGACACGGCCAATATGGCCATGCTGTTCGGCATCGTCATGCTGGCGCACCAGATCGGGGGCTTTTTCGGTGCCTTCCTTGGTGGCTACGTGTTCCAGGCGACCGGCAGCTACGACTGGGTCTGGTACATCGACATCGTGCTGGCCGCTGGTGCGGCGCTGGTGAATCTACCGATCCGCGAAGTGCGCCTGTCGCGCGTCGCGAAGGCGGCCGCTTGAACACCATTGACCCGCGCACGCGCCTGCTGCTGGAAGCGCCGATTGGCCGAACGCTGCTGCGCCTGGCCGCGCCCAACGTGCTGGTGATGGTCGCGCAGGCCGCCGCCGGCCTGATCGAAACCTACTTCGTGGGCAAGCTCGGTACCGATGCGCTGGCCGGAATGGCGCTGGTATTTCCGATCGTGATGCTGATGCAGATGGCCTCGGCCGGGGCGATGGGCGGCGGCATCGCCTCCTCGGTTGCGCGCGCGCTCGGGGCCGGGCGGCGCCAGGATGCTGACGCGCTGGTGCTGCTGTCCGGTGGGCGCTGGCTCTATGCGCAAATGGGGGGGCAGCGGCGCCTCGCTGGCGGCCGCCGTCACCTACTCCAATTGGGTCTTTGCGGGCGCGGTGCTGGTGTGGCTGTTCAACTCGCTGGCGTCGGTGATTCGCGGCACCGGCAATATGGCGGTGCCGGCCAAGGTGACCGTGCTGGGCGTGATGGCCCTGTTGCCCTTGTCGCCCTTGCTGATCTTCGGCTGGGGTCCGGTGCCCGCACTCGGCATAGCGGGCGGTGCCGTCGCGCTGCTGCTGTACTACCTGCTTGGCACGCTGGCGCTGGCAGTCTACCTATGGTCGGATCGCAGCCTGCTCAAGCCGTCGCTCAAGAACCTGAAGCTGCGCTGGCCCCTGTTTCGTGACATCTTGCGCATTGGGCTGATCGGTGCGATCTCGACCGTGGCGACCAACCTCTCGATTGGCATCGCAACGGCGCTCGCCGGCGGTTTCGGGCCCGCGGCGATCGCGGGCTATGGCACGGCGTCGCGCCTGGAATATTTGCTGGTGCCGCTGGTGTTCGGCCTCGGCGCGCCGCTGGTCGCGATGGTCGGCACCTGCATGGGCGCCGGGCAGCGCGAACGCGCGCTGCGCGCGAGCTGGATCGGCGCGGCCATGGCTTTCGGGTTGGCCGAGGCGATCGGCCTCACCGCCGCGGCCTTCCCGCACGCCTGGCTTTCCCTGTTCGGCAGCGACCCCGCGATGCTTGAGACGGGCAGCCTGTACCTGCGCGCGGTGGGCCCGCTTTACGGTTTTTTTGGCGTCGGCCTGGTGCTGTATTTCGCGTCGCAGGGCGCCGGGCGTCTGCTGTGGCCTGTCGTCGGCAACATCGTGCGTCTCGCGGTGGCGGCCATCGGTGGTTGGCTCGCGATCCGTTGGGGCGGAGGACTGGCGCAGGTGTTCATGGCGCAGGGCGCCGCGATGGTGCTGTACGGCGTGGTGATCGCGGCCGCCATCGCGGGTGGCGCCTGGTTCGGTCGCGTCGGATGGCCGTGCCGTACCACCGCGCTGCTGCGCCGTATCCAGCCAGGTTGACCCCGCCTGAAATCGGCATAAAAAGGGCTGATCTTGCGACCAGCCCCATTGACCATAAAAAAAAGGGCTGATCTTGCGACCAGCCCTATTAAGGGATCCCTGAACCTGAAGGTTTCGAAAGGACCCGAGGAGACAACCTGTAGAAACTATTCGTTTCTCAAAAATCTTGCTTGGGTGAAGTATCTCAGGGTTTCCCCTGATTGCATAGACGCAAAGCTCCAAAAAAGCAATTTGTCTACAATTTTCGTCACACCAGCGACAGCACTTAACGCTTTTTGGCGACTGGCTTGGCGGCGTCCACAGCGGAAGCGGCGACTGCGTTGAAATTGGATTCAGCAGCATCGGTCGCCTGCTTGACCGCTTTTTGCACCGATTCCAGAGCGTTGTTGGCAGCAACCACGGCGCTCTTCATCACGGCAACAGCGGTCTCGGAACCGGCCGGTGCGTTCTTGGCGGCGGTGTCCACCAGGCCCATGAATTTCTTCTGTGCTTCAGCGGTCTGGCCTTCAAAGGTCTTGCTCAACTCAGCCGTGGAGCTGGAAGCGATGTCATACAGATGACGGCTGTAAGCAGCGGTCTTTTCAGCCAGAGGCTGGAGCAGGCTGGATTGCAGGGCCATCAATTCTTGTGCGTCTTTCACGCTCAGCATGGCTTTGGCGTGCTCGCCGGTCTCAGCCAGAGCGGCTTTGGAAGCGGTCAGATTGAGTTCAACAATCTTTTCAACGCCTTCGAAAGCTTTGGAAGTCAGACCCAGCAGGGTTTCGATGCTTGCTTTTTGCGAAGCCATGACTTGTTCGACGGTCAACATATTAATTTCTCCAGTATGAGTGAGGTACACAAAGTATCTGCGCTAAAACCTAGCCTCCGCTTATGTTGCAGTGCAGCATGGCTTTAATTATAGGGAGATCGCCAAGTCATGCAAGTGGTTTTTGTTGCAATGCAGCATATTAGACGCCAGGTTCTAGAAACCTCGGTTTTCCCCGTTCGACACAATATCGACATAAAGGCTTTTGACTCGGATGACTTCGCCTTGACCGTGCCCACGGTTCAGTTGAGTGAGGCCCCCTGTGCCAGCGACGGCGAACTGGCGCTGGTGCACAGCTCGGCCTACGTGGCGTCTCTTGTTGCCGCCAATCTGGCAGGCTGTGGCGGTCTGATCGAGGCCCGGCGAAAGCCGACTGCGGGCGCACTGGCAAAATCAGGCCCCATGAGTGAAACCAAATCTGACAAACCCCAAGCCGCGCCGCGCACGGCCTACAAGGTATTTCGCACCATCAGCACCCGCTGGATGGACAACGACGCCTACGGACACGTGAACAACGTGGTCTATTACAGCTGGTTCGATACCGCCGTGAATGCCTATTTGATAGAGCAGGGCGTGCTCGACATCCACCAGGGTGAGACCATCGGCCTGGTGATTGAAACCCAATGCAATTATTTTTCGGCGCTGGCGTTTCCGCAGACGGTGGAGGCGGGCATTCGCGTCGCCCGGCTGGGCACCAGCAGTGTGCGCTACGAGGTCGGCTTGTTTGCCCAGGGCGAGCCATTGACGGCGGCCCGGGGTCACTTTATCCACGTCTATGTGGACAAGCAAACGCGCCGCCCGGTGCACCTGCCTTTGAATCTGAAATCAGTTCTGGAGACCCTTGTATGACCCAAACCATCGTGGACGGCGCGATCACCTCCCGCATGTCGGTCCGCGCCTTTACCCAGCAGCCGGTTTCACGCGAGACGCTGACCGAGCTGCTGCAGGTGGCCAGCCGGGCGCCCTCGGGCACCAACACCCAGCCCTGGAAGGTGTATGTGCTGCAGGGCGCCAGCCGCGCTACGCTGTGCGAGAAGGTGTGCGTCGCGCACGATGCCATTCGCGCCAATCCGGCGTTGGCCGCCGACTTCCGGGAAGAGTACGACTACTACCCCGAAAAATGGGTCAGCCCCTACATTGACCGCCGGCGCGAGAATGGCTGGGGTCTGTATGGCCTGCTGGGCATCGGCAAGGGTGACAAGGACAAGATGCATGGGCAGCACCAGCGCAATTACAAGTTCTTTGATGCGCCGGTTGGCCTGATGTTCACGATGGACCGCGTCCTGGGCCGGGGCTCGCTGGTGGACTACGGCATGTTCCTGCAAAGCATCATGGTGGCCGCGCGTGGCCACGGTCTGCACACCTGCCCGCAGGCGGCGTGGAATGGCTTTGCCAAAATCATCCTGCCGCACATCAAAGCCGGTGCGGACGAGATGCTGGTCTGCGGCATGGCGCTCGGCTATGCGGACGAGACCGATGTGGTGAATACGTTTCACACGCCGCGGGTGCCGGTGGCCGACTTCACACACTGGCTGGAATGAAGCAGCGCGACGCTGCGCTCCGATACGAAATTGCTATGCTTTTAGGAGCTATTCACGCAGTATTTACGGGGGCTAGAGCTGAATTTTTCTTGAGCCCCTGAGTCTTCTTTCGAGTTCCACCCTCCGAGGTACCACGTCCATGCTCATCGCACTCGTCCTTATTTTTGTTCTGGCCTACCTGGCCATCGCCCTGGAGCACCCGATCAAGGTCAACAAGTCGGCCTCGGCGCTGATCGGCGCGGGCCTGCTGTGGACGGTTTATGCGCTGTTCAGCACCGACGCCAATCAGCTCCTGGCGGATATGGACGCGTCGCTGCTGAGCATGGCGCAAATCGTTTTCTTCCTGATGGGGGCCATGACGATTGTCGAGGTGGTGGACGCGCACAACGGCTTTGAAGTCATTACCTCGCGCATCAAGACCACCCGGCTTTCCACGCTGATGTGGATGATCGGCTTTGTGTCTTTCTTCCTCAGCGCCATTCTGGACAACCTGACCACCACCATCGTCATGGTGTCGCTGATGAAAAAGCTGCTCGGCAAGCGCGAGGATCGCCTGTTCTTTGCCGGCATCATCGTCATCGCGGCCAACGCCGGCGGCGCCTGGACGCCGATCGGCGACGTCACCACCACCATGTTGTGGATCGGCGGCCAGGTCACGACGGTGGCGATCATGAAGAGTGTTTTCCTGGCGTCCCTGGTCAATCTGTTGGTGCCGCTGGCCGTGACCAGCCGCATCCTCGGGAACCGTCCGGTTGTTCCGGCGCCGCTGAGAGAAGACGCGGGCGAGCATTTCACCAGCCCATTCGAGAGTAACCTGATGTTCTTCCTGGGGCTCGGCATTCTGGTGGCGGTGCCGGTGTTCAAGACGGTCACGCACCTGCCGCCGTTTTTGGGCATTTTGTTTGGCTTGGGGCTCCTGTGGGCGGTGGGCGATCTGGTGCACCGAAAAGAAGAACCTCTCAGAAAGCAGCGTCTGACGCTGGCACGCGCACTCACGCGCATCGACATGAGCTCGGTCGTTTTCTTCATCGGCATCCTGCTGGCGGTGGCGGTGCTGGAACACACCCACATTCTGTCTTTGCTGGCGCAGTGGCTGGATCGCACAGTCGCACGCCTGGACATCATCGTCATGCTGATCGGCCTGGTCAGTGCGATCGTGGACAATGTGCCGCTGGTCGCCGCTTCCATGGGCATGTACACCATGGCGCACTACCCGAGCGACAGTTTCCTGTGGGAGTTCATGGCCTATTGCGCGGGCACCGGTGGCTCGATTCTCATCATTGGCTCGGCTGCCGGCGTGGCTGCCATGGGGTTGGAGAAGATTGATTTCATCTGGTATATGCGCAAGATCAGCGGGCTGGCGCTGATCGGCTACCTGGCCGGCGCGCTGGTCTATATCGCCCAGTCCCGGCTGTTCCATTAAAACTGCCGGTGCCATGAATCCTACTGAAATGACCCGAATGAAACCTCAAATCCTGATTGCCCGTGCCATCTTCCCCGAAGTGATCGCCAAACTGGCGCAGCACTTTGACGTGGAATCCAACCCGAGCGATGCGCTCTGGACCCAAGCCGAGCTGACGCACAAGCTGCAAGGCAGGCAGGGTGTGTTCACCACCGGCGGCGAGCGCATTGACGCCGAGCTGCTGGCGGCTTGCCCCGACCTGAAAATCTGCGCCAACATGGCCGTCGGTTACAACAACTTCGACATCGCCGCCATGACGGCCGCTGGCGTGCTGGGCACCAACGCGCCCGATGTGCTGACCGAGACCACGGCCGATTTCGGCTTTGCCCTGCTGATGGCCACGGCCCGGCGCATGGCCGAAGCCGAACACTTTTTGCGCGCGGGCCACTGGACGCGCTGGCGCTACGACATGTTCGCGGGCGCTGACATTCACGGCGCCACGCTCGGCATTCTGGGCATGGGCCGCATCGGGCAGGGCATTGCCCGGCGCGGCGCCATGGGCTTTGGCATGAAGGTGATTTACCACAACCGGTCCCGTCTCGATGCCGCCACTGAAGCGGAATGCAAAGCGAGTTTTGTGGGCAAAGAAGAGTTGCTCAGATCAGCAGACCACCTGGTGCTGGTGCTGCCGTATTCGGCGTCTTCCCACCATGCCATCGGTGCCGCCGAGCTGGCGCAGATGAAACCTACCGCGACGCTGGTCAACATCGCGCGCGGCGGCATTGTGGACGACGCCGCGCTGGCAGTGGCCCTGCGTAACAAGACGATTGCCGCCGCCGGGCTGGATGTGTTTGAAGGCGAGCCCAAAGTCCACCCCGATTTATTGACCGTGCCCAACGTGGTGCTGACGCCGCACATCGCCAGTGCCACGATGCCCACGCGCCTGGCCATGGCCCATCTGGCAGCCGATAACCTGATCGGCTATTTGATCCATAACAAGCCGCTGACCCCCTTGAATCCTGCGGTGTTAGCTCTCTAATTGATAGCATATCCGGCGCTGGCCGAGCGCCACGAGGGCGGGTCGCTACTTCAGGGCTGCGCGCTGGTGTCGCCACCACAGCCAGGCCAGGCCGAGTGCGAGCAGCGCCACGGCGGCCGCCGCGAGCAGCAATACATATTGTTCTTGCATGAAGGCGTTGCCGAGAAAAACCGTCCCCAGGGCATAAGGCAGCTCGGTCAGCATCAAGGCGCCGAAATAGACGTGCAGTGGGTAGCCGAGTAGTCCGAAGAAGTAGCCCGACACGTCGGACGGAACCGCCAGCTGCACCAGCACGGCGGTGAGGAACGAGCCACCTTCTGGAATACGGCTTTCATAGCGGTCGATCAGCTTATCGGACAGCATGCGCTGCACGGCCGGGCGTTTCAGGCGGCGGCCAATGGCGTAGGTGACGAGTCCGCCCAGACACCAGCCGCTCCACAACAAGAAAAAGCAGCCGGTCTCGCCCCAGGTCTGGACGCCAATCGGAACCAGCAGCACGCTGGAGAAGAACACCAGCATGGCCGAGATCGCCGCCAGCCCCATGAAAATCAAGGCGCCCGGCACCGGGTGCTGTGAAATCAGGGGCTCGGCCAGCGCAATGGTGGCGACGATCTGCTTGTGAACCGTGTCGGACAAGGCCAGCAGCCCGGTGACCAGCAGGACGCCGATCAGGATGCCCGCGCGCCGCGACATGTCGTTGGATGAACCCCAAAACCCTGGGCGTGCCAGGCCGGTGTATTTGGATGCGCCCTGCGGCTGCGGTGGAGGGGGGAGGGGCGGTGTGGGCATCAAGCGTTCTGGTTAAATTCGTTGTGTCGACTGGCAGGCTTCGATCATGGCATTAAGCGCAAAGGCCGCTCCGCTCCGGTACTGGCGGGCCTTGGCCACTTGAATGCGCTCACGGTTCGACCGCATTGACTTCTTCGGTCTTGAAGTCGCCCGGCATCACGATTTCAATCATCTCGACGTCGGGGCTGTGGCCCAGCTCACGGTGACGAATCTCGGGTGGCTGGTACACGCACGAGCCGGCCTCTAGCCTGACCGTGCCTTGTCCCTCGTACTCGAATTCAATCCAGCCTTTGAGCACATACACCAATTGAAAGGTGGTCTTGTGCAAATGCGGCTGACTTGAAAACTCGGTCCCGGCGGCAGCACGGATGACGTGCGCATTGATGCGACCGTCCGTCGCCTGTTGGATGCCCAGGTCTCTGTACTCGAAGAACGACCGCAGGCCTCGCTCAAAGGCGGCGTTTTTTGCATGCGTTACCGTGAATCCAAGGGTTGTCATCGTGGTCTCCAGTGAGGTTTTGTCAGGCTGTCTGGCAGAGGGCTGTCGCGGTATGCCGGGGCTTAGGTGATCTGGCGCCTCGACTGAATGGATACGTTGACTGAGTTCGTCATCGAGACGGCTAACATGATGCAGCCCGCCGGGTCTGCGGTGCATCCAGACACACCGCGCCATGAAGCTGCGTTGCAAAGGAGCCGTGGCCCTGATGCAGCGTGGGTTTCGTCACAACCGGCATGTCTTCTCCCTGCTAATTTCCTGGCCAAAGGCGGCGACTTTTTTCATTCTATCGTTCAGGCAAGTGCCAGTGCCGTGAATGCCCCGAGGCAGACGTGCCTGTGAATGCTATAAAAACAATAGCGTATTGCGCTTATTCCCCGAGGGCCAGAGGCCAATTTTCTTCATGAAACAGGATGACTCTGCTTTTGCACAACAATAGAGGGTTGGAGGAGACTGGCTTGGACAATATGGTGCTGTGGTGGGTGGTCGCCCTGGGTGGGGTGAATGTGTTTTTGCTCTTGTGGCTGGCGCTGCGCCGCGCTGACGGCGGGGCGGCCCAGGCGGCAGAGCAGGGCAAGGTTGAACTGCTGGCGGCGGCGCAAGCCCAGGTCGAACGGATGGAGCGGCTGGAACGCGAACTGCGCCGCGAGATCAGCGAGTCCTCGCGCGGGGGACGCCAGGAGCTGACGCAAAACCTGGCCACTTTTCAGCAGACGCTGGTGCAGCAGGGAGCGGAAGCCACGCGCACGCAAAACACCCAGATTGACGCCTTTGGCCAGCAACTGGCGCTGTTGCAGAAAACGCTGTCTGACACGCTCACCAACCAGCTGTCGGGTTTGAGCGAATCCAACGCGCGGCGCATGAACGAAGTGCGCGAGACCCTGGAAAAGCAACTCTTGCAACTGCAAACCACCAACTCGTCCAAGCTCGACGAGATGCGCGCCACGGTGGACGAAAAACTGCAGACCACCCTGCAAACCCGTCTGGGCGAGAGCTTCAAGCAGGTGGCGGACCGGCTGGAGCAGGTGCACAAAGGCCTGGGTGAGATGCAGACGTTGGCACAGGGCGTGGGCGACCTCAAGCACCTGCTGACCAACGTCAAGACCCGCGGCATTTTCGGTGAAGCCCAGCTGGCCGGTCTGCTGGAGCAGGTGTTTGTGGCCGACCAGTACGCGGCCCAGGTGGCCACGCGGCCGGGCAGCAAAAACGTGGTCGACTTCGCCATCAAACTGCCCGGTAAGTCCGAGCACGGCGAGCCGCTGTGGCTGCCAATTGACGCCAAGTTTCCCAATGAAGATTACGAGCGTCTACTGGACGCGCAGGGCCGCGCCGACGTGCTGGGGGCGGAGGCCGCGGGCAAGGCGCTGGAGGTGCGCATCCGATTGGAGGCCCGGTCCATCGCCGATAAATATGTGGAGCCACCGCACACCACGGATTTCGCCATTCTGTTTTTGCCGACTGAAGGGTTGTATGCCGAGGTGCTGCGCCGCCCCGGCTTGATGCAGGCCTTGCAGCGCGAGCATCGCATCACGCTGGCCGGGCCCACCACGCTGCTGGCCATGCTGAGTTCGCTGCAAATGGGCTTTCGCACGCTGGCATTGGAGCAACGTTCCAGCGAGGTATGGCAGGTGTTGGGCGCGGTGAAAACCGAGTTTGGCAAGTTCGGTGATGTGCTCGCCAAGGTCAAGTCGCAAACCGAAACCGTGCTCAAGACGCTCGACAGTGCCGAGACCCGCAGTCGCGCCATGGGCCGGGCCCTGAAAAAAGTCGAAGCGCTGCCTGATACACAGGTGCAGGCGCTGATTCCCATGGACAAGGATTTTGACCGCGATCTGGAGGCGGATCGGGCGTGAACCTCGCGCCGAGAGTCACGCAAGCGCCCCGTTTTGCGCTGGCGCGCTTGATTGCAGGCCACATCTGCCTGCACGCCTGCATGGCGGGCATGCGCATGGCAGCACCTCTGCTGGCGCTACGCGAAGGCTTCAGCGCTTTGGCGGTGGGTTTCTTGCTGGCCCTGTTTGCCTTGACGCAAGTTTTTCTCGCTTTACCGGCGGGCCGTTACGCCGACCGGCACGGGCTCAAACGTCCCGTCGGCTTGTGTGTCGTCGCGGCGGCCATGGGCGCGGGGCTGGCGGTGGCCTTTCCCATCTTTCCGGTGCTGTGCCTGAGTGCCTTGATGACCGGAGGCGCTACCGGGGTGGCATCGATCTCCTTGCAGCGCCATGTGGGGCGCGCGGCGCAGAATGCGACCGAGCTGAAAAAAGTGTTCAGCTGGCTCGCCATTGGGCCGGCGGTGTCGAATTTTATCGGGCCTCTGACGGCGGGTCTGCTGATTGACCACAGCGGCTTTCGTGCGGCTTTTTTGTTCCTGGCGTTGTTGCCGCTGGCGACCTGGCTCTGGGTGCGCCGCACGGTGGAGTTACCGCCAGTAGCCGTTAGTCAGGGCACGGCGCCCAAGAAAACCTGGGATCTATTGCGCGAACCCCTGATGCGGCGCCTGATGCTGGTGAACTGGCTGCTGTCTTCCTGCTGGGATGTGCACACCTTTGTGGTGCCGGTGCTGGGGCATGAGCGGGGTTTTAGCGCTTCGGTGATTGGCGCGATTCTGGGCGCTTTCGCGCTGGCCGCCACGCTGGTGCGGGTGGTGGTGCCGGTCTTTGCGTCTCATATGCGGGAGTGGGTGGTCGTGGCCACGGCGATGATGATCACGGCTGTGCTTTTTGCGGTCTACCCGTTCATGCATTCACCGCTGGCGATGGGCGTCTGCTCGGTGCTGCTGGGACTGGCGCTGGGCTCGGTGCAGCCCATGATCATGAGCACCTTGCACCAGATTACCCCGGAGGCGCGGCATGGCGAGGCGCTGGGTTTGCGGCTGATGGCCATCAACGCCTCCAGCGTGTTGATGCCGCTGCTGTTTGGCACGGCCGGTGCGGCGGTCGGGGTGTCGGTGGTGTTCTGGTCCGTTGGCCTGGCGGTGGGCGCCGGGTCGCGCTTCGCCTGGCTGTTGCGACCCGAGTCAAGGCACGGCGAGGCGCTGCATTTCACCCGAAAGTAAAACACGTGTTCCCTGGCGAGAACCTTGCACGGTGCTGAGCAGGGCGTGCGCGACCTGAGTCGCCGAGATAGCCTGGTAGTTGGCCGGAATCAGGGGTTTGAACAGGCTCATCATGGCGAACAAACCCAGTTTCTCAAGTGGGCGTGGCGCTTGGGCCAGCGCTTCTCGGTCACCCGCCAGCATCGAGGGCCGGGCCATGACGAGGGTCTGGTAGCCCAGTGCGGCGAGTGCATTTTCCATCTCGCCTTTGACGCGGTTGTAAAAAACAGCCGAGCCGGCGTTGGCGCCCATGGCGCTGATCACTCCCAATTTTATAGCGCCCGCCGCTTTGGCGGCGCGGGCTACAGCCACAACAGCATCAAAATCAACGGCGCGAAACGCTGCTTGACTGCCGGCTACCTTGATGGTCGTGCCGAGTGCAATGAAGACATCGTCAACATGACGGATGCCAGGCAACTTTGTCAAGGTGGCGAAATCCACCACATGACTGAAAAGTTTTTTATTTTTGACCGTCAACGGTCGGCGGCCCACACAGTGAACCGCCGCATAGCGCTTATCGGTTAAAAGAGCCGCGAGAACCGCCTGGCCCACGAGACCCGTTGCCCCCGCCACCAAAGCCACCCGTTCCATTTCCGCCGCCGCCATAGGAGCCTCCATTGCGGTTACCGCCGCCAAAACCACCGCCACCACGGCGGGCGCCGCGTTCGGCCATCATATCCACGCTGGTGCGCATCGGATCGGGCTGGCCTTGAGCTGGCCGGGAGGGCGGATTGCCGCCGCCATAGCCGCCACCGTTGCCGCCGGTGTTACCACCACCGCCATAGCCGCCACCGCCACCCCCATTACCGCCGCGACCTTGCGCGGGACGTGGGCCCCGTGCCGCCTGATCGCTGGCCGGGCTGTGGCTGCGCTGGACGCCGCCCCGGGGGCCGGCATTGCCACCACCACCGTTACCACCACGTCCACCACCCGCCGGACCACCGCGCTCGCCTTGAGCGCCCTTGTTCTCGCGCACGCGCTGCAACATCTCGGTGCGCGCCGTTCTGGCCGCTGCCTGCATGACGTCACGGCTCGGTGGTTTGCCGGCACCACCCCAAACGGTCTGGCGACCCATGGCGATCGGTTCGGCCTTTTCACCGGGCTCAGGCATGAAGCCTTCCACAATCTGCACCGGAATATTTTGCTTGGTGAAGCGTTCGATGGACTGCATGAAACCTTCTTCGTCCAGGCACACCAGATTCACCGCCGTGCCGTCGGCACCGGCGCGACCGGTACGGCCAATGCGGTGCACATAGTCTTCGCACACATTGGGAATCTCATAGTTCACCACGTGCGGCAGATCGTCAATGTCGATGCCACGGGCGGCGATGTCGGTTGCCACCAGCGCGCGAATGTCGCCACTCTTGAAGCCGGCCAGCGCCTGGGTGCGGGCGGCCTGGCTCTTGTTGCCATGCAGGGCCATGGCATGAATGCCGTTCTTGGTTAAGAACTCGGCGACGTTGTTGGCGCCAAATTTGGTGCGGGTAAAGACCAGCACCTGGCTCCAGTTATGTTCCTGGATGATGTGGGCCAGCAAGGCCTTCTTTTTGCCGCGACCCACCGGGTGAATGAGCTGCGTGATGCGCTGCACCGTGGTGTTGCGCGGCGTGACCTGAATACTCAGCGGGTTCTTCAGCAGTGTGTCGGCCAGATCGCGAATTTCATCGCTGAACGTGGCGGAGAACAGCAGGCTCTGCTTGTCTTTGGGCACCACGGCCAGCACTTTTTTCACGTCATGGATGAAGCCCATGTCGAGCATGCGGTCGGCTTCGTCGAGCACCAGTATTTGCACCTGGCCCAGATCCAGTACGCCTTGTTGCAGCAGGTCCAGCAGGCGACCGGGTGTGGCCACCAGAATGTCCACGCCTTTTTTGACGCGGCTGATCTGAGGGTTCATGCCCACACCGCCAAAAATGACGGTGGAAGACAGTTCCACGTATTTGCCGTAGGTCTGTACCGACTCTTCCACCTGGGCCGCGAGTTCACGCGTCGGTGTCAGCACCAGGGCACGAATGCCGATGCCACCGAATTTGTTTTTGGCGCTTTCACCGAGGCTGAGTTTGTGCAGCATGGGCAACACAAAAGCGGCGGTTTTGCCGGTTCCGGTTTGCGCACCGCCGAGCAGATCATGCCCGTCGAGCACGGCGGGAATGGCCTGTGCCTGAATCGCGGTGGGGGTCTCGTAGCCTTGCTCAAGCACGGCCTTGACAATGGCCGGAGCCAGTTTTAGTTCTTCAAAGTTCATAGTGTGGCGCCTATCCTGGGCGCTATGGCATCGGCCCGCTCTGTGCTTGAAGCACCGAATCAGTCAAAGGCAGATGGGATACAAAGGGCGAACGATTGCGCGAGGCGTCGTTCCCAGCAAGGTGCTGGCATCATGGGCAACTGAAGCTCCACAACTGCACGTATTGTCGCACGGACAGTGGATGCTGTCCTGAGGTGGGTCAAAAGCATGTCGAAAGCGCCGCCTGGGCCGGCTCGCGACAATATGTCAGCGGGGCTGTTCATGAATGCCCGCAACTGGGAGAATCACGCAGGCCGAATGAATTTGTTACGCGGGGAAAGTGATTGATGAAGAAATTTCTGCTTCGACGCATCGGTATGGCGGATGACCGGTCCAGCGCCCGGCCCACACTGCATGACTGCATTGAGGTCGTGCTGCTGCAGGCGGATACGCTGATGGGTGCTGTGCTGGCCGGTTTGGCCGCTTCGACCACGCCAACAAATACCAAGGGTAAAGCCTCGTTTGGAACTCATGCGCCCGTCAGCAAGACCGTGACCGATTTGCTGTGCAGTCAGTCATTGGCTGTGAAACAGACATTCGTGGCGCAGTTGCGGCTTGGCATCTACAACAGTGGGTCGCAGGACTTTGCAGAACAAGCGCTGGTCCGTTTTGAGGATTTGCAGCTGTTTGACAGCAAACAGATTGATGCCAGCATTGAATTTGCACTGGCCCAGCAGGAAGTCGCCCGAGGTGTTGAAGATGTGCTGCCTTCGTTGAACGCATTGGTCAGCAGTTTGTTGGGTTGGATCACGGTCCAGCCGAAGTTGAATCCGCTGAAACCCGATGTTTTTGTTCGTGCGCTGCAGGCGTGTTTGGTCCAATATGCGCCTGACGAGCAGGCGCGGGCAGCATTGATTGTGCCCGCTGCAGGATTGCTGGGTGTCAGTCTTCGCCAGCTTTACCGTGAAATCTGTGACTGGTTGTGGTCGCAGGGTATTGAGCCCGCGTCGCCCGTGGGAACGCCGGTGGGTGGTGGCAGCGCGGCGCGGGGCAAGAGCGCGGAGACCTCGGTCGCCCGCACGCTGGTAACGCTGGACAAACTTCGAAGATTGCTGTCGGGTGAGCTCGACAGCGGCGTGGGCAATTCAGGCATGCCGGATTTCCTGCACACGGTGCCAGCCTCTTATCTGGCGCTCGAGGACATGAAGCTGGTCGAGCCCATGATGCGGCGTCTGGCGCAGCGGGCGAGTCTGCCGGTGGACGCCGGGACGAAGGCGGACGCCTCGGGCCAGCCAATCGACATCGAGCGTGAACCAAGCCAAGGCAGGCAACTGGGCAAGCAGCTGGGTGAGGAGGTCGTTCGCATGATGATCGACAACCTCATGCGAGACGACCGGCTGTTGCCCAAAGTGCGTGAACTGATCAAAACGCTGGAGCCTGTGCTGTTGGTGCTGGCCCAGTCAGATCCACGGTTTTTCAGTGAACGGCAGCACCCGGCGCGCCATTTCCTGGACCTGCTCACGCACCGCAGCCTGGGCTATACATCCGAGAACGACGAGGGTTTCTTCCCGTTTTACAAGTCGATTTCAGATGCGGCGGGTGTGTTGACCGGTGAGGAGGGAGATGCTGCTTCGTTTGCGCGGGTGCTGCACGAGCTTCAGGTCGGCTGGACCCGTGACGAGGCGGCACAGCGACAGCAACACGAAGAAGAGGCGCGCGCGCTGTTGCATGCGGAGCAGAGAAACCTGTTGGCGCAGCGCCTGGCCGATGATTTTCAAGAACGCCAGAAAAACAAGCACATCCCTGAGTTGGTGGCCGGTTTTCTGCGGGGGCCCTGGGCCCAGGTGGTGGCGCAATCCCAGCTCGGCTGTGCCGACGGCAGCGCTGACCCAGGCGGTTATCTGGCGCTGGTGGATGACCTGCTCTGGAGTGTTCAACTCCGCTTGACCCGGCGCAACCGGGCCCGACTGGTGCAACTGGTGCCCAATTTGCTGGTCACGTTGCGTCAGGGCTTGCAGCTCATCCAGTACCCGGAGGAGCGCATACCGGTTTTTTTTGACGCCTTGATCTCCCTGCATGAACAAGCGTTCGAAGGCCGTCGCCTGCAGCCCGCAGCCGAGGCTGTGGACCAGACGCCTCCAGAGGGCGACGACATGATGGAGGATGCCGGCCCGAGCGATGCGCTGGAAACGTCGGAGGTATCGGGGTTCTGGGACGATGAGGACGATGAGGACCTGGCGGCCGCTGATCTGGCAGAAGGAGTTGAACCCTTGATGGCGGCGGCCCAGCGCCCCTGGTCTGCGGGGGACCTCAACACCGGCGTGTGGGTTGAATTGATCGTGGAGGGGGTTTGGCTGCGTGCGCAACTGACCTGGGCTAGTCCGCACCGAACCTTGTTCATGTTTGTCTCACGCACCGGGCTGGCGCATTCGATGTCGCGCCGGACCATGGAACGCCTGCGGATGCAGGGCAGGATCCGGTTCGTGTCAGATGGTCATGTTGTAGACAACGCGTTGGATGCGGTGGCACAGACCGCCTTGCAAAATGACCTGGGCCAGGTGACGCAAGAGCCTTGATCCAGCAAGAAGGCGGCGTGAAGACGGGCCATGCGTCGATAATGCTGTCTTTACATCCCGCAATACATCGCAAGACCCATGGCTCAATACGTATTTTCCATGAACCACCTCGGCAAAATCGTTCCGCCGAAGAAATTCATTCTCAAAGACATTTCCCTCAGCTTCTTCCCTGGCGCCAAGATTGGCGTGCTGGGGACCAACGGCTCCGGCAAGTCCACCCTGCTCAAAATCATGGCCGGCGTCGACAAGGAGTTTGAGGGCGAAGCCATCCCCATGGCCGGCCTGAATATCGGCTATCTGCCGCAAGAGCCCCAGCTGGACCCCGAGCAAACGGTGCGCGAAAGCGTGGAAGCGGGCATGGGAGACGTTTTCAAGGCCAAAGCCCGGCTGGAAGAAATTTATGCGGCGTACGGCGAGGAAGATGCCGATTTCGATGCGCTGGCCGAAGAACAGGCCAAGATGGAGGCCATCATTGGCAGCGCCGGTACCGATTCCGAGCACCAGCTTGAGATCGCCGCCGACGCTCTGCGCCTGCCGCCTTGGGAGGCCAAGGTGGGACTGTTGTCCGGCGGCGAGAAGCGCCGTGTCGCCCTGTGCCGCCTGTTGCTGTCCAAGCCCGACATGTTGCTGCTGGATGAGCCCACCAATCACCTGGATGCCGAATCGGTCGACTGGCTGGAGCAGTTCCTTTCGCGCTATCCGGGCACCGTGGTGGCCATTACCCACGATCGTTACTTTCTGGACAATGCGGCCGAGTGGATTCTGGAGCTCGATCGCGGCAATGGCATGCCCTACAAAGGCAACTACAGTTCGTGGCTGGAGCAAAAGCAGGAGCGCCTGGTGCAGGAGCAAAAAGGCGAAGAGTCCCGCGCCAAAGCACTCAAGAAAGAACTTGAATGGTCACGCCAGAACCCCAAGGCACGCCAAGCCAAGAGCAAGGCGCGACTGGCCCGTTTTGAGGAGCTGTCAGATTTCGAGTACCAGAAGCGCAACGAAACCAACGAAATTTTCATCCCGGTGGCCGAGCGCCTGGGCAACGAAGTCATCGAGTTTGTCAATGTCAGCAAGTCGTTTGGCGACCGTATGCTGATCGACAACCTGAGTTTCAAAGTGCCGGCCGGTGCCATCGTCGGCATTATTGGCCCCAACGGCGCGGGCAAGTCGACACTGTTCCGCATGATTGCGGGCAAGGAAAAGCCCGACAGTGGTGAGGTGAAGATTGGCGCGACCGCCAAGATGGCGTTTGTGGACCAGAACCGGGATGATTTGGCGAACGAAAAAACCGTCTGGGAAGATGTTTCCGGCGGGCTCGACATTCTGAACGTCGGCAAGTTCCAGATGGCCAGCCGCGCTTATTGCGGACGTTTCAATTTCAACGGCGCGGATCAGCAAAAACGCGTCGGCACCCTGTCGGGCGGCGAGCGCGGTCGCTTGCACTTGGCCAAAACCCTGATTGCCGGCGGCAATGTGCTGATGCTCGATGAGCCGTCCAATGACTTGGATGTGGAAACTTTGCGCGCGCTGGAAGACGCCTTGCTGGAGTTCGCTGGATCGATCATGGTGATCAGCCATGACCGCTGGTTCCTGGACCGCATTGCCACCCATATTCTGGCCTGCGAGGGCGACAGCCAGTGGACCTTCTTTGACGGCAACTACCAGGAATACGAGGCGGACAAGCGCAAACGTCTGGGCGAAGAAGGGGCCAAACCCAAGCGGATGCGCTTCAAGGCGCTGAAATAAGGACAGATGAATCCCGCTAGTGTAGTGTTGCATTC
>NZ_DHXT01000142.1:0-6605 GCF_002413825.1 Rhodoferax sp. UBA5149
TGCATGGCCGCTTCAAGGGCGACATCGCGGTTGAAGGCAATAACCTCATCGTCAATGGCAAAAAGATCCGCCTGACCGCAGTCAAAGACCCGGCTGAACTGAAGTGGAACGAAGTCGGTGCCGACCTCGTGATCGAAGCCACGGGTTTGTTCCTGACCAAGGAAAGCGCGCAAAAGCATATCACCGCGGGGGCCAAAAAAGTCATCATGTCCGCGCCTTCCAAAGACGACACCCCGATGTTCGTTTATGGCGTGAACGACAGCACCTACAAGGGCGAGACCATCATCTCCAACGCCTCGTGCACCACCAACTGCCTGGCGCCCGTGGCCAAGGTCTTGAACGACAACTGGGGCATCAAGCGCGGCCTGATGACGACGGTGCACGCCGCCACGGCAACACAAAAAACCGTGGACAGCCCGTCCAACAAAGACTGGCGCGGCGGCCGTGGCATTCTGGAAAACATCATCCCCTCCAGCACTGGCGCCGCCAAGGCCGTGGGCGTGGTGATTCCCGAGTTGAACAAAAAGCTCACCGGCATGTCCTTCCGCGTGCCGACCTCCGACGTGTCGGTGGTGGACTTGACGGTCGAGCTGACCAAGCCCGCCACCTACGCTGAAATCTGTGCCGCCATGAAGGCCGCCAGCGTGGGCGCCATGAAGGGCGTGCTGGGCTACACCGAAGACAAAGTGGTGTCCACCGATTTCCGCGGCGAGAGCTGCACCTCGGTGTTCGATGCCGACGCCGGCATGGCGCTGGACAGCACCTTTGTGAAGGTCGTGTCCTGGTATGACAACGAATGGGGCTATTCGAGCAAGTGCCTGGAGATGGCGCGCGTCGTATCGAAGTAAGCAGCTTCTTGCTTTCGTAAAAAACGCGCCCGAAGGCGCGTTTTTTTTTGGTCAATGGTTTGCGCACGGAGCGTGGTGTGCCTGTCGGTTTTAGACACACTGCGGCCGTTCACCACTGGCAGCTCACTGGCGGTTCAATTTTCGAGTTATGGCGACCTGCCAGCAGTCATTCATTTTGGCCGCAAGGTGCCCATTCCCGACGATAATTTTCTCGAAATGCCTGCCCGATACCCGACACTGAACGCCCCATTCGATGTTTTGGAACGTTGACTCAGTTGCCCCCTTAACTTTCCACAAGGCTGAACACAAGGAAAGAAGGCTTTGGCAATTTCTACCTGCAACGAAATGGTCATACCAAATTCAATTGGCGTCTTGAGGTAAAGGACGTTGGTTTTCCGTTTTTTGAGGTGCCCCTTGAACCGGCTTAGCCACCGGCACAAGAACACAGACACACAGGCCGCAATGCCTCACTCCGTCTGAAAACCCCAGTTGAATCTCAGCGCTAATCCGGTCAGTGACTGCCTTGACGATGGACAGACCCAGACCTGACCCGACTTGATCGTTCCCAAGGGTGCGATAAAACGGGGCAAACACCCGTTCCCGCTCGGCGACTTGAATACCTGGCCCTGAGTCTTGGATTCTTAATACTGCGCGGCCTCCCTCCGTGGTGACAGAAAGATCAACCCTACCACCCTCTGGCGTGTAGCGAATGGCGTTATCGACCAAGTTCTTGACCACGGCCATCAGATCCAGCTCGTTGACCCAGAGTTGGGCGTCTTGCTCTCCCTCGATACCAATATCAATATGCTTGGCCTCTGCCAATGGAAGGATATCTTCCAATACGTGGCGGTAGATGTGCCGTACCGATACAGACGACTTGGGCTGCTCGGGAGTGGCGTGGGCTTTAGCCAAGGTGAGAAGCTGATCCAGCAGCTTGCGACCGCGCTCTATGCCTCGGCGCAGTGTCACGAGACGTTCACGCGCAAGGTCTGACATATCCGCCTCGGCCAGCCGCTCCGCTTGCAGTGACAAGGCAGTCAACGGGGACCGCAGCTCATGCGCTGCATCGGCGACAAACCGGCGTTGTGTTTCCATTGACTGGTCTACTCGGGCCAGGAGACGGTTGATCGCCACCACGAACGGGCGCACTTCGGCGGGGAGGTGGCTTTCCTCGACAGGATGTAATTCCTGTTCGGCGCGCTGGTCAATTTCAGCCGACAAAGAAGCGATGGGCCGGAACATCTTGCGCACGAGGTCAGCCACAATCAGGAGCAGGATGGGCACCAGGATCAGAAGCGGCATCAAGGTGCGCAAAGCGCTGTCGCGCGCAGTTTCGTTTCGAATGCCGGTTTCCTGCGCCACGATGAAACGCTCGCCACTGGCCATTGTCTTGACCAAAACCCGGAACGACTCACCATTGACTTTGAGTGTCTGCAGGCCATCAGGTAACGTCATTGGCAGCGGTAACGGTGCTCCGGCGTCAACGTTGCCGACCACTTTCAGGCCATCTTTCAGATACTGCACGATCACACGCGACTCTTCATCGCTGTCCCTGACCCGGCCGCCGTCCGCCAGATGGGCAAGCGGTAGAAGCTGCCGATCAAATAGAACCGAGACCTGGCGCAACATGTCGTCCTGCAGTTCGTGAGCTTCGTCGAAGGCGGACGCAAACGAGAAAACGCCGGCCATCACGGCGATGACCAGGATGGCCAGCAGCAGTGAAAAAGACAACTTGAACTGAATTGACTCGTTTAAACGCTTTTTGAAACCATCCATCCAACCCCCCTGACATTCTTGATAATTTCGCTGCCCAGTTTGCGCCGCAACGCGTGGATCAGAAACTCGACGGCATTGCTTTCGACCTCCTCTCCCCAGCCGTAGATACGGTCTTCCAAGTCACTGCGGGAAAGAATGGCACCAGGACGTGCCAACAAGGCTTGCAACAAGGCGAACTCACGGTGGGAGAGTTGAACTGGAGCGTGATCGTTGACCGTCGCCTCCCGCGTTGCCGGATCGAGCGACACGACACCGTTGCTGAGCACAGTCGCTGCACTGCCTGCCTTGCGTCGCAGCACGGCACGCATGCGGGCCAGCAGTTCGGCCATCTCAAAGGGTTTGAGCAAATAGTCATCGGCCCCGCCATCCAGGCCGCGCAGTCGATCATCGAGGGCGTCGCGGGCGGTGATGATGAGCAAGGGAACAGGGTTGTCTTTTGCACGAATGCTGGTCAACACCTCCAAACCATCCTTGCCGGGTAGGCCGAGATCGAGCAACACCAGGTCATAGTGCTGGCAACCCAGTGTCGTGAGCGCGGTTTGGCCGTTTCTTACCCAATCGGCAGCGTAGGAAGCGTCTTTCAGCGCCCCCTGGATGGCTTCGCCAATCATGGCATCGTCTTCAACCAGCAATACCCTCATTGCTCCTCCGACAGATAACGATAGTTCAATGCGCCGTTCTGGCAGCTCTATGCTTGAATAGCAAAATGCTGGTCAGAATGAAGGCGATAAGTGCCGCTGATGCTGAGTAGCGACTCAGGGCCAGCCCGCCTGCACTGAGCGGCTTATCCAGAAAGTCCCCTACCACGGCACCCAGAGGTCGGGTCAAAATGAACGCTGCCCAAAAAAGCAGTGTGCGCGAAACATTAGTCCAATAGTAAGCCACCACGACCAATGCCAATAGAGCGCCAAACACAATTGCGGCTCCGGTGTAACCGAGTCCTGCGGAATCCGCCGTCCAGTCACCCAGTGCCGTCCCCAAGGTCTGGGAGAACATGATCGTCACCCAGTAGAACATTTCCGCTTTGGGCGAGCTGACCGTATGGACCGAGACCGAGCCGAGTGTGCGATGCCAAACGAGCAGAGAGCCAAACAGCAAAGCCAGAAGCAGGGTCGAACCACCAGCGTACCCGATACCAAGAGATCGGTCAGCGAAATCAGCCAGTGTCGTGCCGACCGTGGTGGTTGCGATGATCGTTGTCCAGTAAAGGAAGGGCCGAAAGGTCTTGGCCTTGATCTGTGCAAAGACCGTAGCCAGAAATACGACCGAGAAAATGGCCGTACCAATCAGGTAGCCCAAATTCATCGACATCGAAACCGCATCGCCACCTGTTTCGCCAAGCGTGGTCGCCACGATTTTCATTATCCAGAACAGCAAAGTAACTTCTGGAACCTTGCTCAAAGAGTCATTTGTTGAAGTATCCATATTGATTTTCCTGCAGATTACGACTTGCCTTGGAGGGAGTCGAAAGTGGTTAATAGGTCAGCCGTCGCCTTTTTGCAGTCAGTTTGGTTGGGTGCGTCTGCACGTAGCGCACTGAGGGCATGGTCAATGGACTTGTCGAGCCTGTGCCAATCATCCGCTGCACGGGGCTTTAAACCCGCCTCGGCCGAATCCCATGCAAGTTCCAAATCCTTGATTCGTGTCTTGGCGGCTGGCAGATCACCCTTGTCCACGATGGCGGCAACGTCTGCCGCGATGGTCCGAAACACAGACAGATCGCCCAGCTTGGATGCGGTCCTGGCCTGCGTTGCAGAGTTGGGCTGAACTGTGGTTGCCGGGGCTGTTCCAGCGGTGCCCGTGTCGCCAGGCTTGGAACATCCGGCGGCCAGGGCCAGCAGCGAGATCACCGCTACAGCGGCGACGGGGCGGATCAGCGAAACAAGAGGGGGCATGATTTTTCCTTGAGTTATTGGGCAGAGGTTATTCGGCAACTTGTGTGTTTCTGTTGCTGCCAACGCTGAACTGCGCAACGGCGACCAGCATCACGATCACGGTCAGGAATAGTGCGCTGGTCCACATTGCACCCATGCCGAGGCCGCCATAGGTCTTGGCCTGCGTCAGCAGGTCACCGAGGGCGGCACCAAAGGGACGCGTCAGGATGTAACCAATCCAGAAGGTCAGCACGGCGTTGCCGCCCATGCGCCATGCCGCATAGGTAATGGCGATCAGTGCGCCGAATGACGCCGCTCCCCAGGTAAAGCCAAGGCCGAGCGCTTCAGTCGCCAAGTCACCTGCCGCCGTTCCCAGTGCGAACGTGCAAAGAATGGCCGACCAGTAAAACAACTCTCTGCGCCGCGTGAAAATCTCGTGGATTGACAAGCTGCGTTCCACCCAATACCAAACCGCAAAAATCCCGGCGAGTACGACGGCAAATACCGAGGTGCTGACATACAGGCTGACACCCATCCCGTCGGTGAGCAGGTCAGTAATCAGGGTGCCGACCACGCTGACCAGCACGACCGTCAGCCAGTAAATCCAGGGCGTGTAACGCCGCGTGCGCAACTGCATGAACAAGGCGCCAGCCAACAGGGCGCCCATCACTGCACGGGTTACTCCCTGGCCCAAGCCTGCGTTGACAGCCAAAAAGTCGGCTCCGGTTTCCCCGACTGTCGTGGACATTATTTTGATAATCCAGAATGAGAGCGCGACTTCAGGAACCTTATTGAGCCAGTTTGATGCGGTAGGGGTGGTTAGCGTATTCATGGGTTGTCTCAGGAAAGGCGAATGAGTTTTGTGGCCAGTCTGCCCGGACAAACTTAGCCCGGGCTTAGCCACCACCGCAATTCGCGGTAGCAGCCCACCAGCCAGTTAGTCTGGATTGGGCCCTTCTGGCGCGTTTTCCAACAGTTTGCCGGTTACTCCATCCACACCCACTTCCTGCGTGACTTTGCCCTGCCGGATGTCGAAGGAATAACGCAGGCCGCTACCACCGTTCTCCCGTTCCAGTTCCTCGTCTGTGATCTTTCCGGGATAGGCCTTGAGAGCAGTCGCTCGGGCCTGTTCGATACTTATTTTTGCTTCTCCGGCCAATTTCTGGCCCGTGAAGGCGAACACATTGGCTGCGGCCACGGTTAAAACCAGGCCCAGCAAAGTCATTACGTGTTTCTTTGATGCGATCATGATGATGTTCCTATAAAGTTGACTGAAATCGGGAAGACGCGTTGGTCTTCACCGTGGACATCACTTTAGGTTGCGAGAGTTAGCCCATCATTAGCAAAGAATGAATCGCCGATCATTTGCTTCAGCAGCCGGTGGCTTCGCTCTGGCCGCCAAACCTCTGCGCGCTTTATTTTCCGTTTTCTGAGACGACCCCAACAAAACCTGCCTGTCGCCACCGACTGTTCGGTGCGTTGGCGGGTGCTCAGTTTGGCGAAATCATCGCCACTTTGCTGACGGTCAGGCGACCGGAGTGAATGTCGGGTATGGAGCGAGCATTTTGGGCAGACTTATGTCGGCAACCGCTGCATTCCAACCGGTCAATCCTCCAGATCGCCACAGCCCGCCATGCGAACAAAATCAGGCTCTAGCCCTCGTCCGATATGCGTAAGCAGCTATGCTTTATATAGCGAGCGCTTCGTGAAAAAATGTAGCGATGTCTTGCTTTGTCCATGACTCACGCCAGCCAGGGATTGACGAGAGCCACGCCGGTATTGACATAGTCCGCCGTGTTGCGCGTCACGACCGTGAAGCGGTGCTCCATCGCGGTGGCGGCAATCATCGAGTCGCGCTCTGAGTGTGGATTGGGGACATGCAGTGACGCGCACACGGGCGCGGTGTTTTCAGTAAAAGGCAAGATTCGACCGGCAAACGCGGCGCGCACGCCCGTCAACCAGGTGCGCAGCGCACGGCCCTGCGGGGGCGAACGGCGCGCCAGGGTCTGGGTGCCCATTTCCAACTCCAGGATGGTGATGGCCGACAGGTAAAGCATGCTGACTGGCTGCGTGGCTGACCACGCCCGCCACCTACGCTGAAATCTGT
>NZ_DHXT01000142.1:6894-14380 GCF_002413825.1 Rhodoferax sp. UBA5149
ATCGTTTGAAAAGGCTATCGTGAATCTTGACCAAGATGACAGGTCCCAACCTAACGGAGTCCAGCATGAACAGTAAAGCAATTGTTTCCACCCTCATCGCCATGTCTTTGAGCATCGGCGGGGTGGCCTTCGCCCAGCGCGATGAATCGGCACCCATGGGCCAGCAGAATCGTCGCGGCAACGAGGCACGCCAACAGCATCGCCCTCAAAATCAGGGTCGCGCGTACAACAATGAGCGACGGGACGAACGTGGCGCCGGGCCGAACCAGCAATTCCACCGGGGCGATCGCCTTCCGCCCGAGTACCGCAACAGAAGTTATGTGGTCGATGACTGGCGTGGCCATCACCTGAGTGCCCCGCCCCGTGGTTACCATTGGGTGCAAACAGGCGGTGACTATGTTCTGGTTGCCATCGCCACCGGCATCATCATGCAGCTTTTGCTGAACAACTGACACCCGACAAGCGCAGGCGCGGCGAGGGCGGCATGGTCAGCTTGAAAGCTGGGTGGGGAGATGCGCCACATTTGTGAATCACAGGAAACAAAATGAAGCTCCACTCGCGCACACGTTATGGCATCGTCGCCCAGGCCTTCCATTGGCTCACCGCAATTTTCGTTCTGGCGGCGTTCCTCTACGGCCCGGGAGGGTCGGAGCAGCGCGTCTACTCGCCCGCCCGCGATTTCGACCGGCAGCTCCATGAGACGCTGGGATTGTGTGTGTTCACGCTGGTGGTGCTGCGCGTGCTGTGGCGCATGGTCGACACCCGACCCGAGCCCGTGCAGCTGGCGCGCTGGATGGCGCTGGCTGCCAAGGCGGTGCAAGGGACGCTCTACCTGCTGCTGTTTGCGCTCCCCTTGAGTGCCGTGGCTGGCGCCTGGCTGGAGGGCCATCCCCTGACGCTCCTGGGCGGCTGGCAGATTCCACCGCCGGTCGGAATTTCACACGCCACGGGGGCGACGATTGCGACCCTCCACACCTGGCTCGGAGACGCGATCCTCTGGCTCGCCGGATTGCACGCGCTCGCGGCGCTCTACCATCATTTTGTACGGAAGGACGGTGTGCTGGTTGCCATGCTGCCGCGCTGGGTTTCCTCGCGACAAGCTTGAGTTGATGGCGCCCTTGACGGTCGACCAGACCATGTAGGCTCGATCCACTTGTTGCTTGCTTTGCCCCGTGCCGCTGTGGACGGTGCGTGCGCTGTTACTTTGGCTGGTCCTCGCCTGCCTGCTCCCTGGCATGCTCGGTGCTGTTGCCTTGTTTCTCCACATGTACCAGGACAAACGCGTCCAGCTCGAAAAAGATACGCTCCAGACGGTCCGTGCCCAGCTTCTGGCGGTCGATGGCCAACTGATCAAAGCCCAGCTGGTGGCGCAGGCGCTCGCGACTTCCAGTGCGCTTGAGCGGCAGGACTTTGTCGGATTCCATCGCCGCGCCAGCGAGCCGCTGAAAAAAGCAGGCCTTGGCCCCCATGTTATTCTCAGTGACCAGACTGGGCGCGAGGTCGTCAACTATGTCGGCACGGCGGGCCGACGGCGTGACCGACCGGCTGTTCCCCGGCCCCAACGATCTGGTGGTGGACACCGAGTCCATGCACAGCGCAGCGAATGTGGTCGACGCGTTGTCGTTCGACAAGTCCGAAGGCGTGCACCACTGCGCTTACTTTACGCAGCAAAAGACGCTGCAGAAGCTGGGTCGCTGGCTGATGGTGTAGGCCTCTGCGCGATGTGCTGCGGGCCGACGCACCACATCACGGGCGCATGTCGGCGTGACGCCGTCTATCCGCCCACCACCGACCAACCGGCGTGGAGGTTGACCTTGTTGTTCTCGTACTCCCACTGGGTGCCGCAGCGTTCACAGCGGTACTTGGTGATGGTGACCTGACCGTGGCTGCGCGGCTCTTTGCGGTTGACGCCTTGCATCAGTTCGGGATGGCCGGGAGCGCCGCGCCAGTTGCGCTGGACGCCGGCGCACGACGCGCAAAGCGCCGGCTTCTTCGATTCGTTCGGTTGATTCAAGTCTTGGGTCATGTTGCTGCTCTTGATGCTGGTGATGGGTGGCTTCTTTGCCATTCATCGGTTGGGGGGTAGATTGTCGCCCCTCGGTCGCCGAGGCCGAAGCACCTGCGGGAACAACTATCAGATCAGGACCGCGCCGGAATCCCCGGCCCGCGCACCACCGCTGGCCGCGCCACAAACGCCGCCAGCGCCCGCGTGACCTGCGGAAAATCCTGCATGCCCACCAGATCGCCCGCCTCGTAGAAGCCGATCAGGGCGCGCACCCAGGGGAAGGTGGCGATGTCGGCGATGGTGTAGGCCTCGCCCATGATCCAGGCGCGGCCCTCCAAGCGCTGGTTCAGCACGGCCAGCAGGCGTTTGCTCTCGGCCACATAACGGTCACGCGGGCGCTTGTCCTCGTAGTCCTTGCCGGCGAACTTGTGGAAGAAGCCGAGCTGGCCAAACATCGGGCCGACGCCGCCCATCTGCCACATCAGCCACTGGATCGTCTCGTAGCGGCCCGCCGCATCCTGCGGCATGAACTGGCCGGTCTTCTCGGCCAGGTAAATCAGAATCGCGCCGGACTCGAACAGCGCCAGCGGCTTATCCCCCGGACCGTTCGGGTCGATGATGGCGGGAATCTTGTTGTTGGGGTTGAGCGAGAGGAATTCCGGCGACAGTTGGTCGTGGGTCTCGAAGCTGACCAGATGCGGCTCGTACGGCGTCAAGGTCTCCTCCAGCATGATCGACACCTTGACGCCGTTGGGCGTGGGCAGCGAGTAGAGCTGCAGCCGCTCGGGATGCTGGGCGGGCCATTTTTTTGTAATTGGGTGGGTGACGGGGAAGGTGGAGAGATTGGGCATGGGGGCTCCTTGGGATGGAAGCGGGCGGTGAGCGCCCTGATTGGCGCATTTTGGCCGGAATGGCATTTGCCTGCTGCAGCCGGGGCGGCGCAGGCTTGTCTCATATGTCAAATCAGCCTCCAGCCCTCGTCGATCCTGCGCAATCCGCTATTAAATCAGGAGCAAACCGAAATCCCCAGCCCGCGCACCACCGCTGGCCGCGCCTCAAGCGCCGCACGCCTTACTTGGCGGGGCGGTGCAGCGCGCAGATTTTGTTGCCGTCGGGATCGCGCACATACGCCAGGTAGAGCTTGCCCACCGAGCCGTCGCGAAAGCCCGGCGGCTCTTCGCAAGTGGTGCCGCCGTTGGCGACGCCAGCCGCATGGAATGCATCCGCTTGCTCGGGAGATTGCATGTTGAACCCGAGGGTGCTGCCATTGCCGTGCGTCGCGGGCTCGCCGTTGATGGGCGTGGTGATGCAGAACGTGCCCGTGGGGCTGCGGTAGAAATACCGGTTCTTGTTGGCAACGCCGGGGCCAATGCCCAGCGTGCCGAGCAGCGCATCGTAAAACTTCTTCGAAACCTCGAGATCATTCACACCAAGCATCACATGACTGAACATAATTTTCTCCGTTGGGGCCCATAGCGGGCAGGTTGATTCGTGAGCATGGTACTTGCCGGTTGGCCAAGGGCTGGTCGCCCAAATGACGAATGGCAGCCCATGCCATGCCACTGACAATGGCCAGCCCATTCGCCAAGCTGCGCGACAAATAAGCCTGTAGCCACCGTGGAATATACGTAACAAGCTACTAAATAGATAGCGTATCGAATCATATTTAGTGATCCCAGGTGCCCATTATGGTCAGGAGATGCATATTTACATTGCAAAAATAACTTCATTAGTTAAAATTGCAATAATGATTAGTCGCCAATTCGAGTCCACCGTCCGCCAAAAACTGCTCCAAACCCCTGCCGTGGTGCTGCTGGGACCGCGCCAAGTGGGCAAAACCACGCTGGCCCGCACCCTTGCAAAGGACTGGCCCGGCGGCGCGGTGTACCTGGACCTGGAGCGCCCCGCCGACCGCCTGCGGCTGGAAGATGCCGATACCTACCTGCGCGCCCAGCAGGGCAAGCTGGTCATATTGGACGAGATCCACCGCGCGCCCGGCGTGTTTGAAATCTTGCGCGGCATCATCGACGACAACCGGCAAGCCGGCCTGCGCAGCGGGCAGTTTTTGCTACTGGGCTCCGCGGCGCTGGACCTGATGCGCCAGTCCAGCGAAACCCTGGCTGGGCGCGTGGCCTACCTTGACATTGCTCCGCTCAACACCGGTGAAGCCGCTGCGGCTGGCATTGCCGACAGCACCCTGTGGCTGCGCGGCGGTTTTCCCGACAGCCTGTTAGCTGCTGACGACAGCCAAAGCCTGGACTGGCGGCGCGACTTTATCCGCAGCTACCTGGAGCGCGACGTGCCCATGTTTGCGCCCCGTCTGCCGGCCGAGACCATTGGCCGCCTGTGGACCATGCTGGCGCACAACCAGGGCAGTGTGCTCAACCAGGCGCGCATCGCCAGCGCGCTGGGCGTGGCCAACCCCACCATAGACCGCTATATCGACTTGCTGGTGGACCTGCAACTGGTGCGCCGCCTGCGGCCTTGGGGCGGCAACCTGGGCAAGCGCCTGGTCAAGTCGCCCAAGGTGTATGTGCGCGACAGCGGCCTGCTGCACGGCCTGCTGGAACTGGAAACCCTGAACGACCTGCTGGGCCACCCCGTGTGCGGCCTGAGCTATGAGGGCCATTGCATCGAGAACCTGATCCAGGCCGCCGGCAGCCGTCGCGTGCCCTACTTCTACCGGACCCAGGTGGGCGCAGAAATTGACCTGGTGCTGGAGAAAGGCGGCAAACCCGAGATGGCCATCGAGATCAAACGCTCCATGGCGCCCAGCCCGGAAAAGGGCTTCGCCATTGCCTGCGACGACCTGCAGATAGCGCAGCGCTATGTGGTGTACCCAGGGCTGGAGCGCATCCCCCTGCGCCATGGCGCGCAGGCGATTGGCTTGCAGGAGCTGGGGGCTTTGTTGGCACAGGATTAATGCGGCCAAATAAGCCACCAGCCCCCGTGGAATATGCGTAGATAGCTATCAAAAACGGAGTGGCGCGCCCACCGTTGCGCTGTCGCTGGCGGCGTGGGCCGACGCAGCTTGAACCTGCCGTTTTGGTGTGTGCTTTCAAGCTTGGCATATAGGTTGGCAAAAACATAAAAAATCCGTTGTAAATCAAACATTTACAAAACCATATAAGTTGGCAAAATAGCGCCATGTACACCGAAGTTCACCAGTTCGAACCCCTGCTCCCCTTTGAGTCGCGCATGGAGCCCCTGCTGGCCAAGGCACACGACCTGTCCCGCCTGGCCACCACCTTGGCAGGCACCCGCGTGCCGCCTGAACTGCGCAGCCTGCTGCGCAGCATGAATTCGTACTACACCAACCGCATTGAGGGCCAACACACCCGCCCGCACGAGATAGACCAGGCACTGCGCCAGGACTTTTCCAAAGACGCGACGCTGGCCGCCAAACAGCGCTTGGCGGTGGCCCACATCGAGGCCGAGCAGGCGCTGGAGCAGCGCTACGGCGGGGCAAAGGGTGCTACAGCGCTGTATTCGGTGGACGCAGTGCAGGACATCCACCGCAAACTGTTCGGCCACTTGCCGGCGGCTGATCTGGTAACCCCAGAGAAAGAACCCATCGTGCCCGGCGCGCTGCGCCAGCGTGACGTCCAGGTGGGCCAGCACGTGGCACCGGCGCATGCCAGCGTGCCGGTGTTTTTGGCGCGCTGGTCTGCCTTTTACGGCGGTGTGCGCCGCGGCGAGGCGGCCCTGGTGGCACTGGCTTGCGCGCACCAGCGCCTGGGCTGGGTCCACCCCTTTGTGGATGGCAACGGGCGTGTCATGCGGCTGCACACGCACACCTGGCTCACGGCCCTGGGCTACACCGGCGGACTGTGGTCGCCACTGCGTGGCTTTGCCTGCAGCACCGAGCGTTACAACGCACTCTTGGCCGATGCCGACAGCCTGCGTCGGGGCGATCTGGACGGGCGCGGCAACTTGAGCGAGCAGGCCTTGATCGCCTGGGCCGATTACGTGCTCGACACCTGCCTGGACCAGGTCCGCTTCATGGCGGGCCTGCTGGATTTCGAGACCATCAAGGCGCGCATCGAAGCCTGCCTGGTGTTTGAGGCCACGGTGCTCAAACAAGGTGTGCGCCAGGAAGCACTGCGCGGACTGCACTACCTGTTTTTGAGCGGCGAAGACATGGCGCGCGGCGACTTCAAGGCCATGCTGGGCATGAGCGACCGCGGCGCCACCGATGCGCTGGGCGCGCTGGTCAAGCGCGGGCTGCTCAAGTCCGACTCGCCGCAAGGCAAGGTGCGCTTCGGTCTGCCGCAGCATGCTTTGCGGTTTTTGTTCCCCCAACTGTGGCCCGAGGCCGAGGCAGATTCGGCCAATCGTTGAGGAACGCTTCAGCGTGCCTTCGGCACAAAACCAATCGTCAGTCCCTCGCTGGTCACCGTAATGTTGCCCGGCTGCATGCCCAGGGTATCGGGCAGCGCCAGGTCTTGCGGGCGCAAGGTGTACAGCACCACCTCCAGCAGCGTGCGCTCGGCCAGCGCGGGGCCATAGGTGTTGAGCAGCGCCACCACGCCGGGCTGCAGGCTGGGGAACTGCAGGCGCGCCAGGCGCAACTGGTACGCGCGCACCGTGTGGTCGGTGGCCTCGTAACGCAGCGCAAACTCCACCTCCAGCGTGCCCTGGTGGCTGCGCTGCAGCGCCGGGCCCGCCGCGTGCACCACCATCTCGGCACCCATGCGGTTGAGCGCGGGCAGCAGGCGCAGCTGCGGCACCTGCACATCCAGATTCATCAGCCCCTGCACCGGGTAGCGCAACGGGAAACGCTGCGCCACGGCAGCCTGCAGCCGCGCGGCCGACACCTTGTAGTGCGGCAGCGCCTGCGGCGGGTCTTCTTCAGGCTCGGGAGTGGTGGGCTGTTGTGCCCAGGCCAGCCGGGTTAGCGGCAGGCACAGGGCGATGGGGAGGAAGTGGCGGCGGCGCATGCAGGGAGTCCTTGGATGAAAGCATTGTGCGCCGGGGAGGTAAACGCTTGGTTTGGCAGGGCTGTATGGTGGGTGATGGGCCCGGGTTCGGCTCTAGTCTTCGTATCAAATAGGCCGGTAGCCCTCGTCAATACTGCGCAGACAGCTATGAATTACGTAGCACTTTCAAAATCAATCGGCGTGCGCTCAGGGCTTGAGTGCAGGCTGCTCCCAGCCGGGCACATTCACGGCGTAGCGCGTGGCCTTGCCCACGCCTTCCACGCGTAGCAAGCCTTTGGCAAGCAGGTCGGACAGGTCGCGGGTGGCGGTGGCTTTGGAGGTGCCTGTGATCTTGGCGTACTTCTCGTTGGTCATGCCGCCCAAAAAGCCGCCGCCTGAGCGCACATGCCCGGCTTCCAGCAAACGCTCCAGCACCTTGCTCTGGCGCTGATTTGTTTGGCACTGCGCCGCCCGCAGGCGGAACTGCGCTTTCTCAGTGGCATCCATCACCACGGCCTGACTGGCGATGCACGCGCGGGTAGCCGCGCTGAACGGCCGCCAC
>NZ_DHXT01000191.1 GCF_002413825.1 Rhodoferax sp. UBA5149
ACTAGCCACCGGCCTGCCCTATCCCGTGGTGAGCGACGGGGCCAACGAGGCGGCGATTGGCGCAGCATGAGCCTTCTGCTGCGCCAGATCGACCTTCTCAACCGTGAACCTCGCCTGCTCCCCGCGCCGGATGAGCATGTTCATTGACACTGCGTTAGCATCGGTGGGATCGTCATTTATCGCGTTGAGATCCTGTCGGTATTGTCTGGAGAAGACCCATGGCCAGATTCTTTGATCCCTGTGAATTGCTCGCCTCGCAAAGACAATTGCGTGGCCAGTTGCTCGATCGACAAGGCGCCATTACGTGGCGTCACAGCCGGGAACTGGCGGCCCAGCTTCTGCTGCGGCTGGACGATCCTGACGCGTGCTGGCAATTTTCCGCCGAATGGATACGCGAGGCCTTTGATGTCGAACGCGTGGATGGCGGGTACGGCAGCCCCGGCGCATTGACCTATGAGCCCGCGGCGGCCGAAGCGCGCAGCAAAGACATCGATGTGCCGTCTCTACGCGGCGTACACATCAACAACTTCGACCCGGCGGTGATCCAATTATGGACATCTTCGCGTCCGATTGTTTATACGGATATCTCACAGGAAAAACTGTTCCGCAGCGACCTGAGAGAAAACCTGCTGGCGGTGGGCACCTATTCCAAAATTGCCGTTGCACTGCAGCATCAGGGCCATCGGTTCGGTCTGCTTTGTATCGACCATGTCGAAAAACATTCCGACTGGCGTGCCGGGCAGTATGAGTGCTTCGACAACCTGTCGCGCGAAGTGTTGGGGCCTATTCTGTCGGCGTCTGCACGCTTGGGCGACCCGGATGATGACCCCATCCCCACTGTGAACGGATCCTCCTTCGACGCCATCATGCAGCGACTGACACCTGCCGAAACAAGGGTCGCGCGACTGGCCGCTTCAGGTATGAGTTACAAGGAAATTGCCAGGGCTTTGAACCGCTCGTTTTCCACGGTGGACCACCAACTGCGCAGTATTCGTCACAAGCTGGAAGTGACTTCCACCGCACGCTTGATCAAGATACTGTCGAGCCCGGCCCCTTCGGCCCGCCTCTGAACAATCCTGTGCGCTATCGCGAATCTTCGCAATAGACGTTGTTCAACGTCTTCTTTAATGTCGCGCCGTCGGATAACGATACCGACAGAACACGTTCAACAACAAGGAGACCCACCATGACCACCATGCCCCCTGCCATCCCCGGAATTCCCACCGTCGATCTTCGCAACGTATCGGACCTGCCGTTCGTGACCTTCATGGAAGGCCTGGATATTCAGGTTCTGCAAATTGACGTTGAGGCCGGTTTGTGGGTGGTACGCGCCCGGTTTGCACCCGGCGTTACGCTGCAGCGCCACAAACATACCGGCGAGGTATTTGCAATTACTTTTTCCGGCTCATGGAAGTACCTGGAGTACCCGGAGCTCAACATTGCCGGCTCGTATTTGTTCGAGCCCGCGGGATCGATCCATACCTTCCACGTACCCGCCACCAACACCGAAACGACAGAAGCCTGGTTTGCCATTCGTGGCGCCAACCTCAATCTGAACGATAACGGTGATGTGGAGAGTGTCTGGGATGCCAAATTCATTCTCGATACCTACCTGGCCTTGTGCGAGCTGGCAGGTCACCCACGGCCCAAGGTCATCGGAATCTGACGGCTATGCCCCGCTCTTGGCAATCGCGCGCTGGTAGGCGGGGCGTGCTTCGATCAGATCGACAAAGCGGGTCAGGTTGGGGTAAGCGTCGCGCCCTACGCCCTTGACCGCAATCTGTGCAATGAATGAAATTTGCACGTCCGCGCCGCTCAACGAGTCACCGACAAAGTAGTCTCGTTTTTCCAGTTCCCGGTCCAGAAAGCCCAAGTGGTTTTGCAGCTCACTTTCGATGCGCGGGTGCAGCGGGGCACCGGCTTCGCCCAGACGCCCGACGTAGAGCTTGAGCATCAACGGCAGCATGGCAGAGCCTTCAGCGTAGTGCAGAAACTGCATGTAGCGGTTGTAGTCTGGCGTGCCCATCGCTGGTGCAAAACTGCCGTTGCCATACTGGCGGGCCAGGTATTCAATGATGGCGCCGGACTCGATAAACACCTCGCCGTTGTCGCGCAACACGGGCGCCTTGCCCAGCGGGTGGATCTGCTTGAGCTCCGGCGGTGCAAGCCGCGTCGTGGCGTCGCGCCGGTAACTCAACACTTCATAGGGCTCGCCCAGCTCTTCGAGCATCCAGGTAATGCGGCGTGAGCGTGATTCATTCAAGTGGTGTATTTCGATCATGGGATTCCTTGGGTTGAGAAAAAAAGGCAGTGTTGAACCAAAAACATTCCCGATTGTTGACGGCGATGGATTGGTGGTCCAGTCCCGCACTTGACACGCATCAAGAACATTCGGACTTGGATTTCACCGATCACCGCCAGCTGCAAGCAAAGAATTCGATCCGCAGTATAATTCAATTGCTCACAATATAATTGTTGGCAATTTTATTGCACTTTATCCACGCCTTATGGCGCCCATTTTTAAGGGTTCGCATCATGATGACTAAAAATTACAGCCTTTCCTCGCTGTGGCGCGGCGTCGCCGCCGGCATGGCCTTACTGCTTGCCGGCAGTGCATTCGCCGCGCAAGCGGGCGATGAGAAAAAGATCAGCATCGACAACAAAACCTTCCACTGCATCACCGACATGACGCCGGTGCGCCATTTCTACGTGGACAACCTGCTGGGCAAGCTCAAGGAAACCGTTGCGGTCGCCAAGTCGGAGAATGGTGGCATCTATCCGCCCGGCTCGGTGGTGCAGCTGGTGCCTGGCGAAGTGATGGTGAAGCACGATGCGGGATACAACGCCGCCACCCGCGACTGGGAGTATTTCGAGCTGGACGTGTCCAAAGAAGGCTCATCCATCCACAAACGTGGTTTCACTGATGTGGTCAACCGCTTTGGTGGCAACTGCTTCACCTGCCACATCAAGGCTCGCCCTGAGTTTGATTCGATCTGCGAAGCCGGTCATGGCTGCGAAACCATTCCGATTTCCCGCGCCATGATTCACGCCATTCAAAACAACGATCCGCGCTGCAAATCGCATCAGCTGACCGAAGAAGACATCAAGGCCCTGAAGCAGCTCGAGGCCTTTCAAAAGGCTTCCGCCGCCAAGTAAGTCACGTCTCGTTTCAATCGCTCAATGCCGTGCCCGGCTACCCAGCCCGGCACGTCATGAGGGAGATGGCGCTTGCCGTCCCAACCCAAAGACCAGATACTCGGGCAGCGGAGGCCGGATATTCTGGCCCCCTTAAGCACAAAAGGTGGGAACAATGAGTGAGTTTTCCGGCAGAGTTGCAGTAGTGACGGGATCAACCAGCGGTATCGGCGAGGCAATCGCCCGTCGCCTGTCAGAACTCGGCGCGTCCGTCGTCATCAATTCGGCGTCGTCCGTTGAAGCCGGCGAAAAATTGGCCAAAGAGCTCGGCGATAACGCCCTTTACGTACAGGCCGACATCAGCGACAAGGCGTCTGGCGAGCGACTGCTCGCCGCCACACTGCAGCGCTTCGGAAAACTGGACATTCTGGTGAACAACGCGGGCTGGACCACTGTCGTGCCCCATCATGATCTGGAGGCCCTGACCGACGACATCTTTACGCGCACCTTTGATGTCAACGTGATAGGCACCTGGATACTCACGAAGGCAGCGATGCCCTACCTCAAACAAAGCGACGACGGCAACGTCGTCAACATCACCTCCGTTGCGGGCGTGCGCCCGGTCGGTAGTTCGATTGCGTATTCGATGACCAAAGCGGCGCTCAACCACATGACTTTATTGCTGGCCAAGTCTTGTGGACCGGTGCGCGTGAACGCCGTCGCGCCCGGCCTGGTGGAGACACCGTGGACCAAGGATTGGCAGGCGCAACATGACGGCGTCAAGGCCATGGCGCCGCTCAAACGCTCGGCCACCCCTGACGACTGTGTGCAAGCAACCCTTGGCCTGCTGCGAACCCGTTACGCCACAGGGCAAATCTTTGTCGTCGACGGCGGACTCACCTTGGTGCTGTAGCAGGCGCCAGTTTTTGCATCACGCCTCATCGGGTTCACCTGGCTGGTATTCAGCACTTGCCACGACAGAACCGGTCATGGCTCGGAAACTATGCCAAGCCCAACTGCATCACTGCCGTTTGGACGCTGGACTCCAGCAAACTGATACGCAAACGCTCGTTGTCAAGGGTCCTTGCGATAGCTACCGTGCCAATCAGCATCGCTGTCACCGACAGTACGGTTGCCTCGCTACAGTTGGAGTACGTCTGGGCGAGTTCCCGGATATGCGTGTTCATCGCAGCGAACGACGCCGTGTAGGCCGCTCTGACCTCCGGCTCGCGGCGAACAACGTCTGTCGCGAGGAAGGCGAGGGGGCACGGCCAGTCCGTTTTTGCGGACGTATCCTTGCAAAGGTAGGAGGTCAGCAGCTCCAAAAGCCAGGCTTTCTCGCTCAAATGGGTTGGCCGATCCCCAGCCAGTCGGCTTTGCATGGCAGCCTGCGCGATGGCTGCGCCATAAAGCTGGCTCTTGCTCTGAAAGTGCGCATAAAAGGCGCCACGGGTTAACTGGCAATCCCGCATGATTCTGTCAATCGATGTGGCGTCAAAACCTCTGGCAATGAAAAGCTTGTAAGCGCAGGCAAGAATCTTCTCGCGGGTTTTGGCGGCGTGGTGTTTCGGATAAGGCATCGCGTGCTCTCGTATTTGTCACTGGATCATGTTGCTATTGGGTTAAAAGTACATCCATAGTCGAGGGCGCTTGACGCCAAGCCCTGAATATGTTCTTGATCATATTGTCAAAGTTGTTAACGTTGCCATTGATTGTCAAAAATCACACGCACCGAGATTGACCTTGACCGAACCCCTCCTACTGGAATCACATGCTGCTTAAATTTACCCGACATCTTGTCAAATGGGTTCCCGACAGGGCCGCGATTCGCATCGTCCGTTTCCTGGCGACCAGAAGCCAGCGCCCCTCCATTTTGCCGCCCCAACAAGAAGCAATGGCTAAAGCCAGCGTGTTGCACTATGGCCCCGACAATCAGAATGTCGCTTGGGTCTGGGGCGATGGGCCATTGGTTATCTTTGTGCATGGATGGAACGGCCGCGCCGCGCAACTTGCGCCACTGGCATCAACCATTGCCGAACTGGGCTTCAAGTGCGTGGCCATTGACGTCACGGGTCATGGGAGCTCGCCGCAGCGACATACCGACTGGGAACATTTCATTGTGGATATTGCGGCACTGACGCAATCGCTTCATCAGGAAGTCTATGCTTATGTGGGTCATTCGGCTGGAGCGCTGACCATGATGGCGGCACGCGGTCTGAAAAACATTGGGGCCAGTCGCTACGTCTGCATTTGCGCGCCTTCGCACCCCTTCCCGCCCATTGAGGTCATCCGAAAAAAACTCGGTCCTCGAAACCGGGTGCTGGAACTTTACAAAAACTACATTGCAGGGCAGTTCAATGACACGTGGGAGCGCTTGAGTACCGGGCGTTCTTTTACCAACACGGGATCGGATCTCTTGCTGTTCTACGATGAATCGGATCGTTTTGTTAATCACACCGAAGGCGATAAAATTCGGTCCCTCTGCCCTGGCGCGCGCCTGATAAAAACCAGTGTCTATGGGCACATGAAAATCCTGATGGCCCCTGAATTGACCCAGGCGATAGGCGAGTTCTTGAACTTGGAACTTCGCCCTCACAGCGCAGAATTCATTCCTTTTCAATTGACCTAGAACATCGACCACACGGCAGGAGCGCACGATGAATGCACCGCTTACCTATGAATTTGACGCCGGCATCGCCACCATCAAGATGGACGATGGCAAAGCCAATGTCATGAACTCACGCATGTTGCAAGCCTTGAACACCGCGCTCGACCGGGCTCAAGCAGACCAGGCCATCGTCGTGCTGACGGGCCGCACCGGCATGTTCTCTGGTGGCTTTGATCTGGCTGTTTTCAAAGGTGATCCCCAAGAACAGTATCAAATGCTGGAGGCCGGCGCCCGGTTGACGGAAAGACTGCTTTCGTTTGCGCACCCGGTGGTCGCGGTATGCACCGGCCACGCGATTGCCATGGGCGCATTTCTCTTGCTTTGCGCCGACGTGCGCATAGGCCTGGACCGGGAAACCACGATTCAGGTCAACGAGCTGCAGATTGGTCTGACACTACCGCGCTTTGCCGTTGAAGTGTGTCGGCAGCGCCTTGCCCCGGCGCACCTGAACATCGCAACGCTGTCCGCGCAACCTTATTCGCCCCACAAGGCGGTACTTGCCGGCTTTCTCGATGAGGTTGTTCCGGCAGCATCGCTCGCGTCCGCGCTCCATAGCAACACGACGCGCCTGCAGAAGCTTCATGCGCCCTCTTTCACCGCCACCAAGCTTCGTCTTCGCGGTGCAGTTCTCACGGCCCTTCATGAAGCCATCAACGAAGACATGGTTGACTGGACGGCCCGCATCAGGAACACCGCCTCAAAGTCCGCGTAACAATGGGCTTGAAGTCGGCGGCAACACCCTGGCGGCGGCCCTGCCCGCCAGCGCGCGCCGCTTGCCCGTGGCCTTGCGCCGTGTTTGTGGTTTCAACGCAAACCGCGTAAGATTCCAAGAGACAGACCGATCAACTCTTGGGAGCAATGCGATGAGTAACCATGTCTACAAACTGCTTGAACTAACCGGTTCTTCCAGCGTCAGTATGGAAGACGCTGTAAGCACCGCCATCGCCAAGGCGCATGAGACGGTACGCAACATCCAGTGGTTCACCGTCACCGAGACCCGAGGCCAAGTGATCGATGGCAAGGTGGCGCACTGGCAGGTGTCCCTGAAAATCGGATTCACGCTGGACTAAGCTCATCGCTCGATGCTGCGCTCAAGTCCGCGGGTTACCGGATGACCGGCGGGATCAAGAGCCCGGCGCATTGTGCCAAGCTGATGAACGCCTTGTAGACCGAGGTGGTCACCACGAATTCGCACGCCACCGCTTCAACGACATCCGAGTCGCGCGCAGGTGGTGTGAATAGCCGATGCCTGGGAAAACATGAGGGACAAACAATATGACACAGGAAGACATCAACTTCACGGATTTCATCGCCTCGTCGATTCACGACATGAAAAACTCCTTGAATATGCAGGTGAGTTCGCTGGAGAAAATAGCTATTCAATGTCGGCAGCGGGGCGATACGCCAACCTACGAGAGCTTGGGGCTGATCATCTACGAGGCCAACCGCATGAATGCGAACCTCATTCAATTGCTCAGCCTCTATAAGTTCGGGGAATCCATCTATCCGATGGACATAGCGGAACAATCCGTGGTCGATGTGATTGAAGAGGCCGTGCTGCAGAACAGAACCATGATGGAATTCAAGGGAATAGCCATTTCGGTCGATTGTGATGAGAGTTGCTATTGGTATGTCGACCGGTACTTGGTCACGGGCATATTGATCAACGCCTTGAACAACGCGTATAACTACACTGGCGACAAGATCCGTGTCGTCGCAAAAATAGAAGGCGCTTACCTTGAGCTGCGGGTCGAAGACAATGGTCAAGGCTATCCGCAAAGCATGCTTCAGAACGGCCCGGTCTCGGCCCATAAAGGCATCAATTTTTCAAGCGGCAGCACCGGTCTGGGCTTTCATTTCGCGGCCCGCGCGGCCAGCATGCACAAAAACGGTAGCCATCAAGGTTCGCTCACCATCGAAAATGGCGGCGCGTATGGGGGCGGATGTTTTGTGGTGAGACTTCCCTAAACCTAATTGACGAAAGACTCCAGCAATGTCCTCTCCTTTGCAGCAAGCCAGCATACTGATCATTGACGATTTCCAGGGCATGCGCACGATGCTGCGAGACCTTGTCAAATCAATGGGCGTCATCAAGGTCGATACAGCGGCGAATGGCAAGGAGGCCATGAAGCTGTTGCAAATGAATAGCTTTGACATCGTGATCTGTGATTACAACCTCGGTATCGGCCAGAACGGACAGCAGGTGTTGGAGGAAGCAAGGCTGTCCAGCTATATCGGGGTGTCCACGATCTGGGTGATGGTCACCGCGGAAAAAACCACCGACATGGTGATGGGCGCGGCCGAGGTCAAGCCCGACGACTACCTGCTCAAGCCCATCAATCAAAGCTTGCTGGAAAGCAGACTGGAAAAACTGATCATCAAGAAGAAGTCTCTCAGTGGTATCGAAACGGCCATCAAAGCACGGGATTACGTCACCGCCATCGCCCAATGCGATCAACAGCTGCAAGCCAAACCTTTGAATCCCCAGGAGATCCTGCGGATCAAGAGTGACTTGCTGCTGACCATCGGGGACTACAAAACAGCCCAAGAACTATTTGAAACGGTGTTGGCTGCCCGTAGCGTTCCGTGGGCAAAAACAGGGCTGGGCAAGATTCTTTTTTATACCGGCGATTATGCCGACGCGAAAGACATTTTCCAGCAAGTCCTGGAGGAGAACAGAATGTTTCTGGAAGCCTCCGACTGGCTGGCCAAAACCCTGGATGTACTCGGCAATGGAGAAGAGGCGCAGCAGGTTCTTCTTGACGCGGTCAAGCTCTCGCCCAATTCTTTGACACGACAAAAAACCCTTGGCGATACCGCCTATAAAAATGGCGCTTTGGATATCGCGCAAGCGGCCTTTGAGAAAACCATCAAGGTCAGCGAATTTTCTTCTCTCAAGAACCCGGCGGTTTACGCCGGACTGGCCAGGGTGTTTTCCGACAAGGGCACGCCTGACGAAGCCCTGAAAGTCCTTGAACGAAGCAAAAAGGAGTTCAAAGACAACCCGGAAGCCGCGATCCAAACCGCAGCGGCCGAAAGCGCTGTCTATCAAAAGTTGGGGCAATCGGAGAAGGCGCAAGCCGCGATGGCGGGTGCCGAACAGTTGCTGGAAAAACTGGCCGGCAAGGTCAGCAGTGAGGTCGCGATGCAAATGGCCAAGTCACTGTTCAAGCTGGGGAAGAAAGACCGGGCCTGCGATTTGCTCCGCGATGTCGTGAAAAACAACCATGAGAACGCTGAAATCTCCCGCCAGGTTGAAGCCCTGTTTGACAGCGAACAACTGGGCGACGAAGGCCGCTCGCTCGTCAAGGAATCGCGCCAGCAAGTCGTCGACATCAATAACCAGGGCGTCATGCTGGCGAAGGCCGGCGAATTCGAGGAAGGGGTGAAGCTTCTGAGACAGGCCTTGCAAAACCTGCCGAACAACGAAGTTATCCTGATGAACCTGTGCGGTTTATTGATCGGCCTGATGAGCAAGGAAGGCAAAAATGATCTTATGACCGTTGAGATAAAAGACCTGCTGAGTCGCGTGCATGAATTGAATCCGGCCAATAAAAAGTACCATGGCTATGCTGGCGCTTTGGCCCGGATGGTGAACGCAAAATAAGGCGCTACACCACCTGTTTGCTGAATGACGTTCGCGGATGGCCAGCGCACCCCACTGCCAATTCAGGCAGCGAGCCCGGCCCCGTGCCCCATGGTAAACGCCTCCTCAAACACCGAGTAACCGGCCCAGTCGCTGTGGGCAAACGCCAGGCGCTCGTGGGTAATGCGCAATTGCTCTGAATTTTGTAGCGCGCTGCGCTTGTTTGACGAGGGCTGCGGGCTGATTTGACTTGAACTCAGGGGCCGGGGAACGGCCATGGCATGACCGTAGCGGGTAATGTCGATGCGGGTGGTTTTGCCGGGCAGATCGGGATGCGCCACAGCCAGCTCCGTCAGGATGTCGTCGCGCCAGGCGGCCCACGGTTTTTCCAGCAGCTGGCGGCGCCCGTCCGGCACATCGCCCAGCGCGCGGTAGTAGCTCAGCACGGTGGCACCCGGCACCGGCTGCAGGCTTTGGTGCATGGCATCCACGTAGCCCAGGCCCGGCGCGCCGTACAGCACGTTGTCCCAGCTCGGGGCTGGGCCGGGGCGATCATGCAGCGCGGCCTGGATATGGATATTGGCCACCAGCCAGGGCGCATACGCCGTGCGGGCCGTCGCCTGGCGCAGAAAGTCGGGCGCATCCTGCAGCACGCGGGCCGCCACAAAGATGGGCAGCGCCACGATGGCGCGACTGGCCTGCCAGCGCTCCAGGGTTTGCGTGGCGGTGTTGAAGGCGTCGACCTCGACGCCGTGCTTGACCTGGGCGATGCGCAGCACCACGCGCCCGGTGTGCAGACGCTCTTGCAGGGGCGCGGCCAGGCGCCGGGTGAGCCAGGCGTTGCCCTCGGGCCAGGTCAGCACGCTGTCGCGCTCGGCCGTCTCCACGCCGGGCGCGTGAAAACCGTGGCGGCTGGCAAAGTAGTGGATGCCGGCCCAGGCCGACACCGTGGCAATGCCAGCGCCGTAATCGTCACGGCAGCAATAGTCCAGGTACCAGCGCAGCTGCGGATCACTGAGACCGTTTTGATTCAGATACGCTACGAAAGTAATAGCTGCTAGTGTAGTGTTGCATTCTG
>NZ_DHXT01000093.1:0-10712 GCF_002413825.1 Rhodoferax sp. UBA5149
GGGCAGATTCTGGACCTGCTGGCCAGTTTCCAGAAAAAAAATGGCATGGCCGTGCTCATGATCACCCATGACCTCAATCTGGTGCGCCGCTTTGCCGACCGCGTCATCGTCATGGAAAACGGCCATATCGTGGAGCAGGGCGCGGTGGCCGACGTCTTTGCCCATCCGCAACACAGCTATACCCGCCGCTTGATTGACAGCAAACCGGTGCGCGATGTGGCGGAACGGGCGCCGCTCGCAGGCGAACAGGCCGTGATGCAGGCCCGGGCGCCGCTCGCAGGCGAACAGGCCGTGATGCAGGCCCGGGCGCTGCGGGTGGGCTATGCCATACCGCTGCCGGGATTCAAGGGCTGGTTCAGGCATGGTGAGTTCGTCGCCGTGCAAGGCGCCGACTTCGACCTGCAGCCCGGACAGACCCTGGGCGTCATGGGCGAATCCGGCTCGGGTAAATCCACGCTGGCACTGGCCGCGCTGGGTTTGCTGCCTTTCAGCGGCGAATTGCAGGTGACGGGACAAGCCTGGGGCATCAGTGCGCTCAGCAACAAATCCTTGCGCCGCGTGGTGCAAGTGGTGTTTCAGGATCCTTTTTCTTCCCTGTCGCCGCGCCTGACGGTGGAGGAAATTGTGGGCGAAGGGCTGTTGGTGCACGAGCCCGGTCTACTGCCAGCCCAAGCGCGCCTGCGTGTGCTGCAGGCACTGCTGGATGTTGGCATGGGGCTCGGCATGGATGAATCCCAGCTTGCGGGGTTGCTGCAGCGTTATCCACATGAATTTTCGGGCGGGCAACGGCAACGCTTGGCGATCGCCCGGGCACTTATCGTGAACCCCTTGATCCTGGTGCTGGATGAACCCACCAGTGCACTGGATGTCACGATCCAGAAGCAGGTTTTGCAACTCTTGCAGCGCCTGCAACGGGAGCACGGTTTGAGCTACCTGCTCATCACCCACGATGTGGATGTCATCCGGGCCATGGCCCATGACGTGGTGATCATGAAAGATGGGAAAATCGTGGAGTCCGGGTCAGCGGTGCAGGTGTTGACGGCTCCGATGCACGACTACACCAAAACCCTGCTCGCCGCAGGTGGATAAATCCTTAGAAATCAAGGCACTTAAGCGGTTTTTAGGATACAATCCAAAGCTCACGACCAAACGGGCGGGTATCTACCGCCCGTTTTTTTTGGTCGATTGTTTTTGCATTGCATCTGAACACACGTGGCACTGAAAGAAATTGTTGAACAAACCGTAGCCGGTCTGGGCTACGACCTGGTCGAAACCGAGCGTTCCGCGGCGGGATTGCTGCGCATCACGATTGACCTGCCGTGGTCGGCGCCAGCGGATGGCGCGGTGCCGGGTGTAGCGCAGTTTGTGACGGTGGAAGATTGCGAGAAAGTCACTCGCCAGTTGCTGTTTGCGCTGGAAGTGGATGGGATTGAGTACAAGCGGCTTGAAGTGTCCTCGCCGGGCATTGACCGTCCCTTGCGACATGAAAAAGATTTTGAGCGGTTTGTCGGTCAGGAGATTGACGTCACGCTGAAGGCGCCCATCGGGGTTGCGGCAGGGGCCTTGGTCAATGCCACCCGCAAGAAGTTTCGGGGCACCCTGGAGCGCGCCACGGGTGAGGACGGGGGCGCTGTTGCGGGCGGTTGGCAAATCGTTTGGAGCGATGCGCCGGTGGTCAAGCCCGGTCAAAAAGTCAGCAAGAAGAGATTGCCGGCGCCGTTGCAGGCCTTGGGCTTTACGCTGGATGAGTTGAAGGAGGCGCGACTGGCGCCTATTGTCAGCTTCAAGGGGCGCGGCGAGGGCCGTGATTCCAAGGGCGACACAGAATCGAATTTGAATTGAAACAGGAGAGTCATGGCATGAATCGCGAAATGTTAATGCTGGTGGAAGCCATCTCACGCGAAAAGAACGTGGAGCGTGATGTGGTGTTTGGCGCTGTCGAGGCAGCGCTGGCCCAAGCGACCAAGAAGCTGTTCCAGGGCGAGGTGGATATCCGCGTCGCGGTGGACCGCGACAGCGGCAGCTACGAGACGTTTCGTCGCTGGCATGTGGTGCCCGATGAGGCGGGCCTGCAGTTGCCTGACCAGGAAATCCTGTTGTTCGAAGCCAAGGAACAGATTCCCGACATCGAGGTGGACGAGTACATCGAAGAAACGGTGGAATCGGTTCCGATTGGCCGCATCGGTGCCATGGCGGCCAAGCAGGTCATTCTGCAAAAAATTCGCGATGCCGAGCGTGAGATGTTGCTCAACGACTTCATGTCGCGCGGCGACAAGATTTTCGTCGGTACCGTCAAACGCATGGACAAGGGCGACATCATTGTCGAAAGCGGTCGTGTCGAAGGCCGCTTGCGACGTAGCGAGATGATCCCGAAGGAAAACCTGCGCATGGGCGACCGCGTTCGCGCCATGATCATGGAGGTTGACCTCACCCTGCGCGGCGCACCGATCATTCTGTCGCGCTCCGCGCCTGAATTCATGATTGAGCTGTTCCGCCAGGAAGTGCCCGAAATTGAGCAAGGTCTGCTGGAGATCAAATCCTGCGCCCGTGACGTCGGTTCGCGCGCCAAGATCGCGGTGCTGTCGCATGACAAACGGGTGGACCCGATCGGCACCTGTGTCGGTGTGCGCGGCACGCGCGTCAATGGCGTCACCAACGAGTTGGCCGGTGAGCGCGTGGACATTGTGCTGTGGAGCGAAGACCCGGCCCAGTTTGTGATTGGTGCCCTGGCCCCGGCCAATGTGTCCTCCATCGTGGTGGACGAAGAGCGCCATGCCATGGACGTGGTGGTGGACGAAGAAAACCTGGCAATCGCGATTGGCCGTGGCGGTCAGAACGTGCGCCTGGCGTCCGATCTGACCGGCTGGAAGATCAATATTCTGGATGCTGCCGAGTCGGCCCAGAAGCAAGCCACCGAGACCGATTCGGGCCGCAAGCTGTTCATGGAAAAGCTCGATGTCGACGAGGAAATTGCCGATCTGCTGATTGCGGAAGGCTTTACCAGTCTGGAGCAGGTGGCCTATGTGCCGCTGGAAGAAATGCTCGAGATCGAGAGCTTCGACGAGGACACGGTCAACGAATTGCGCACGCGCGCCAAAGACGCGCTGCTGACCATGGAAATTGCGCATGAAGAGAGTGTTGAAGAGGTTTCGCTGGACTTGCATGACCTTGAAGGCCTCACCCCCGAACTGATCGGCAAGTTGGCAGAGAGCGGCGTTCACACCCGTGACGACCTGGCCGATCTGGCCGTTGACGAGCTCACGGAAATCACCGGCCAGTCTGCGGACGAAGCCAAGACCTTGATCATGAAGGCGCGCGCACATTGGTTTACCAATGACGCCGCTTCTCAAACACCGTCAATGTCATGAAATCGAAGATTCAGTGCAGACTAACAATTGCCCATAGGCTTGTTATGTCGTAGCTAAAACGAAGTTTCAGTGATGGCTAACAATTGCCCGCAGGGCTTGTTATGCCGAACTAAAGGTTACACAACAAATGTCCAGTACGACCGTCGCCGAGTTTGCAAGCGAACTCAAAAAATCAACCGATACCTTGCTTGAGCAACTGAAATCGGCGGGAGTGGCCAAATCGGCCGCTTCTGACAAGCTGACAGACGCTGATAAACAGCATCTGTTGACTTATTTGCAGGCCAGCCATGGCACTGCCAGCCCTGAGCGCAGGAAGATTACGCTCGTCAAGAAGTCCACCAGCGAAATCAAGCAGGCGGACTCCAGTGGCAAGGCGCGCACCATCCAGGTCGAAGTGCGCAAGAAGCGCACCTTTATCCGCCGCGAGGACGGGGTCGAAGTGGCTGTTGAGGTGCCCGAGCAGGAGTTGGAACACGAAATTGACACGACGCCGCTGATCGACAACGCTGAATTGGCGCGTCGTGAGGAAGAGGCTCGCCACCAGGCTGAATTCATTCGCCGACAGGAAGAGGAATTGTCGGAGCGCCGGCGTCAGCGCGAAGAGCTGGAGGCGCGGGCTCATGAAGCGGCTGAAACGGCCGCTGCAACCGCTGCTGAAAAAGCCGCTTCGCAAGCCGCCGTGGAGATAAACAAGCCTGTAGCTCCCGTCGAACAAGCGCAAGATGCTATTGATATCGCAGCAGCCAAGGTTTTGGAAGCAGCCGAAAAAGCGGGAAACGTGGCCAAGGCGCAATTGCTGGCACGTGAAAAAGCGGTCGCCGATTCCAAGGCGCGTGCGGCTGAAGATGTCGCACGGGCGGCCGATCTGGGGGATCGCCGGCGCAAGGCAGAGGATGAAGCCGCTGCCATTCGTTTGATGATGTCATCACCGGCCAAAAAAGCGCCGGTCGCCAAGAAACCGGAAGAAGTCAAACCGGCGGTCAAGCCAGGCGCTGCCGATGCCGCCAAGGCCGGCCTCAAAGGGACGCTGCACAAACCAGCCGCTGGCGCGGCGCCTGCCAAACCGGCCAAGCCCGGCGCCGCTGGCGCCCCAGGTGCCGGCGCCGCCGCTGGCGCTGGAAAAGAAGTCAAATCGGCCAAGCTCTCCAGTAGTTGGGCGGGCGATCCGGCCAAGAAAAAGGCCCTGCCAACCCGTGGCGCCACCGGTGCACCCGCTGGCCGCGGCACCAACTGGCGCGCCCCGGCACGTGGCCGACGCGGCAGCAATGACCGAGACCGTGACGACCACCGCGTGCAGGCAGCGCCTGCCGAGCTGCGCGTCATCGAAGTGCATGTGCCTGAAACCATTACCGTGGCCGAGTTGGCGCACAAAATGGCCGTCAAGGCGTCGGAGGTGATCAAACACCTGATGAAGCTGGGCCAGATGGTCACCATCAACCAGCCCTTGGACCAGGATACCGCCATGATTTTGGTGGAAGAAATGGGCCACAAAGCCATCGTGGCGGCGCTGGATGATCCGGAAGCCTTTACCGATGACGAAGTGTCACAGCAGCAGTCAGAATCGTTGCCGCGCGCACCGGTTGTGACGGTCATGGGCCACGTCGATCACGGCAAAACTTCCTTGCTGGATTACATCCGTACCGCGAAAGTGGCTTCGGCCGAAGCCGGCGGTATTACCCAGCACATTGGTGCCTACCACGTGGAAACACCACGCGGCATGATTTCCTTCCTCGATACCCCCGGTCACGAGGCCTTTACGGCTATGCGTGCCCGTGGTGCCAAGGCCACCGACATCGTGATTCTGGTGGTCGCGGCGGATGACGGCGTGATGCCGCAAACCAAAGAGGCCATCAAGCACGCCAAGGCGGCCGGTGTCCCGATCGTGGTGGCGATCAACAAGATCGACAAGCCGGATGCCAACCCGGAGCGCGTCAAAAACGAGCTGGTGGTGGAAGAAGTGGTGCCTGAAGAATTCGGCGGTGATTCACCCTTCGTGACGGTATCGGCCAAGACCGGGCAGGGCATTGATGCCTTGCTGGAGCAAGTGCTGCTGCAGGCCGAAGTGCTGGAGCTGCGCGCACCGATTGATGCCATGGCCAAGGGCCTGGTGATTGAGGCGCGCCTTGACAAGGGTCGCGGCCCGGTGGCCACCATTCTGGTTCAGTCTGGCACCCTTAAAACCGGCGACATCGTGCTGGCCGGTTCTACCTACGGCCGTGTGCGCGCCATGCTGGATGAAAACGGCAAGACCATCAAAACGGCTGGCCCTTCGATTCCGGTCGAGATTCAGGGTCTGACCGAGGTCCCGCAAGCGGGTGACGAGTTCATGGTGATGTCCGACGAACGCCGGGCCCGTGAAATTGCTACTTACCGTGCTGGCAAATTCCGCCACACCAAGCTGGCCAAGCAGCAGGCAGCCAAGCTGGAGAACATGTTCACCGACATGGCGGCTGGTGCTGTCAAGATGGTGCCCATCATCATCAAGGCCGATGTGCAAGGTTCGCAGGAAGCGCTGGCGCAGTCGCTGCTCAAGCTCTCGACCGACGAGGTCAAGGTGCAGTTGGTCTACACGGCGGTCGGTGCGATCAGTGAATCCGACGTGAATCTGGCGATTGCCTCCAAGGCTGTCATCATCGGCTTCAACACCCGTGCCGACGCCGGCGCGCGCAAGTTGGCCGAGAACAACGGCGTTGACATCCGTTACTACGACATCATCTATGACGCCGTGGATGAGCTCAAGCTCGCCATGTCGGGCATGTTGACGCCGGACAAGAAGGAAGAGGTCATTGGTACCGCCGAGATTCGTCAGGTGTTCAAGGTCAGCAAGATCGGCTCGATTGCCGGTTGTATGGTGACCGCCGGTGTGGTTCGGCGTACGGCGCGTCTTCGTCTGCTGCGCGACAACGTGGTCATCTTCACCGGTGAACTCGAATCGCTCAAGCGTTTCAAGGACGATGCCAAGGAAGTCAAGGAAAGCTTCGAGTGCGGCTTGAACATCAAGAACTACAACGACATCCAAGAGGGTGACGTGCTGGAATTCTTTGAAATTCGCGAAATCGCCCGTACCCTTTGATAGGCGGAGCATAAACCGTGCGAATCAAGTCAAAAACCCCCAACCGCGCCTTCAAGGTAGCCGATCAGATCCAGCGCGATCTGACCGAGCTGATCGCGCGCGAGCTGAAAGATCCGCGGGTGGGCATGGTGACGATTCAGGCGGTGGAAGTCACGCCGGATTACGCACACGCCAAGGTGTTCTTCAGCTTGCTGACGGGAGACCCGAAAGAATGCACGGAAGGTTTGAATCAGGCGGCCGGGTTTTTGCGGGCCGGCCTGTTCAAGCGCCTGCACATTCACACCGTGCCCACACTGCATTTCCTGTTTGACCAGACGACCGAACGAGCCGCCGACATGAATGCCTTGATTGCGCGGGCCGTGGCCTCTCGGGCCAAAGAGGACTGAAATGTGGCCCCCACGCTTGCCATTTCATGTGCTTCGCTTCCCCCCAAGGGGGCGTTACCCGTCTTGGGGCGGCCCGGCGCCGGCTAGACGATGAATGCGCCACGTGCACGGGTTGCCAGGCGCCCCGTGCATGGGGTGCTGTTGCTGGACAAGCCTCTGGGCTGGTCGAGCAATGACGCCTTGCAAAAAGCCAAATGGCTGTTGCGTGCGGAAAAAGCGGGCCACACCGGCACGCTGGACCCGCTGGCCACCGGGGTGTTGCCCCTGTGTTTTGGTGCCGCGACCAAGTTCAGTCAGCTCCAGCTGGATGCGGACAAGACGTACGAAGCGGTGGCGCGACTGGGTATCAAGACCAGCACCGGGGACGCCGAAGGCGACGTGATTGAAGAGCGACCCGTGAAGGTCACGGAGGAAGACGTCAGAAACGTGGTGTCGCGGTTTGCCGGGTTGATCCGGCAAATACCGCCCATGCACAGTGCGTTGAAGAAGGACGGTAAAGCGCTCTACGAATATGCGCGGGCGGGCATTGAGGTGGAGCGGGAAGCCCGTGAAGTGACAATTTATAAGTTAAATATGGCGCTAGCCCCCGTAGACATTGCGCAACCAGCTATCAAAATGATAGTTAAATGCAGCAAGGGGACTTACATCCGAACCCTCGGCGAGGATATCGGTGAAGCCTTGGGCTGCGGTGCGCACCTGAGCGCCTTGCGGCGCATCGAGACCGGTGGTTTTGATGTGTCGCAGTGCGTGACGCTGGATGCGCTGGAGGCCATGACGGAGGAAGAGCGCTTGAAATGCTTGATGCCGGTGGAGTCGCTGTTGCGCGATCACACGGTGGTCACGCTGGAGGCCGAGAGTGCCGGGCGTTTTCTGAGTGGCGTACGCCGTCGGGGGGCTTGGCCTGACAAGGGGCCAGTGGCCGTTTACGGCCCTTCGATTGGCGCAGGACCGGCAGATCGCGTCCTGTTGGGCACGGCGCACGTCGTGGCGGATGAACTGATACCGGGGCGCTTGTTAAGCCCGCTTGAGATTGAGCAAATTAGCAGACTTTGACCGGATTTTGAAAGATTGGGGGACAGACTTGAGCGCAGCGGCGCTCTGTCCTCAACTAATTAAGAAAGTGAACCATGAGCCATAAACAAATTCGCAACATCGCCATCATCGCCCACGTTGACCATGGCAAGACCACCATGGTCGACCAATTGCTGCGCCAGTCCGGCACCTTTGCCCAGCACGAGAAGGTGGTCGACACCGTGATGGACAACAACGCCATCGAAAAAGAGCGTGGCATCACGATTCTGGCCAAGAACTGCGCCGTGACCTGGGAAGGCACGCACATCAACATCGTCGATACCCCCGGCCACGCCGACTTCGGCGGTGAAGTGGAACGCGCATTAAGCATGGTGGACGGCGTGGTGCTGCTGATCGACGCCCAAGAAGGCCCGATGCCGCAGACCCGCTTTGTGACCAAAAAAGCGCTGGCCCTGGGGCTAAAGCCCATTCTGGTGGTGAACAAGGTGGACAAGCCCGGTGCGCGCCCCCAATGGGTGGTCAACGCCGCGTTTGATTTGTTCGACAAGCTCGGTGCCACCGATGAACAGCTGGATTTTCCCGTGGTCTACGCCTCGGGCATCAACGGCTGGTCGTCGATGGAAGAGGGTGCGCAGGGTGAACAGTGGGGCCCCGACATGTCGGCCTTGTTCAATACCATCCTCCAGCATGTGCCGCACCAACAGGGTGACCCCGCAGCGCCGCTGCAACTGCAGATCTCGGCGCTCGACTTCTCGACCTTTGTCGGCCGAATTGGGGTTGGCCGTATCAGCCAGGGCACGATCAGGCCCATGATGGACGTGGTGGTCATGGAAGGCCCGGACGGCAAGGCCGTCAAGGGTCGTATCAACCAGGTATTGACTTTTCAAGGCCTGGAACGCGTGCAGGCCACGGACGCCGGCCCCGGCGAAATCGTGCTGATCAACGGCCTGGCCGACATCGGTATTGGCGTCACCATCACCGACCCGGCCAATCCGGCGCCGCTGCCCATGCTCAAGGTTGATGAGCCGACCCTGACCATGAACTTCTGCGTCAACACCAGCCCGCTGGCTGGCCGTGAGGGCAAGTACGTCACCAGTCGCCAGATTTGGGACCGCCTGCAAAAAGAACTGCAACACAACGTGGCCTTGCGCGTCAAGGAAACCGACGAAGAAGGCATCTTTGAAGTCATGGGTCGCGGCGAACTGCACTTGACTATTTTGCTGGAAAACATGCGCCGCGAAGGTTTTGAGATGGCCGTCAGCAAACCGCGCGTCGTGATGAAGGACGTGAACGGCGAAAAGTACGAGCCCATTGAAATGGTGACCGCTGACATTGAAGAGCAGCACCAAGGTGGCGTGATGCAGGCTTTGGGCGAGCGCAAGGGTGACCTGGTGAATATGGAATCGGACGGCCGTGGCCGCGTGCGCCTGGAGTACCGCATCCCGGCGCGTGGCCTGATCGGTTTCACCAACGAATTCCTGAATCTGACGCGTGGCACGGGCCTGATCTCCAACATCTTCGACAGCTACGAGCCGCACAAGGGCGACATCGGCGGCCGCAAAAACGGCGTGCTGATTTCCATGGACGCGGGTGAAATTTTCACCTACGCGCTGGGCAAGCTGGACGACCGCGGCCGCATGTTCGTGCGGGCCAACGACCCGGTGTACGAAGGCATGATTGTCGGTATCCACAACCGTGACAACGATCTGGTGGTCAATGCCACGCGCACCAAGCAGCTGACCAACTTCCGCGTCAGCGGCAAGGAAGACGCGATCAAGATCCCCCCGCCGATCGAATGTACGCTGGAATACGGTGTGGAATTCATTGAAGACGACGAGCTGGTTGAAATCACGCCCAAGTCGATTCGTCTGCGCAAGCGCCACCTGACGGAGAGCGAGCGCAAACGCGCTGGCCGCTAATCCCTGAAATACGGGCGCTTCGTCCCGATTTTCCCTGGCTGCAACGGGCTATTCCTTTTGCGCCGGCGGTGCTGTGCGCCCGGGGGCTCAAAACCCCCGACGTGTCATTGTCGGGCTTGCCGGAGGTGATTTTTGGTATCCTGCTGGCGTACGTCGGTGCCCACGAGGTGCCGGGGCCCAATGTGCTGGTGATTGGCGCGCTGGTCGTCGAGAACTGATTGGATGGAGGAGCAGAGCATGAATGCAAGTAGCACCCTGTCAACGGACGACGCGCCTGACGTCCTGAGCGAGGTTCACGGCCATGTCGGCCTGATCACGCTGAACCGGCCCAAGGCGCTCAACGCGCTGTCGCTTTCGATGATTCGCGCCCTCACACAATGCCTGCTGGCCTGGCGTGATGACGACCGGGTGAAGGCGGTGGCGATTCGCGGCACCAGCAAGACCGGGCCTTTCGGCGCTTTTTGTGCCGGCGGCGACATCCGTTTTTTCCACCAGGCCGCCTTGGCGGGCAATTCCGAGCTGGAAGACTTCTTCACCGAAGAATATGCCCTCAACCATCTGATCCACCGCTATCCCAAGCCCTATATCGCCTTCATGGATGGCATTGTCATGGGCGGTGGCATGGGCATCAGCCAAGGCGCCAGCCTGCGCATCGTCACTGAGCGCACCAAGATGGCCATGCCCGAAACCAATATCGGCCTGTTTCCCGATGTCGGCGGTGGCTATTTCCTCAGCCGCTGTCCTGGGCGAGTCGGCGAATGGCTGGCACTGACCGGTGAGATGATTGGCGCCGGGGGTGCGCTCGAGTTTGGTTTGGCCGACACCTGCTTCGACAAGGCCCGACTGGAATCAGCCTGGCAGGCCCTGGCCAGTACAGACTTTGACCGACCGGGTGCCATCGATCAATGGAATGCTATGTTTTCAATAGCTTCTC